>CAZEEL010000043.1:0-17903 GCA_964511135.1 uncultured Leptolinea sp. | reverse complement strand
TTCAGGTGCAGCGGTTGGGGTTGCGCCTGAACATGCAGTCATAACTAATGCAAAAACCATGACTACAACAAAAAGAACTGACACACGTTTCATTGTTTTCTACTCCTCTTCTTAATTTGAGATTTAACAACTTTCAAACAAATTGCGGTAAAACTCACTTGAATTATACACCGCTTTACAGAAGCACAGGTATAGACACTTGCACAATCTGTAACGCATAGAATATCTTAAACATGATCAGGAAAACATCAAAAAGGTATAAAGAAAACATAAAGATTGATAAAACTTAACCATGGCCCGCATCTGCATTAAGGCTGGTCGGCAATAAAACGGTAGCCAATACTGGGTTCAGTAATAATGAATTCCGGTTTCATAGGATCGGCCTCAATTTTGTGACGAATCTGTGAGATATAAACCCTTAAATATTCTCTTTCTTCGCCATACACATTGCCCCAGACCACTTTAAGCAGTTCTCGGTGCGTAACCACTTTACCGGCATGACGCGCCAGATATACCAGAATTTCAAATTCCCGCGGCGTTAATTTAATATTCTCACCATTAAGGGTCACCACCCGGGCGTCAATATCAATCAACAACCCCCGATTGAGAATCAACCGGTCAGAATCTGCGCTGCCGGTTTTCAACATATCCCAGCGCCGCTGACTGGCACGAACCCTGGCAAGAAATTCTTCCATGCCAAAGGGCATGACAACGTAATCATCAGCGCCCATATCCAGCGCATCAATCTTCGCTTTTTCTTCACCAATGGTAGAAAGAACAATAATGGGAGCCCGGCTCAATGTGCGGATGGCTTTGCAAATCTCCAATCCATTTACATTGACGGTGGTAAAGTCAAGATTAAGAGCAATCAGATCAGGGTTGGTTGAAACCGTCATCATCGCGGCTTCCTGGTCGTCTAAAGCAATCGAAACTTCATAGCCGCGGCTGATAAGATTTCTGCGAATGCTGCGGAGAATGTTAGGTTCATCTCCAATCAAAAGTACTTTATTGGAAGCCATTGCAACCCCTATATCCCTTCCGGCAATGAGGGAGTCTCAATTTTCTTTATCTTCAGCTTCAGTGCATAAAATCCTTTTGCATTCCGGTGAACTTCCATATCAATATCCTGTAAACGGATGATTTCACTGACAATTTTTAACCTGAGGATATTTTCTACAGACAGACTGCCCAACTCTGATGAAAGATGCTCCGTCCGGGTATGTCTTTGCAGAATCGTGACATGATCAACACTCAGGTTGCTGATTTCTACCAGCCAATATTGCCCTTCTTCACAGGCAACAATATTAACCTGTTCCCGCTGATTTTCAGCATTCAACACTTCCATTAAAAGCAAAAAGGCTTTGGTAAGATATTCATAATCAACCAATACCGGATAACCGATTAATGGATAATGTACTTTAACCTGCAGCTCAGGAAAACGCAATCTGGCATTGGCTAACGAAACAGACAGAATCTCCTGAAGTTCATGCAGTTCACGATCCAATTCCAGGGTACCTGCCTCAGCACGAAAAGCCAGCGTTAATAAAACCGTCAGATCAGAAACCTGACTGACACTGGTATTAATACTTTCCAGAAATTCATGTTGATTTGCACTGTCCCAGAAAAAATCATGATTCAGTAAACTGGAAACTGCTGCTTTAATGGAAGCAGAATATAGCTGCAGCTTGCGGCTTACTTCTGCATACAGCTTTAAATTTTGAGTTTCCAGATTATGGGCGTCTCTCAACTCCTGAACAGAAACAAAACCTTCCTGTGTCTCCAGAATTGTATTCTTTGTTTTTCCCATATTATTCACCAGGTACGTTCATAATGTGTAATAAAAAAACAAAACCGGTTTATTTCTAAACGGTCGGTTGCGCAAAAACATGGGTATCCGGCTGCTGCCGCCCTATCCAGAGACCGCGTTCACCGGCAATCAGCCTGGATAAATTCTCAAGCGATGCAATCTGTACCTGTTCTCCGCCGCTGTGCAGAAACTCTGAGGCAGCTCTTAAAGACCGCAGGACCGTATTGGAAGATATCGCGCCGTCTGACAACAAGGCATCCAATTGCGACAAGGTCATCGTGTTGATCTTTTCACGCATCAGACCTGACAGAATATATTTATCTTCACGATCAACGACCATTACCAGAATATTGGCATTGATCTGTTGGGCAACCATGCAGGCGGCCATTTCAGTCTCAATAACCACCTCGGTGCCTTCAAATTGATTATCTGCATTTTGTACAACCGGGATCCCGCCTCCGCCCGCAGCAATAACAATATCTCCATCATTCACCAGCTTACGAATGCCATTAATTTCAAGAATTCGTTGTGGCCGTAAGGAGGGAACGCCGCGGCGATAGCCTTTACCAGGTTCTTCCACAATCTGCCAGTTGCGGGTTTGTGAATATTGATCAGCTTTTTCACGGTCAAACCACGGGCCAATGGCCGTTAAAGTAGTTTGTTCCTGCTTGTTTGTCTCAACCAACGTTTGAGTAAAAATGCACATAACCTGACGATGCAATTGTTTTTCACGGATGACATTAATCAAAGACTGCGACAGCATGTACCCGGTCGCTCCCTGCGTGTCCGCTCCGCAAACGTCCAATGGAATGGGATGCAAAGCATGACTGGCAACCTCAGAACGCAGCAAAACAAAACCCACCTGCGGTTTGTTGCCATGAAGCAATGCCATTCTGGCGTTGGATCGGATAACGGGAACCAGCGCATCAGCTAATGCCTGTGCATTGGCTTTTTGGCTCACAATATCAGATTGCTTCCAGCCAGCCAGGGTTTCTCCGCTTACTAATACCACTACTGTTTTATCCATAATACACTCCATCTGGAGATAAATATCAAGGTAAGGTATTTCATTTTACCTTACCCTGATATACTTTTTAAAACATTCCCGTCAGAGCTTATGCCGGAACAGGGAATTTTGAGCACAAATCCTTAACGCTGGCTTTTACTTTCGCCTGCAGTTCTTCATTTTGATAATCGCGCAAGATTTCACCAATCCACCGGGTTATCTGCTCAATTTCTGCAGTACCAAAACCGCGGGTAGTCGCCGCAGGAGTTCCCAGGCGAATACCGCTGGTAACCGTTGGTTTGGCAGGGTCAAATGGGATCATATTCTTGTTGGCGTGAATACCCGAATGATCCAAAGCAGTCTCAGCATCTTTACCGCTGACATTGTAAGAACGAAGATCAACCAGAACCAGATGATTATCGGTTCCGCCGCTGCACAGGCGGAAGCCTTCACGCACCAGACCGCTGGCCAAAGTTTGAGCGTTATCCAAAGTTTTCTGCTGGTACACCTTAAATTCCGGTTGAAGGGCTTCACCGAATGCAACGGCTTTCGCAGCAATGACATGCTCCAGTGGCCCGCCCTGCTGACCAGGGAAGACCGCGCTGTCCACTTTCTTCGCAAGCGCTTCTTTACAAAGGATCATACCACCGCGCGGGCCGCGTAAAGTCTTATGCGTTGTGGTGGTTACAATATCACAATATGGAACCGGTGAAGGATGTAAGCCCGCACCAACCAGCCCGGCAATATGAGCCATATCCATCATCAAAAAAGCGCCGACTGAATCTGCAATTTCACGCAGACGTTTGAAATCCCACCAGCGCGGATAGGCGCTTGCACCGCCCAACAGCAGCTGAGGCTTGTTTTCTTCAACCAGTCTGGCAATTTCATCATAATCCAATTGTTCCGTCTCAGGGCTTACGCCATAATGAACAAAGTTATAAAGCTTACCGCTGGAATTAAAGCTTGCTCCATGCGTGAGATGACCGCCATGATCCAGTTTCAGAGCAACCACGGTATCGCCAGGTTTAATAATCGACTGATAGGCCGCGGCATTGGCCTGGGCGCCGGA
Source organism: uncultured Leptolinea sp. (assembly GCA_964511135.1). Taxonomy (GTDB): domain Bacteria; phylum Chloroflexota; class Anaerolineae; order Anaerolineales; family Anaerolineaceae; genus UBA4782. The sequence continues at coordinate 14,021 of CAZEEL010000043.1, read as the reverse complement.
ATGAGGCTGTACATTAACATGATCAGCTCCAAACAGTTTTTTCGCACGTTCAATCGCCAGGTTTTCAATCATATCCACAACCGAGCAGCCGCCATAATAGCGTTTTCCCGGGTAGCCTTCGGCATATTTATTGGTCAAAACCGATCCCATCGCGGCTAAAACACCTGCGCTGACATAGTTTTCTGAAGCAATTAATTCAATGCCGTCATTCTGACGAACCCGTTCCATTTGAATCAAATCATAGATTTCAGGATCTTCAGCTTTCAAAAAATCACGCTGATCAGGAGCTTCAATCCAGCTCTTCAACTCTTTATTACTCATAATATCTCCTTAAATTAGCTGGGCTCTGCCGGAAAGGCAGAGCCCACGATTGAAAATTTATCCTCTAAAGCACAGGATAGGATTACGAACAGCGTTTACCTCGTCCAAACGTCGGACTGGAGTGATATGAGGCGCATTATGCAACAGTTCAGGTTGCGTTAATGCTTCTTCTTTGATTTTGATCATAACTTCTACAAACCGATCTAACGTTTCAAGACTTTCAGTTTCAGTCGGTTCAATCATGAGCGCATCATGAACAATCAACGGGAAGTAGTTCGTTGGAGGATGAATACCATAATCAATCAACCGTTTTGAAATATCCAAAGCTTTGACATCCGTTCCAGGAATATCCCCGTGGATAACAAATTCATGCATACAAACCCGATCAACGCCCAATTTATAATGCGGAGAAATCTTTACTTTGAGATAATTGGCATTGAGCACTGCATTTTCTCCGGCTCCTAACAGGCCTTCAGCACCCATCATCCGGATATAAGCATAAGCACGAAGCATAACACCGTAATTTCCGTAGAATGCTTTCATTCGCCCAACAGACTGCTTCGCGTAAGAAAGAACATATTTATCGCCTTCTTTGGCTACGACTGGACCGGGCAGGAAGGGCAATAATTTTTCATTGACGCCTACCGGGCCGCAGCCAGGGCCGCCTCCGCCATGCGGGGTGGAGAAGGTCTTGTGAATATTGTAGTGCATCACATCAAAACCTAAATCGCCCGGGCGAACAATACCCAGTAATGCATTAAAGTTGGCGCCGTCACCATAAACCAAACCGCCGCAATCATGGACGATCTTACAAACCTCAATGGCATTTTCTTCAAACAACCCTAACGTATTGGGGTTGGTCAACATCAAACCAACAACGTTCTCATCGCAGGCTTCTCTGAGGGCTTTCAAATCAACATTGCCGCGTTCGTCAGATGGAATGGTTTGTACGCTGTAACCGCACATCGTGCTGGTAGCAGGGTTTGTTCCATGCGCAGAATCAGGAATGAGCATTCTGGTTCGTTTAAAATCACCGCGGCTTTCATGATAAGCCCGCATCATCAGTACACCGGCAAACTCACCATGAGCTCCGGCAGCAGGCTGCAAAGTGGTGCCTTTGAAACCGGAGATCTCACCCAGCATGACCTGAAGATCATAGATCAGTTTTAAGGTACCCTGAACAGTGCATTCTCTCTGCAGGGGATGAATATGAGTCAAACCAGGAATACTGGCAGCTTTTTCATTAACCTTGGGGTTGTATTTCATGGTACAGGAACCAAGGGGATAGAACACCGTATCAATAGAATAGTTCTTCTGACTCAAATGCGTATAATGACGGACAAACTGCAACTCACTGACTTCCGGTAAATCTACCTCGGCACGTACCAGCTTCTTTGGAAGCTGCGCCTGAGGAACATCCAGATCGGGAAGAGTGTAAGCAGTACGCCCTGGGGACGATAGTTCATAGATAACAGGTTCAGGATCTAACCACATGGCTTACTCTCCAATCTCTTTTAAGGCTTCAACCAATTGATCAATTTGGGCACGGGAATTCATTTCAGTAACGCAAAGCAACATCTGATTCTTTCGATTGGAATAATCTTTTTCCAGATCATACCCGCCCAGAATGCCTTTCTTCAGCAACGCATCATTGATTGCATCGACGGATTGAGGACATTCAACCACAAATTCATTAAAGAACTCACCATTGGTTAAAACTTTGAATTTTGTATTTTTCGCAATCTGCGAAGCAAGATAATGGGCCTTATGGTAGCACTGTTCAGCAACCTCGCGCATTCCCTGTTTGCCCATATAGGACATATACATTGAAGCAATCAGCGCAACCAAACCCTGGTTGGAACAAATATTGCTGGTCGCTTTTTCACGCCGGATATGCTGCTCACGGGTACTGAGCGTTAATACATAACCACGGTTTCCTTCAGTATCTACCGTTTGCCCAATCAGACGGCCAGGCATCTTGCGAATAAACTCTTCGCGGGTAGCAAAGACGCCGAGATAGGGTCCGCCATAATTCAGACCGGCGCCTAAAGGCTGCCCCTCAGCCACAACAATATCAGCTCCATATTCTCCAGGAGGAGTTAAAAGCCCCAGACTCATCAGCGGAGTAGCAACCACGACCAGCAAAGCGCCCGCTGCATGAACTTTATCAGCCAAACCTTCAACATCAATAATTTCACCAAAGAAGGTTGGGTTCTGAATGATCAGACAGGCAGTATTCTTGTCTACCAGTTTCAAAAGATCATCCATGCCGGCAGCCGGATTTTCATCGCCCGTAATCACAACATCTTTCCGGGGAATGTAAGTGCGCATGGTTTGACGATATTGAGGATGCACAGAAGGAGCTACGACAACTTTTTTCCGTTTTTGATTGGATAGACTGATGCTCATAATAGCGGCTTCAGCCATCGAAGTAGCGCCGTCATAGTGACTGGCGTTGACGACCGGCATCGCCAGCAACCTGCCTGCCATAGTCTGATATTCAAAAATCGCCTGCAGAGTGCCCTGGCTGACTTCCGGCTGGTAGGGAGTATAGGCGGTTAAGAATTCACCGCGTGAATAGAGCGCCGGCAAAGCACTGGGAACAAAATGATTGTAAGCGCCTGCGCCAAGAAAAATGGCTAAATCATCGCTGGTTTTGTTCTTTTTTGCCAGTTCATTCAGTTCAGCCAGTATTTCAATTTCTGAGGCTGGTTTCGGCAGATCTAATTTTGGAAAAAGATGTTCTTTCGGAAGATTGCTGACAAGCTCTTTAACCGACGAAACACCTATTTCCTTTAACATCTTTTCGGTATCACTTTTAGTTTGCGGGAGATAAGGCATGGTTTTCTCCTTTTCCTTTCTTTTTTTGCACCTTGTGCATTATTTACCTTCAGTACGGCGATAAGCCGGCACATAGAAGGGTTTTTTCACGACTTTAGCTTTTACGGCTTTTTCACGAATCAGAATCTCAATCTCAGTATCGCGGGCAGACAGTTCACTGGGAACCAGCGCCATTCCCACAAAGCGTTTGGTGGTAGGCGAAAACATTCCACTGGTAACATATCCGACTTCTTTGCCATCCTTTAATACCGGATAATGTTCGCGCGGCAGGCCTCGCTCTGCCATTTCAAAACCTACCAGCTTGCGACCGGTTTTTTCAAGTTTTTGTTTGAGCAGAGCATCACGGCCAATGAATTCTTTATTGTAGCTGATAGCAAAGCCCAACCCGGCTTCAATGGGCGTGATTCCAGCGTTGATTTCATGACCATATAACGGCATGGCAGCTTCAAAACGCAGGCTGTCACGGGCTGCCAGACCAATGGGTTTGGCGCCGTCTTCTTCACCGGCTTTAAGAACCCCTTCCCATACTTTCAACCCCAGTTCCTGAGGAACATAGAGTTCAAAACCATCTTCTCCGGTATACCCGGTGCGACCCAGCAAAATTGGCACATCACCCAGAATAGTATCCCAAACAGCCGTAAAACGAGGGATGTCAAGAATATTACCAGTGGTAATACGATTCAAAATCTCAGGGGCTTTGGGGCCCTGAAAAGCAGTCATATAGTATTCATCAGAAACGTCTTTAAACTCTGCATCAAACGCGGTGATGTGTGCCTTCATCCATGCAATATCTTTGTCGCGATTGCCGGCATTGATGGCAATAAAATAATATGATCCGCCATTTTTCTTATCAGGAAGTTTATAAACGAAAACATCGTCGACACAGCCGCCATCTTCATAACATAAAACGGCATAATGCGCATCAAAATCTTTCATCTGTGTAATGTCATATGTAACCAGATAGTTAACCGCGGCTTCCGCTTCTTTCCCACGCACTTCAACCTGACCCATATGGTCAATATCAAAAAGACCGGCAATTGTACGCGTTACTTCATGCTCTACAATCGGCCCGGTTGGATATTGCACCGGCATATCGAACCCGGCGAAAGGAACCATTCTTGCGCCATGATCAGCATGCCACTGATGTAACCCTGTTTGTTTTAATTCATCTGTCATTGCAAAATCTCCTTCGTTTATTCTTTCAATTGTCATTAATCGTACTGTTGATACCCGATCGCTCAAACAATATCCTTCCGCTTTTAACCACCAACAGGCACTCAGCCTGATCAATCAGAGCAGCAGAAGGACTGGGAGCATTCATCACTGCCAAATTCGCTTCATTGCCAGGCTGCAATCCATAATCCGGCAGCTTCAACATTGCAGCAGCATTGAAGGTACACATTTTCATCAGCGTATTCAGTTCTTCAACGCTATCCATATGAGCCCCATAAGCCAGAATCAATCCTTCTTCCAGGAGGTTAAAGTTCCCCATGGGCCGCAAAGCATCACGGACATTATTGGAAGCAAAAGTAACATTTACGCCGGCGTTTAATAATTCTTTAACCCGGGTTAACCCGCGCCGAACATGCATGGTATCCGTTCTGCCCAGCCGGTACATGTCCGGCTGACTGACTACCCCGATTCGGGCTTCCCGGATAAGCTCAATGACGGCCCGCGTGGTTTCCGGTGCAGCTGAATCCAGACCGCACAAGTGACCTGCATTTACCCGCCCCTGATAACTGCGCCGCAAAGTCTCTTCAGCAATGAAAACAATCTCCATTTCATGCATTTCAAGGGTTTCAGGCACAGACAAATCAGCATGCGCATCCAAATCAACGTCAAATTCCTGCGCAAGATCAAAGGCCGCCAGAATATGCTTTTGAAACGTTGCAGAAGGATCTGTTTCCAGATTGGCAGCACATCCCATAACATCAGCCCCCTGGCGTAATGCCTCACGCATAAGCATAATGGTACCAGGGTGAGTTAACAAACCCTGCTGGGGAAAGGCTACAATCTGTAAGGTCATATTTGAAGCCATTTTCTCTCTGGCCGAAACAAGCGCTTCAAGATGTTTCAGACCCACTTCAACATCCACATGACATTGCGCACGCATGGCAGTTACTCCATGACGGTTTGCCATTTGAATAGCCTGGATAGCCCTCTGTTCAATGCTTTCACGCGTGAAAGAACGACGTTTGCTTTCCAGGTCTGTATTCAACTCAGAGGGAAATTTAAAGCTTTTGGCCCGGCCAGGGACACGCGAATCATTCATTAAAGCAATATCAAGATGAACATGCGGTTCTACCATTCCCGGAAGGCAAAGAGAACCGTGAAAATCCATTACTTTTTCAGCCTTCTCCTGCAAAGATGCGCCTGTTTTCAGGATATGCGTATTTTCAATCAGAATATCCTGTATCTGATCTGGGTCTGCAAGAGTAACATTCCGAAGCAACAATCGGCTCATAGGCTATTTCATTTCAAAACCCTGCTCACGCAGGATTTGAAGCAACTCCAGTCTTCCATTTTCAGCAGGCGCCTGAGATGTTGTACGAGCCATTACATTCGTCCAACCATTCGGCTTTCCTTCATGGGTTTTATAAACGCCACGCTCTTTGATCAGCTTATTATATTCTGTCAGACGCTGCATCCGTCCTTCTGAACCATACTTTTCCCAATGAAGAACCTCTTCCACCGGAAGACGGGGTTTTTGTTTTCTGAGAGTTTCACGGTTCTTTTCTGCCGGAAAGCCAACGCACATTCCGATAAGAGCAACAACACCCTTTGGTAAATTCAGAAGTTCAATAACCGCCCGCGGATCATCTCTGACCCCGCCAATCATTACAACGCCCAGTCCCAGCGACTCCGCAGCCAACGCCACATTTTCAGCAACCAGCGCAGCGTCAATAACCGCACTTAATAAAGTTTCAGTATGCTCCAGGTTTACATTCAGGCCGCGTTCGTTACAGACGGTATCCAGCCGATTCAGATCAGCGCAAAAGACAAGAAAGACCGGGCATTCTTCAACCCATTTCTGCCCGCCGCACAGAGCGCGCATTTTTATCCTGGTCTCAGAATTCTTAATGGCGATCACACTGTAGACCTGCCGAAAGCAGGTTGAAGGAGCCGCCTGACCGGCAGCCACCAGCCAGGAAATCATTTCATCCGGAATCGGATCAGGCGAATAGGAACGCACAGAAGCATGAGACATGATATGCCGAATAACCGGCGTACCCCATGCTTCCATGAGAGGAAAACGCTCATTGCTGTTCTGTTTTTCTGTCATATTCGTATTCACCAGATACCGTAAATGTAAAACTGCCGTTCTGTATTTTAACCGTCTGTTGATTAAGAATGCTTTTGATAAGGCTTACTGAAAAGCGCCGGCATATTCACCAGTTCTTTTTCAAAAGGTCTGGAATAATATAAGCGCTTACTGGTCTTCACACCATATCCAAGAATACCTTCCAGGAATTTAACCGCAGCCGCAACGCCATCAACAACCGGAATGCCCAATTCTTTTTCCAGTTGTTTATCCAGCCCGGTCATTCCGGCACAACCCAAACAGATCACTTCAGCGCCGTCAAGCTCCATCGCTTTTCGGGCAGTATCGGCAATCATTCGATAAGTCTCTTCAGGTTTGGCTGTTTCCAGCGCCAGAACCGCCAGCCCGGTAGATCGAACGGAAGCGCAGCGCCCCGAGAGTCCGTAATGGTCAACCGCATTCCACAGCTTGGGCTCCCATTCATAATTCGTGGTGACCACACTGAATTTGTTCCCCAGCATGCAGGACATCATCATCGAAGCTTCGGCAATGCCCAAAACAGGCTTATCGGTAATTTCACGCAAAGCATAAATAGAAGAATGATCACTGAAACAGCCAATAACAACCGCATCGCATTGATCCAGATATTCAAGAGCAGTCTGCACGGTGCCTGGAGCGCTTAAAACTTCATCGTAAACACTTTCAATGGATCTGGGCCCCGAGGCAGCGGTGACTGCCAGTATTTCTGTTTTTGGGTCAGCATATTGAGCTGCCACCACTTTCATTTTATCGGTGAAGCTTTCAGAAGTATTCGGATTGATAATCAATAAACGCATGGCGCTGCCTCCAGGATACAAACGATAAATTTTCTTCGCAGCAAGACACTCCTGTAATAACAGGAGTGTCTTGCTTTTAATCATTCTTACTTAATCAGGATATCAGGTTTGGAGAAGATCTTACCGTGTTCGTCATATTCCAGATTATCAAAGCGTGACAACGGAAGACGATCAACATACCAGGACACTTCACCGGTCATGATCAGTTTGGCCATATCACGACCAATGGTCGGGCCTTCAATCACACCATTTCCGCCGGCGCCTGAGGCCAGGAAATATCCATCTACAGAAGTTTTTCCCAATACCGGCAGGAAGTCTGGCGGTTCAGCGCGATAACCAACCCAGTCATTGACAATAGCAGACTCGAGCAGGCGCGGATATTCTTCCATTAACTGCTCGGTCAGGAAATCCCAGAAGTAGGCATCCGTATGACCGGTCAATGGCAATGTGTCAGGGTCCCAGAAACCGGCGTGTTCGGGATCGTTCAGATCCATACTCTGGTGAGATTTGCAGATAAAGACGTTATCTTTATCTTTACGGGCATACCAGCGCGGGTATTTGAGCACCGGGAAGGGATAACCCAATTTTTCGCTGGGTTCCAGAATAAAGACTTCGGCCTTGGTGTGCCAGATAGGCATTTTTATGCCGGCCAGATTAGCGGTATGGCGAATCCACGGGCCGCTGGCGTCAACCACTGCATCCAGATCAAAATGACCCTTATTGGTATCGACACCCGTAACTTTATTGTTTGTTTTATTTACTGCGGTAACTTCGGTACCAATCATGACCTTTACACCGGCTTCTTTAGCCATTTTTGCCAGAGTATTGGCGCACATGGTTGCATCAAAGAAACCATCATCCGGGCACCAGCCAGCGCCTAAAACATTATCAAGGTTCAGGTCAGGAATTACTTTCAGGATTTTTTCTTTATCTGTGGTGTATTCAGCAGTGTAACCGGCAGAAGTAGCCAGATCAACCGCCTGCTTGACATACATTTCATATTCCCGGTAGGGGCAAACCGTCAGCGTACCGGTCTTTTCAAAGCCGGTAGATCCGGGATGCTGTTTTTCAATTCCGGTATAGAATTCAAAACCAAACAGACGAACTGACCAGAATTCATGAGCCACTGAATCGTCAATCAAACAAAATGTTGCGGCCGATTTTGCGGTGGTACCAGAGCCAATGCTGTTTTTTTCAAACAGGGTCACATCTGCATCTTCGTATTTGCTCAGAAAATAGGCTACTGAGGTTCCAATGATGCCGCCGCCAATAATACCGATCTTTTTTTTCATTTACAATCTCCTCTTAATTTATTTTTATTCGTTAAGGGGTGTTCCACGGTTATGCTTTTTAAGCAGATGTGATTCCCCGAGCTTTCATCCGCTCAAGCAAAGCAGGGATGAACTCATACAAATCAGCTAATACGCCATAATCAGCCTGATTGAAAATAGCTGCACCTTCGTCATTATTTACCGCCGCAATCAGATGTGAATCGCGGATCCCAATAATGTGCTGAATAGCGCCTGAAATACCGACCGCCAGACATAATTCCGGTTTAATATGAGCGCCTGACAGGCCCAACCATTCCGGGAACCAATCACGGTCAGAAGCAATTGGGCGGGAACAGGCCAATTGAGCGCCCAGGATACCGGCTAAATCGTTAATCATCGCCAGATCTTCTTTTTGCTTAATACCCTGCCCAATATCCACAATCATTTTGCAGTCTTCCAGACGAACACCGCTGCTGGGCTTTGCTTTGTAGTCCAATACTTCCAAAGCGGGTTTGCTTACCGTGTATTCCAGTTTTTCGACAGCCGCTGCAGCAAAGGGGGTTGCCAGAGGTTCATAAACATTTCCGGCAGACGTCAAAACAACCTGCCCCGGTTTAAACTGATAAGTAGCCATACCGGAACCCGTATATAACATACACTGAGCAGTAGTTGCCTGACTGGCGCCATCCAAAGAAAAGTCAATGGCCCAGGTAGCATACCCGGCATGATACCTGTCAGCCACTCTGGGGGCCGTTTCCATCCCGGTTTTGGTTGCACTGACCACCAATAATACCGGCTGAACCTTATCAAAAGCAGTCATTAAAACGGCAGCGGTCACTTCAGGGTTATACAAATCACCATCAACAGCATAAACTACATCAGCGCCGGCGGTTTTTACCGCTTCAGCATCCTGAGCAGCAGCAACCGCATACACTTTTGCTCCGGCCAGATCAGCCTGCTGACGGGCTTTTCCCAGCAGTTGTTTCAGAATAACAGCATCTTCACTGAAAACCAAAATTGAATTATTAGCCATGATTAAGCGCCTCCTTTCAGGACATTCTCTTGCAGCAAAGCGTCAATCAATGCATCGGCCAGCTCTGCAACCGGTTTTCCTTTCAGAAGAACCTGCTTGCGGTGAACCACAATGCCCAGTTGAGAGACAGACTGTAATTTTGATTCAACCGGAGCAGCCGCAACGTCAGCAACTGTCCAGGTAGTTACAGGCTTCTTTTTGGCTTTTAAAGCGTCCATCAGAGTAGTACGGCGGGGAGGAAAAGCCTCTTCTGCCACACTGACAATTGCCGGAAGAGGAGCCGCCACGGTTTGAATATTTTGTTCAAGATTTCGGTCTGCTTTTACTTTTCCATCCTGAACACTGATACTGCTGACGTAGGAGACCAGCGGCAAACCAAGTCGTTCTGCCAGGCGGGGCCCGGTTTGATAGCTGTAGCCATCATCACTGGCAAACCCACAGAAGATCAGGTCAAAATCACCCAGTTTTCGGATGGCCGCTTCAAGAATAGAAAGAGCCGCTTCCGTATCACCAGCCGCAGCCTCTTCCACTAAATACATCTCATCTACACCCATGGCCAAAACATCTTTAAATACATCTTTTGCCTCTGCTGTTCCCAGGGTCAACCCGATCAGACTGCCGCCAGCAGCTTCTTTAACCTGCACTGCTGCTTCAGCGACATTCTTATCGATGTTTCCCAATTTAAAAGGAACATCAGCCATTTTTAACTCTTTGGTAGCCGGATCAACTTTGATCTCAGCAGTATCCAAAGAGTACTTTATCAGCGCTAAAATCCGCATATTCGTCCTCCTTCTTTTGGTTTAATTTATCCATATCGAAACATGATGCCAAAACCACCCTGCGGATTTCGCCAGGTGATTCCTTTATTACCGCCATGGTCACAAGCCACCTGGCAGGTACCACATTCGACACAGTTTTCATAGTTAACGGCCACATGGTCATCTACCCATTTGTAAACCACGGCCGGGCATACCGTCAGACAGGGCTTCAACTGACAGTTGGCGCAACGGCTATGATCAACTGTGATATGGCTCTGCTCTTCATCAATTTCATATTTATCCAGGCCCAGGCGGGCGTCAATGGAAACAGGTTGTAAACTCATAATACAAGCCCTCTTGCAATCTGCAGTAAGTCTTTGGCAATGGTGACCATGCCAATTTTTCCCTTCATTTCGCCCAATGCGATCGGCAGCGCTTTTCTGTTCTGAACATCAGAAGCGCTAAACAGATCTTCCATAATATTGGTTATCAACTCCGGATAAACATCAAACAGTCGTTGATTTTCCAGAAGAGGATAGGTATCTTTAAATGTCTTCCAGTCTTTGTAAATAGAAGTTTTCTGAAGCTCCTGTTCATACGCCGACAGAGAAGCCATAGAGAAATCTTTCTTTTCAAAAGCCGATATTGCAGCTTTGGCAGCAGCCACAGCCGAAATGATTGCGTAATCCATCCCCCGCAGGGTTAAAATATTATTCAATAACAGTCTGGCAGCGCTTCCTGCAACCATATACCCATTGCCATATAATTTTGACATGAGATGGTAACCGCCCCGATGAACGGTTTGCGCAGAATACTCAACGGTTTCGCCATCTTTTATCAGGTTCGCAATGAACGGATGTTTCTTAAAAATGTCTAATACTTCATGAGGGTGTTTTTTAGACTCATAAAGTGAATCCATTTTTACAACCAGACCTAACGAAATGGTATCTTTATTGGTATAAAGAAATCCTCCGCCCTGAATGCCCGCAGTGCTTCCTAATATCGTATATGCTGTACCGGTTCCAGAATCACAGTGAAACCGTTCTTCAATGGTTTTCTCAGGTAAAGCAATAATCTCTTTGACACCCACGGAGACATCATGCGGGTGATAGTCTTCCCGTAAACCAGCTTTTTTCAGCAACAGAGAGCGGGTTCCCTCTGCATCAATAACAATATCTGCCCCTAATTGATCACTGCCGGCCTCAATACCAATCACTTTACCGTTTTCAATCAATAAATTGTCAACGGTAACGCCGGTAATTAAATTGGCTCCTGCTTCTTCTGCCTGAGCAGCCAGCCAGGGATCCAGTCTGGCACGTAAAACACTGAAAGCGTTGTAAGGTGGTTCAGCCGATTTGTGCCCGCAAAAATCCAGGGCAACAGAAGAATCATCAGACAACATCGCTAATTGATGTCCTGTAATAGCCCTTTCCACTGGTGCAGATTTCCAGAATTCCGGGAAAATCTCAGCAATTGGTCTGGAGTAAAGTAAACCACCGGAAACATTTTTTTGACCAGGAGCCTGACCTCTTTCAATGATGACAACATTCAAGCCAGCCCTGGCTAACATGGTACCAGCCGTAGAACCGGCAGGACCTGCCCCAATTACAATGACATCGAATTTTTCCATAGATATCCTAACCTGGTTTTGCTCTGGTACCAAAGACTGGTACCAGAGCATAATTTAAATAGTATTTGCTTACGGGATAATACAAGCCATGACGCCCTTCTGAGCGTGCAGGCGGTTTTCAGCTTCCTGGAAGCAGACTTTACCAGCTTCACTGTCGAGAACAGCATCGGTAACTTCAGCGCCGCGTTCGCAGGGCAGACAATGCATGTAACCGGCAGTGGGTTTGGCCATTTTCATGTGTTTTTCGTCACAGATCCAGTTTTTGTATTTGGCGAACATTTTGGACATTTCATCCATCTTGGGTTCGCTGACAACAGGAGGAAGCATATCAAGGCAGACATAGTTTTTGGCATAGATCATGTCAGCATTTTCATAAGCATCGGCCATATTCTCGGTGGTGGCATAGGAACCGCCATAGAGTTCGCAGTTTTTCTTAATCGCTGATTCGATTTCAGGATCAATGCGCATTTCTTTTGGCCGGGCAAAGACAACATCGGCGCCATACAGAGAAGCCATATACAGGAAGTCATGATGAGGAGCAATGGGTTTGGTCGTGCTTGAACCCCAGGTCCAGGTCACGCCAATCTTGCGGCCTTTCAGATCGCGGCCAAATTGTTCGCGCAGAACCATGGCATCAGCCATACCCTGGCAGGGATGGTCTTTGTTATCTTCCATGTTGATAACCGGAACCGTAGCCCATTTGGCAAATTCAGCAATAATCCGGCCGGCTTTTTCATATTCCCAGTTCACTTTGGCGCCCAGGATACGAATAGCAATGGCATCACCCATGCTGGAAAGTACGCGAGCCATATCTGAAATACGCTCTGAACCATAACCCTGATCTTCACCTTCAAGGGTAGGCAGACGAACAGCATCGGGCTGCAGGAAATGGCCGTGGCCGCCCAACTGGAAAATACCAGCTTCGAAGCTGTTGCGTGTGCGCAAAGACGGATTGAAGAACATCATGAACAGGGTGCGCATGGGCAGAATGTTATCATGGCGGCGGCGCATTGTATTGTCAGCCTTTAATTGCAGACCAACTTCCAACATGGTATCCAGTTCTTCGCGGGTAAAATCACGCAAAGACAAAAAATCTCGACCTTTTAAACCTTCAGTAATCATATTTTTTTCTCCGTTCTTTTTCTTTTTTTAAAATGCCTTAGCATTGTGCTAACTGAATAATTTCCTTAACCGTTTCTTTTCTCCACGCCTCCTTATTTTTTTCCCGCAATGTGCGACGCAGATTGAGCGATTCATCATCAATCAATTTGGTTGCGGCAGCGGGCCGCTCCACCCAGTTTCCAACTTCACGGTAATTTTCATCCAGGAAAATAAACACCGGAATGGAGTGATATAAACCATCTTTTCGATAGGGCAGAATCATTTCAGGATAGGAATCCCGTCTGAATATACGAACCTGCCAGCCTGCCTTTTCAGCGATCCTGAGCAGCGGCGGAAGATTATAGAGTACATCTCCTGACCAGGGCTCAGCAATGACGGCAACGAATTTAATTCCGGCGCCGCTTTGCAGCACTGAAGCGACGTCCGCGTCAGCATCCGACAAAAACTGTTCGAATTTTACTTTATTATCTCCCAGCAGTTCAATAAACTGCTCAGAAGTTAACCCCTGTTCAAAAAAAACTTTATCCATTTATATGTCCTTCGAAAAAACCGCCTTTATTTTACCAGGCTGTTTCTTCCAAATGCTACTTTTTTACCCAATAGAGATTCCGGAAACCATCAAACCCTTTCAGGTTCTTGGTTTCAGGCAACAGCGTGTATTGGCCAACCACTGGCGAACTGAAGCACGAATCCAGACACCCTGTATATAACACTTTACTCAAACTGCATATTTCGTCCCATTTCCAAATCCCAAAAATAAGATACGGAACACGTTTAGAAAAGAGCAACCTGTTGTTTGTAAAAAAACATTCCGTCTTTTTTAGAATCTTCATCAAATGAGTCTTTTCAGTCAAGTTGTCTGACAAGATACGTAATAAGGGTAACATTAAACAGGATTTATTTCAATAGGTCTTTTCAACATTAATGCTTCATTTATGGTTTATTAA
>CAZEEL010000042.1:14836-18129 GCA_964511135.1 uncultured Leptolinea sp. | reverse complement strand
CTTATAAACCCTGTCTGGCAAATGATTGATCATCAAAAACGGCAGATCTAAAATCAATTTCAAACCTGCTCTGAGTTTTTCACTTTGCAGTTGCCAAATGGTACGAAGGGTACTTTGCAGAGCGTTTTCTGTTTTTAAAGCCTGATATCTGTTTTGATCAAATTCTTTATGTACCATCTCAATGTCTTCCCTTCAGGTTTGCAGAAATAAAGACCAACCATTAAAGCGCTTCAGGTATTATTGTATCTATATCTTATAACTCAGTCAAATCTTTGTCAAATTTTGTCAGGGCAGGATAGAAATGTCCCATACTCCATTTTGATCCTCGCGCTGTTTCGGTTGTTTTATGATCGATTTAACCTGTGATCCGGATATTCAGGGCTTTTACCAAAAAACAGGCTTCCAGGTCGTTTCAGGGCGGGTCTTCCGGAATCACAACCGGCAGTCATGACCGCCGGATAGTTCGATTCAGACACCCTGATTTTAATGCTTCCCGCATGGCTCCTGCGAAAGAAGGACGGCTTTCCGCAGAAAAACGCTGATAAAACGGGTTCCGCAGGCAAACAGGGCAAAGCCCAGCCCTTCATAGAAGAAACCAATAAAAAAACCGGGAACTAAATGATAATTCCGCAGCGCCATTCCGCCGCTCATCATCACCGCCATGATAATATAAGACGTCCGGTCAAAAAACTGCCAGAAAGGAATTCTGGCCAGCGGATTCTGCTGAATGCGACAGGTATGTTTCTTAACAGTTTTTGAAAAGATCAGTAAATAAAAGACCACAAAAACCACTGCTGAAAGAGCAATCATCCACGAGCGCTCATTAATCAGTACTAAAAAATAAGGCCAGCCGGTTTTCATAACCATGAAGCCGGCCATCAGCCAGACCAACCCGGCAATCAACATTAAAGAATTTTTGGGGACGGACAAACGATCCTGTAATTTTTGTTTTGGTTGAAACGTATTCATCATTTTCTTTCCTGAATTTCAGTGAATAACAGCAGATTTTTTTCCGGAAACCTGATTTTCAGAGATGACCTGCACCTGCCGGAGGCTGTTTTCTTTTTCAGTTACCAGTGCCTGAATCATCTCTCGCAGGGTAAAAAGATAGCGTTGCTTATCCTCAGGAACAGAATTTTGGAATAAGCTCTCAAAAATGGCATTTAATTGACTCCTGAAAGAATCAGCAAAAGCCATCCCCTGCACAGTAAATACATAGCGAACATGTCGTTTATCAGAAGCGATGATTTCTCTTTTTACCAGCCCTTTTGATTCCAGACGCTTCATAATTCCTGAAACCGTACCTTTGGTGAGGTTCATATACGAACACAACTCTGAGTTTTGAACACTTCCCTGGTGGGCAATGCGTTTAATGACCATGCATTGCTGGTGTGTGATGCCCATTGCGGTCAGGTTCTCATCAACCGACTTCATGGTAAGCGCATACAGTTCCCGAATCAGCATTGCCAGACGAAAACTGTCTGCAGTCTGGCTGGCGCATCGCTCTTCGGATATTGTTTGCATGCAAACTATTATAGACGGTATATGCCGGATGTCAATCAGATCGACACAGTTTTTAACTGTTTTCGTCTGATTATGGATGGCGGTGAGCTGACATACAGGTTAACAACGATTTTAAATATCCAAACCGGATATTAACATCGCCTTATCCTGTATTTAAAATCATTTTGATATATTTCTTACTGAAATACGATCATGGTTTATGAACAAACACGGATTAAAAGAAAGATCCAAATGTTTGGATGGATGAGAAAGGATAGAAGATGGGATTGGCAGACCTTCATATTCATACAATTCACAGCTCGGATGGAACCAGTTCCGTTCCGGCCGTTTTAAAATATGTAGCCGATAAAACCGATTTGGACGTCATTGCCATTACGGATCATGACAATATGGATGGCGTAAATGAAGCTCTGGAACTGGCGCCGGCCTATGGGCTGGAAATCATTCCAGGCAGTGAAGTTTCTACCCGCGACGGGCACCTGCTGGCTTTGTTTATCCATCATCCGATACCTATGGGCATGAGCCTGGTGGATACGGTTCTGGCAGCAGCCGAACAGGGCGGGATCTGTGTTGCCGCTCATCCTATGGCCATGGGGGTACACAGCCTGAAGATCTCAGTTATTTTGGACGCGCTGCAAATCCCGGAAGTATGTGATTCTCTGGCCGGGATAGAAACCTATAATGGCGGTCTGGTCTATACCCGCAATTCAGCCGTTTGCGAAGCGATCAGCCGGCTGCTGCCCCTGGCGCAGATGGGCAACAGTGATGCGCACATCCTGAAAACCATCGGAGACGGCGCTACTGAATTCCCCGGAAAGACCGCCGCCGATCTGCGAAAAGCCATCTTTGAAAGAACCACCGTCGTCAAAAAAGGCCGCGGGCTGGATGGGTTTCGCGTGGTGCGCAACTACATTCCCTGCTACCTGCTGCGAAAAGCCGGCTGGGTCATTGACAATACTCACCCTGATGAACCGCTGCGTTACACCCGTCTGCAAAAGGCCCTGCATTCTCCCGCCGCACTTCCGGCTCATTAACCCGCGTCATCCTTTCAGACCCCGGGCTGATCTGATAATAAAAGCCATTGCGATGCAAAAGAGGGATCCGCTTACGACGGTTTGAAAAAACTTCGCGCATATCTTCTGACAGGCAGGCATAATTTTCAAAATCTTCTCCCAGGTTTTGAAAAAGCTGATCATAAAAGGCGAAAAATTCCCTGCGAAACTGTGCCGAAACCTGATTAAGGTTTTGAATGACCCAACATGTCTGCTCAAAATCCCAATGATATGCCATACCAATAAAACGATCCTTCCGGGTAATATAAGGAAAGAACGGAAACTGCCGGCAACTGATGGTTCTGAACTGCCGCAAACAGGCATCCGGCCCTTTGCAGGCCAACAGGCACAAATAATCAGGCATCTCAGCCAGGAAGGCAGCCGGGTCAACCGGTTCTTCAGAACATTCATTCCCCTGCCATGCATGCCAGAGATCAGTATGCTTCTTTAAATAACCCCATTCCGACCGATAAGCAACCGGAATACTGTGACACAGATCGCAGCAAAAAGGAATTCCATGCGGGTTATACGGAGCGCATCGTTTTCCGCAATCTTCCAGGGTAACCGGAGAATGAAACTGGTGATACCAGTCCGGTAAAAAGCCGGAGAAAGGCAAATCAGACATACAGTACAGATTGTACCTTTTTCTCAGAAAGAAGAAGATATCACTTTAAATATCACTTTAAATATCACTTTAAATTTCCCATAAAACAGGTC
>CAZEEL010000042.1:0-14736 GCA_964511135.1 uncultured Leptolinea sp. | reverse complement strand
ATATCACTTTAAATATCACTTTAAATATCACTTTAAATTTCCCATAAAACAGGTCTGCTGCAATGTTTTTTATCATGGACTTCAGTTCATGGACTTCAGCTCGGACTTCAGCTCAATGTACAGCAGACGAAAACCTGTCTGAACATCTTATTTGATGATTTGCATTATTGTTCTTATAATGTAGGGGTAGGGTTTTCGTTTTTAATTTAATCCCCAAATTTTCCCCAAGGAAGTTCACATGAAAATATCTGAGTTTTTAAGCAAGGAACACACCATCGCAAAACCTGGATTTAACCGCTGGCTGGTTCCTCCGGCTGCTTTGGCGATTCACCTGAGCATTGGTATGGCATATGGTTTTTCTGTCTTTTGGCTGCCGCTGTCAAAAGCAATAGGCGTTAACCAGGCAGCAGCCTGCCCGGAAAACATAACTTTTTTTCAACATCTGGTAAATTCGACCTGTGACTGGCCCATTTCACTTCTGGGTTGGACATTTACCCTGTTTTTTGTCTTCCTGGGATCTTCTGCCGCCATCTGGGGCGGCTGGCTGGAAAAAGCCGGCCCCCGCAAAGTAGGCCTGGTAGCTGCCTGTTGCTGGAGCGGCGGACTGGTGATTGCGGCTCTGGCAGTTTACCTTCATCAGCTCTGGCTGCTGTGGCTGGGCGCCGGGATGATCGGGGGCATCGGCCTGGGTCTGGGGTATATTTCTCCGGTTTCAACGTTAATGCGCTGGTTCCCTGACAAGCGCGGCATGGCTACCGGGATGGCCATTATGGGTTTTGGCGGCGGAGCCATGATCGGCGCGCCACTGGCTGACACCTTAATGAAACACTTTGCAACTTCTGCCAGTGTTGGTGTATGGCAAACCTTTCTGGTTCTGGCAGGCATTTACTTTCTGTTTATGATTTTTGGATCGCTGAGCTACCGGGTTCCGCCCGCTGACTGGAAACCAGCCGGCTGGGAACCAAAACCCGAAGACACCCACACCGGCATGATCACCGCCAAACATATGAGCGTCAGAAATGCCATGAAAACCCGCCAATTCTGGCTGTTGTGGGCAGTTCTGTGCTTAAACGTCACAGCCGGCATCGGCATTCTCGGCATGGCTTCACCGCTGCTGCAGGAAGTATTCGGCGGGCGGCTGATCAACCTAAACATCCCGTTTTCTGAACTGAACCCAGCCCAGAAAACTCAAATCGCATCCGTAGCAGCCGGGTTTGCCGGTCTGCTTTCATTATTCAATATTGGCGGACGGTTTGTCTGGGCTTCTTTTTCAGATAAAATTGGCCGCAAAACCACTTTCTTCATCTTCTTCGTGCTGGGCGCCATTTTGTATGCTCTGGTACCCACCCTGGGAAAAATTGGCAGTCTGCCATTATTTGTCATTGCATTTTGTATTACAGTTTCAATGTACGGCGGCGGTTTTGCCACCATCCCGGCGTATCTGGCAGATATGTTTGGAACCCAAATGGTCGGCGCAATTCATGGGCGCCTGCTGACCGCCTGGTCTACGGCGGGTATCCTCGGCCCGGTACTGGTGAACTACATTCGAGAATTTCAGCTGAAAAAAGGCGTTCCCAGCACACATGCTTATGATCAAACCATGTATATCCTGGCCGGGTTATTGGTGATCGGCTTTATCTGCAATCTGCTGGTAACACCGGTAACTGAAGATAAGTTTATGAGTGACGAAGAACTGGCAGAGGCCCGCCGCTCTATGATGACGAAAGAAGAAACCAGGACTGTCACCTCAAAAGACGGACAGAAAGACCGCCCCACCAGCCCGGTACTCATTGGGTTTGCCTGGCTGGCCGTAGTGATACCGCTGTTCTATGGCTTCTGGGATACGATCCAGAAAGCATCAAAACTGTTCCGTTAATCCGATATTTCACCGATCTGCCCAAAACAACCCTGTCATAAAAACAAACCATACCGGACAAAAATCTCCGGTATGGTTTTTAAGTCTTCCCTGATGCAGTCAGGCAACCAACGCTTACTGGTATGCCGGTGGCTTTGAACCCTCAAACACGGTTCCGTCATAAAGCGTGCGAATAAAACGGCGCAATTGATCATCCCAGAATATCCAGTTATGATCGTTATCTTCTTCATAGTAATGCACCGGAATATTGGCTTCAGCACAGCTGGCGCGAAAACATTGATTGAAAGAATAAAGATAGTCCTGCCGGCCACACGAAACATACAACTCAGGAAGCGCCTGACCGCTTTTGGCGGCTGATTGAACCCAGCTTCCAGGGTCGTGCACGCCGCCTTTTAAGTGGGCAGTATCGCCGAAAATGGTTTTAAACTCTTCAAAGCGCGGGTCGCTCATAAGCATTTCAATATTCTCAAAAGAGACCAGCCCTGAAAAACTGGCGGCAGCCTGATACAACTCAGGATGCAGCAAAGCGGCTTTGATCGCCCCATAGCCGCCCATGGATAAGCCGGCAATGCAGGTATCTTTCCGCTGCGGAGCAAGCTGAAACACCTGTTTCAAATATTGAGGAAGCTCCTGAGTAAGATACGTAAAATAAGCCCGGCCATTGGGCAAATCTGTGTAAAAACTGCGGTCTACCGAAGGCATAACGGCAATAAACCCGTAATGCCAGGCCAAAGTCTCCACAATGGAATAACGCTGCCAGCAACTGGCATCATCTCCCAGACCATGCAACAAATAGATCACTTTACGATCCTGAAGGCTTTTTTCTGCTGTCTGATTCGGTTCAGGAATAATTAAGAAAACCTGCTGGTTTACTTTCGTAGTTTGCGGGATGTGATCCAAACGAAGAAGAGCCATACGATATACCATCCTTTCTTACCGGTGATGTGCCTCAGGTTTCAAACCTGACATCCGCTCGGGATAAGCCTATACGAATAAACCATAAGAACCCGGCAGAGCCGCTTTCCGGCCAAAGCCATCTCCCGTGCCAAAACAGACGGCTTCACTGCGCCCGCATGATCCTTCATCCAACCAAAGTATTATCCCGAATTCGCTTTAAATAGATTCTACTCTGATTCATGATCCAACAGAATGCCCAGGCATTTTTATTAAAAATTAACCAGGCAATGCCGGACTGAAAATCAGCTTTTAACGTATTGTAAACAATCACAGGAAAGATGTGCGGAAAAATCAGGCAGATCGTTTTTTATTCGGGATCCGGAAAGGGGGGTTTTTCTGCTCTCCGAATCATTGAACGCCTGCCTGTTTAAGCTGGAGGCAGAGATAATCCAGTTGAGCCTGAGTTGTTAATTGATCAACCGGCAGGGTAAAAATATGACGGGCCATATCCACCGCCACAGCATTTTGATTCAGAATGGGATGATCGGGAACAGCCTCCCAGTGAACTGTCAGGCCAATGCCGGCTTCGGCCAGCCGCTCCAGCAACCCATCGCGGTCATCGGTTATAGAATACACCGGAAACCCCATCGGCATGACCGACGGCGGAAGAACGGGGAAAATAATCTTTAATTGGGTGAAGCTCCGAAGCGCTTTGAGCAAATACAGATAATTCCTGCGCCGAATTTGACGAATCGCCTCCCAGTTCTGATGTTCAATCGCCGTTTTTTCGAGAACATTGCCGGCAGAAACAGAAGCGCTCAGGTACTCCTGTTCGCTTTGTTCATAAAGTTCAACCAGCTGGTCATACGTATCAGCCCCCCGAAAAAGATATTCCGTCAGCCCCCGCCGGTAAGCCCGGATTTTCTTCAACCGCGGGGCCGCATCCTGAGTCAGGTCTGGAATCAGATCCTGCAGCGGAGTTTCTGCATACAAATACCCGCCGTCATATGGAACCAGCTTGCGCATACTGTTAAAAACATAAGAACCCAGCCGCTCAGGCAGAAACCCCGCCTGAGCATTATCTTCGATCAGAAGAATACCCTGCTGTTTCAAACGATAAAAGAAGTTCTGAGCAGAAAGCGGACAGGGAAAACCAAAATAATGAACCAGATAAAGAGCCGTCTGAACCGGTTGGTTCAGTCCATCGGCAATCTGTTTCAGGTCAGGAAAAAAGTTTTGGTTTACCGCATAAAAACCAACATCAACCCCTTCCTGCTGTAAAACCGTCAGCACATCCGGGCAGATGTAAGCAGGAAGCAGCAGACGCAAAACACCCCGGCGAATCAGATCGCGGGCAATCACCCGCAGGCAACACTGCCCGCCGGCCAGAAAGTGCCAGCCCCGGCAGGGCAGCGCTGGTTCAGCCACAGAAAAGAAAGGGTCTTCGTAGAGTTCCCCGCCGGCAAACAGGGTCTCCGGGGTTAATGTTTCAGACAACCGCACAGGCTGATTATAACGGTTCTGATGCAAACGCTGCCTGAAAAAAACTTAAAAAAGCGGGCAGTTTGTTAAGCTGCCCGTTTCATTAAGCCGAGTCATTGTACAGAGAAAAGAAGAATTTATTCTTCCAAAGCCTCTTTGGCTTTTTTGGTCTGCTTGCCGCGCTCATCAGAATCCAGAATTCGTTTTCTGAGACGCAAATTCAGCGGAGTCACCTCCAGCAGTTCATCTTCAGCCAGGTACTCGATCATTTCATCCAGACTCATATTGCGCGGAGTATTCAGACGCACTTCAATATCTTTATTGGAAGAGCGCATGTTGGTCAGATGCTTTTTCTTGCAGACATTGATGACCAGATCCCCCGGCCTTTGGCTTTCGCCCACCACCATGCCTTCATAAACCGGCACACCCGGGCCATAAAAAAGCGTGCCGCGTTCTTCAGCATTCTTTAAACCATAATTAGAGGTATCTCCCGGCTCCCAGGCAACCAGCGAGCCGGTCTGCCGTGAAGCGATGTTTTTGACAATGGGCTGATACCCATAAAACAGCGTGTTCACAATGCCCATGCCGCGGGTAGCCGTCAGAAACTGATAGCGGAAACCAAGCAGCCCGCGGGTAGGAACCAGATATTTCAAATGGACACCGCTGGCAGGCGTATCTTCCATCGACAACATTTGTCCGCGGCGGTTTCCAAGCATTTCAACCACCACGCCAACCGTTTCTTTACTGGTTTCAATATGCACTTCTTCAAACGGCTCAAGCAGTTCACCATTCTCGCCCTCTTTATAAATTACCTCCGGGCTTGAAACCTGAAACTCATACCCTTCCCGGCGCATGGTTTCAATCAAAATCACCAGGTGCAATTCACCCCGCCCCGAAACCAGAAAAGTATCTGTTGATTCGGTGTCTTCGACCTTCATGGCAACGTTATGATGCAATTCATCATAAAGCCGTTCGCGCAGGTTGCGTGACGTTCCCCAGCGGCCTTCCACGCCAGCCATAGGCGAGGTGTTTACCCCAAAAGTCATTCGGATGGTTGGTTCTTCGACCCGAATCGGGTCCAGCGCAACCGGATGCTCCGGATCTGCCAGGGTTTCACCGATGGCAATCCCTTCCAGACCGGCCAGCGCAACAATTTCACCGGCTGAAGCCTGCTCTACCTCAACCTTTTCCAACCCCTGATGAACATAAAGATAACGCGCCCGCTCCGGCAGATTTTGCCCATCAATGGTTAAACGGGCCAATGGCTCGCCAGCATGAATGGAACCTGCAAAAACTCTTCCGACTGCGGTTACACCGCGGTATTCATCATACCCCAGGGTCGTTACCAACATCTGCAGCGGAGCCTCTGCATCCACAACCGGGCAGGGGATATGGCGCAAAATCGTATCAAATAAGGGTTTTAAGTCGGAACTCAGTTCGGGGGTCAGACCGGCCCGACCGGAAACGGCATTGCAATAGACAATCGGAAAGTTTGCCTGTTCATCACTGGCGCCCAGTTCAATAAACAGATCAAACGTCTTATTCAAAGTATCCAGCGGGGTCGCGTCTTTACGGTCCACCTTGTTGATCACCACAATGGCTTTATGCCCCATTTCGAGGGCTTTTCGCAAAACAAAACGGGTTTGCGGCATGGGGCCTTCAGCGGCATCAACCAACAGGAGCACGCCATCCACCATATTCATCACCCGTTCCACTTCACCTCCAAAATCGGCATGTCCGGGGGTATCTACAATGTTAATTTTTACCAACTGGTTGGTTTCCGGATCATGTATTTGAATGGCGGTATTTTTGGCCAGAATGGTAATCCCCCGCTCACGTTCCAGATCGTTAGAATCCATCACCCGGTCAGCGATCTGCTGATTTACGCGAAAGGTATTGGCCTGTCTGAGAAGACCATCTACCAGGGTTGTTTTACCATGATCAACATGGGCAATAATGGCAATATTTCTTAAATCGGTTCTTTCCTGATTCATAAAAGCTCTTTCTCTGGTTAACATTTTGCTGACAAGCAGAAAAGTATACCCCAGTTTTACACAGGTTGAAAAGCAATAAACTTAAAATAAGTTTAAATTCTGATCAAATTTCTTCTTTAAGCCAAAATACCGGCTATGTATCCATGCGGGCTGACAATACCCCGGACGTCTCTGCCTGAACAGCCAGGCAGACCGCCCCCAAAATCCCTGAGCGGGTTCCCAGACCGGGTTCAGTAATCAGGGTTTCCAGGGCTGCGGCAGCCTGAACAGAATGAATATACGCGTTTAACAATCGGCTGGTTTTCTGACGAATCAGAGGCAACAGCCAGCCGGCCTGCATCACCCCGCCGCCCAGAACCATTTTTTGCGGAGACACACTGAAGAGCAGGTTGGCGCAGGCATACGCCAGATAGTCAGCTTCCAGCTCCCAGGCCGGGTGATCCGAAGGCAGCGTTTCAGGCGAGGCCTGCCAGCGTTTTTCCATGGCCGGCCCCGAAGCCAGCCCTTCCAGACAATCCTGATGAAACGGACAAACTCCCTGAAACGGGTCTCGCTGCCGGTCATGAGGCACAAACATATGCCCGGCTTCGGGGTGCTGCAAACCATGAACCGGATGCCCGTTCACAATAATTCCCGCCCCTATACCCGTTCCAACAGTTATATAGATGAAAGGATCCAACTTTTTATTCGCAGCAATCCAATACTGCTCCCCCATTGCCGCCGCATTGACGTCTGTATCGATCGCTGCCGGCAACTGAAAACGGTCTGCCAGACTTGTCAAAATCGCTGCATTTGTCCAGCCGCTTTTCGGGGTAGCCGTCAGACTTCCGTAACCCGCCGACTGAGGGTCCAAATCCAGCGGGCCAAACGAGGCAATGCCCAGAGAAACCAACTGCCTGGCCTGCAGAAAAGGTCTGAAAAAAGCCAGCACACGGTCAAAGGTTTCTTCGGGCTGCCGGGTTGGGATGTTTAATGCAGCCATAATCTGCCCCTGCCGGTCAACCACAGCACAGGCAAATTTCGTTCCTCCGGCTTCTACAGCAGCATACCAGTGAGTCATTTTAAAAAGTTATTTTCGCCCTGAATTAAAAACGAGTAATTTATGCCAGTCAATACATCCGCCCGCACAGAACGCATCTGAAAATTCCTGAGTGAAGATATTCACCATCTTTGCATATTGCTGATTGAAGTCATCATTCATCTCTTTTGCTTTATAGCCCAGCGGCTCAATGATTTGAACATAGAGTTCTTCATTGCCGGAAATAAACTGCCAAAACTGCTGACCGCAATATTCAAAATATTCCCCTTTGTCAGGCAAATGATCAACACCATAACAACAACCATTCACCGCGATGACATTTGCCGTTCGATTATTGGTTCGGATTGTCTTCTTCGCGCTTTTAAAATCATCTGTCATTTTATCAATTTGACTTTTGTTTGCCCAGTTGGGGCCGGATTTTATTGCCACAATGTATTCAATATCATCGAGAGAAAATTCCAGATCAATCCCTTTGGCTGCCGACTTTTTTCCGCCATAGGTTTGTTTATTTACGAAAACAGACAGCTGTTCTAAAAACTCTCCAAAAATTGCCTCTTCCTGAGAAGATAAAAAAGTGCCGCTGGGCTTTATGACCCGTTTCAACTGTTCACTGATCGGGAGGAACCAGTCGACATACTTATCAGGTTTAATACCCCCATACGTATCTGCCCGGCTGTCTGCATAAGGGGGAGATGTAAAAATTAAATCTACCGAATCGGCAAACAATTGAGGTAACAGCAGGGCGCTGTCACCGCAATACAATTGAACAGATAAATCGGTTGAATATTCCATAACAAATCATTATCGTATGAGCAGGTCAAAAAAGGCGGCGCATCCTTTCCCCATAGAGCTTTATTCTGAGACTCCGCGCACGGGAACTGCCCGACGGGGAAACCACCCCATCAGAACCCAATTCCAGGCACTTTACAGCACAGGCTTACCGGGCAACCGTAAAACTTAAGCTTTGTTTTAAAACATTATCAATATACAGATCAACCCGATAGGTTCCGAACGGCCATGCGTTGGGGCTGGTCAGATCGAAAGTAAAAACATTATTTTTACCCGCCTCAGAAGACCAATCATCAATCGGTGAATTATCCGGAACATTCTCTACTTTTGAGGCATACCAGTCAGCCTTCACAACAGATTTCGGATTAATATTTTCAACTTCAAGAATAGCATAAAAAGGCTGGTCTGGTTTATACGTGATGACCCGGGTCTCACCGCTGTTGTCAGAGGCCATATAGGCATCAACGATATTCACCTGAGCTTTCGCACAGGCCGACACGGCAGCCATCATAATCAATAAACCGGTTAAAATGACAATGATGTTATGTTTCTTCATAATTTTCCTCCGGTAATGTTGATTATATCAAACGTAGTACAAACTCTGTGAAATCCATTCACCCTGATATATAATGACAGCAGCTTAATTATGAAAGGTAAAGCATTTGCTTTCCAAGTGTACATTCTATGAAATATAAAATTGCTGTTGTTACAGATAGTACAGCGCACATTCCCGCCGAATTGTTAAAAAACTTACCGGTATTTATCATCCCCCTGTATGTAAACTGGGGCGGACGTTCTTATCTGGATGATGTAGATATAACCGCAGTCGAATTTTACCAACGGTTAAAAACAGAGCGCGAAATGCCAAAAACGGCTGCCGCCGCACCTGAGCATTTTATTCAGTTGTATCAACAGATCCTGGATCAGGGATATGAAAAAATCATCAGTATTCACTTTGCCGGAAATTATTCGGCTGTTTGCCAGTCAGCCCGCCTGGCCGCCCGCGAATTTCCGCCGGAACAGGTGATGGTCTTTGATTCAGAATCAGGCTCCATGGGGCTGGGTTTCAATGTGCTGGAAGTTGCCCGGGCCATTCAGACCGGCTCAGACTGGACAAGCAGTTGCCATCTGGCCGAAGACTGTAAACGGCGAATTTCTCTTTACTTTATCCCCGGAACGCTGGAATATCTGCGCCGCGGCGGGCGAATCAGCAACCTGGCGGCAGCCATGGGCGGCATTTTACAATACAAACCCATCATCACCCTGCGCGGCGGAGTCATTGAAGTGGTTGATAAAGTTCGCACCATGCACAAAGCCATCCATCAACTGGCGGTTTACGTTTCGCAGGAAATCGGAAAAGAATACAGTTGCCGGCTTGCTTTTTTGCACTCAAACGCTCTGCATCTGGCTCAGGAACTGAAAGAACATACTTATCAGCAAATTCCACAGACCAGAATTCTGGAAACGCTGTATACAGATATCAGTTCAGCCCTGGGCACACATATCGGCCCTGATGCGGTAGGAGTTGCCTTCATCAAACAGGCCTAGCCTGTTTATTCTGTTAAACACCCGCCATTCACCTGCTGTCGATCTGCCTGCAACAACACAACAGATTCTTTTTCATCCGCAGATGAAAGAAAACCTGTTCTTTTTTTGATGGCGAAACTATCTTAAAACATTTTTGAGGAAATATGTCTCGATTACGTAAATATTTTAAACCCTACCTGGGATGGTTCTTTCTGGCCATATTGCTGTTATTTGGCCAGGCCAACAGCGAGCTGACGCTGCCGGATTACATGTCAGACATTATCAGTGTCGGCATTCAGCAACAGGGTATCGAATCACCCATACCAGAAATTATTCGCCAGACCACTCTGGAGAGGCTTCTGAAACTGGCCGCGTCTGAAGAACGTCAGCTGATCCTCGATGCCTGTCAGTCCGTTGACTCATCACAACCGCACTACTCTGCACTTCTAAAACAATACCCGTACCTGAAAGACACTCCCGCCTTTACGGTAAAAAACCTTGCTCCTGAAGAAAAACAAATTCTGGAACCCATTTTTACCCGACTGTGGCTGACACAGATGGGTCTTGATCAGGCAAACGCCCACCCGCAGCAGATACAGCAAATATTGCAGCAGATGGGGCTTGACCCGGCCCAACTGCCGGCAGAGGGAACCCTTGAATCTTATCTGCAGCGCCTGCCGCAGGATCAGCAGGAAACTGTTCTGGAACGTTTCCGCAGTTATGCAGAAGAGCAGATCAGGAAAATGCAGCCGGGTATGGAAAAACAAACCGCCATCCGCGCCGTGCAACAGGAATATAAAGCCCTGGGCGCTGACAACCTGTCGATCCAAAATCGGTATATCCTGAAAACCGGCGGAGTCATGATGCTGATCACCCTGGCCGTGGTTGCCTGCGCAACAGGAGTAGGCTTTCTGTCATCTTACATTTCAGCCGGGCTGGCAAGAGATTTGCGCAGCGCCATCTACAAAAAAGTCATGAGCTTCTCCATTGCTGAGTTTGAAGCATTTTCAACCGCTTCTCTGATCACCCGCACCACCAACGACATCAGCCAGATTCAGGGAGTCGTCATGATGCTGGTGCGAATGATCTTTTTAGCCCCCATGATGGGAATCGGCGGCATCCTGCGTGCCATGAACAAAGGCGCCTCCATGTGGTGGCTGATTGCACTGTCGGTGGGAATTCTGATGCTGTTTATCCTGATTATTTTCATCATTGCCATTCCCAGGTTTAAACTCATCCAAAAACTGGTTGACCGGCTGAATCTGATAAGCCGTGAAAACTTATCGGGCATGCTGGTCATTCGCGCGTTTAACCAACAGGATTTTGAAAAGCAGCGCTTTGACCAGGCCAACCAGGAAGTAACCAACGTTACCCGGTTTGTTTCACGAATCATGTTCTCTCTGTTCCCCACGCTCACATTGATCATGAACGTCTTAACCATCATGATCATTTGGATCGGGTCTCACCAGGTAGCGGCCGGCAGCATGATGGTAGGAGATATGATGGCCTTCATGCAATATGCCATGCAAATCATTTTCTCCTTTATGATCATCTCTTTTGTGTTCTTCATGGTTCCCAGGGCGTCTGTCTCTGCTGAGCGGGTAGCTGATGTGCTTGAGTCAGAAATCACCATCTGCGACCCGAAACAGCCTGCAGCCCTGCCGGCAAAAGTAACAGGAGTTCTTTCCTTTGATCATGTATCCTTTCGCTACCCCGATGCGGCAGAAAATATTCTTTCAGATATTCACTTCACCGCCCGGCCCGGGCAAATCACAGCCATTCTGGGCTCGACCGGTTCAGGCAAATCGACCCTGCTGAACCTGATTCCCCGCTTTTACGATGTAAACGAAGGCAAAATTACACTGGATGATACAGACATCCGAACCATCCCTCAACAAACACTGAGAGAACACATTGGGCTGATTCCTCAAAAAACCTCTCTCTTTTCGGGCACCATCGCCAGCAACCTCCAGGCCGGCAGCCCCACTGCCGGAGAAGCAGAAATGATCCAGGCCATTCAAACAGCACAGGCCCGGGAAATGATCGAAAGCTCCCCCGAAGGGCTGCAAGCCCCTGTTTCACAGGGCGGGAGCAACATTTCAGGCGGGCAAAAACAGAGACTGTCGATTGCCCGGGCCCTGATAAAAAACGCTCCGGTCATCCTGTTTGACGACAGCTTCTCTGCCCTCGACTTCAAAACCGAAGCCGCCCTGCGGAAAGAATTAAAAACCACCCTGCGGGATAAGACCATTATTATAGTCACCCAGCGGGTAGCCTCTGTGATCCATGCAGATCAGATCATCATATTGGATGAAGGAGTCATTGTAGGCCGGGGTGTCCATAAAGACCTGATGCAAACCTGCCAGACCTATCGTGAAATTGCCCTGTCACAACTGGATATGGAGGAACTGGCATGAGATCATCCTCTTCTTCACAAAATACACCGGGAATCCCCACCAGCGACACCCGTAAAATCCGCGTTCTGCGGGGCGGGCCGCAGGGCGGGCCGCATGGCGGCATGGGCAGCGGAGAAAAAGCCCGGGATTTTAAAGGCACCCTCCGCAGGCTGACCGATTACCTGAAAGATTACCGCACCCCCATCCTGCTGGTCATGCTTTTTGCCGCTCTGTCAACAGTTTTCAACATTGCCGGCCCCAAAATCCTGGGCAAAGCCACCACCAGGCTTTTTGAAGGCGTCATGGGGATGATCCAGGGCAGCGGAACCGGCATTGATTTTGAATATATTGGGCGCATTCTGCTGATCATGGCCGGCTTATACCTCCTTTCCGGTCTGATCAGCTATATTCAGGGCTGGGTGATGACAGGCGTCACAGCCAAAATCACCTGGAAAATGCGCAAAGAAATGGATGAAAAACTGTTCCGCCTGCCTTTCAGCTATTTTGACGGCACCAATCATGGCGAAATCCAATCGCGCATCACCAACGACATTGACACCTTAAGCCAGACCCTGAACCAGAGCCTGTCACAGATCATCAGCGCAACCGTCACCGTAATTGGCGCACTGATCATGATGTTCTCCATCAGCGTTACCATGACCCTGACCGCGTTAATAGTCATTCCGCTTTCAATCATGATCAGCGCATTTGTCATCAAACGCTCACAGAAATACTTCAAACGTCAGCAGGATTACCTCGGCCATGTCAATGGTCAGGTAGAAGAAATGTATGGCGGGCACCTGATCATTAAAGCCTTTAATCAGGAAGAAACCAGCATCCGCCGGTTTGAAGTTTTAAACGCCGGCTTATACGAATCAGCCTGGAAATCGAATTTTCTGTCAGGCCTGATGATGCCGCTGATGAACTTTGTCAGCAATCTGGGCAATGTGGCTGTGATCATTCTGGGGGGCTGGCTGGCTGTGCGCCAGGTTATCACCGTTGGAGACATCCAGGCCTTTGTACAATATGTGCGCAACTTTACCCAGCCCATCTCACAACTGGCCAATGTATCCAATGTTTTACAACAAACCGCCGCAGCGGCAGAACGGGTCTTTGAATTCCTCAATGAAACAGAAGAAGTGCCTGAGCCGCTCCACCCGGTCAAACCGGAAAAAATCACCGGGCAGGTCGAATTTGATCATGTTCAGTTTGGCTACACACCCGAAAAAACCATTATCCGCGATTTTTCAACCCGGGTTCAGCCGGGGCAACACATTGCCATTGTCGGCCCTACCGGCGCCGGAAAAACCACCATTGTCAAACTCTTAATGCGTTTTTACGACGTAGACTCCGGCGCAATTCGGGTTGACGGCCACGATATCCGCGAATTTCGCCGCAACGACCTGCGCGCCTTGTTTGGAATCGTGCTGCAGGATACCTGGCTGTATAACGGAACCATTATGGATAACATCCGCTACGGCCGGCCCGGAGCCTCTGACAAAGAAGTGACAGCCGCCGCCAAAGCCGCGCATATTGACCACTTCATCAATACCCTGCCGGATGGATACGCCATGACATTGAATGAAGAAGCCAGCAACGTATCTCAGGGTCAAAAACAACTGCTGACCATCGCGCGGGCCATTCTGTCAGACCCCAAAATCCTGATATTGGATGAAGCAACCAGCTCGGTCGATACACGTACCGAAGCCCTGATTCAGCAGGCCATGGAAACCCTGATGGAAGGAAAAACCAGCTTTGTGATCGCCCATCGTCTGTCGACCATTCGCGGAGCAGACCTCATATTGGTCATGAAAGACGGAGACATCGTTGAACAGGGAACCCACCCGGAATTGATGCAGAAACAGGGCGTATATGCCGATTTATATAACAGCCAATTTGAAGCACAGATCGAAAGGGACGAATAAAACACAAAAAAAAACAATCCTTTGTCTTGTGAGACATCGTCAGGTATGATAAAATTCCTGCGCACCGGAATGCAGAACCCGGAGGGATGGCCGAGCGGCTTAAGGCGCCTGTCTTGAAAACAGGTATGGTGAAAGCCATCGTGGGTTCGAATCCCGCTCCCTCCGCTGGAGCGTCAATATTGGGGAGGTGCCAGAGTGGCTGATTGGGCTCGCCTGCTAAGTGAGTGATGGGCTTAACCTCATCCGCGGGTTCGAATCCCGCCCTCCCCGCAGGAAATTTCCTCCGGTGCATTTTTTTATCTGTCAGGGTCTGCCCTGACAGTATTGCTCTGCCGGCTCTCCGTTATCGGGCAGTCAGATATATTCCCCCCTGCAACCCGGGATGAATCAAATGATTGTTATTCCGGTTTATTTGATATAAGATAAAGAGTACGGTGTGAAAACAGACACCGTACTCTTTGCAGCTTTAACCCCATTTAACAATTTCTGCGATCGCGTTTTTAATACAAGAGCCCTCATCCGGGCCAGGTTGTGCACTACCTGCAACACCACAGCCGTATACTGAATATATATAAGAGAAAGAGTCGCCATGAAACGGATCGAAAACAAAACAAATCGGCTGCAGCAGATCGAATTTTTGCTGCTGGATCATCCTGAAGGGTTGACCTGTTCTGAACTGGCCCGGCGCCTGGGCGTGCATCGCAGCACCATCCGCCGCAACCTGACAGACCTGACGGCCCCAACCTGTGAAGATGATGCCGGAAAAATATTTTTAAATCGTGCAAAATATCTGGTCAATGTGCGCTTCTCG
>CAZEEL010000041.1:11146-18320 GCA_964511135.1 uncultured Leptolinea sp. | reverse complement strand
ATTGCCGGGTTTGATCAGGCTGTTATTTAAACGAAGAATGGTTTACATATTCCGACTGGCGAGAATATCAATTCCGGTATCCAGAGCATTGGATAAAACCACATCGCCGGCCTGAATCGGTGAAGTAACCTGTGTTTTGCGCAGGGCCTGCATCAGTTCCGGAATGCGGGGTTTGGGGAAGGGCGCGGCGGTATAGACCGGCAGCAGCGGATGCAAACCGCCCTGAATGCGCACCGAACTGGCAACCATGCGGCGCGGGTCCGTCAGTTCCTGCTCTGCATATTTTTTACCGCGCTGGCAGCCGGCCTGGATGCTTACGATGGTTTTTCCATCGCGTACGATGACCAGCGTACAGCCTTTGGGGCAGGTGGTACAAATCAGGGTGTGGGTTTCTTCACTCATCGGGCAGTTACTCCAATCGTCAGATGGCTGGCTTTTTGTACTTCTTCATAGGCTTTGGGTGTCAGGGTCAGGGTAATGATCTCTCCCGGGCGGGCATAGGGTTCTGCTTTGCGGGTTACCAGATGATCTCCGCTGCGTACTTCTACCCATACCGGCGCTTCGATGGGTTTGCTCACCCGCATTTGCAGGCGGACTTCTCCCTGGCTCAGGCTTTCTTTGTCGAGTACGTGCGGAACTACATAGCGTACACTGGCGTCGGTTTTCAGCGGGATATGGCGGGTTTCTTTTTGACGTTCGCGCATGGCATATCCGGCAGCGCTTTTTCCGGCTGTATAACCGGCCTCGGTTACCCAATCTACCAGATCATAAACATGTACCACATTTCCGGCGGCAAACACACCCGCAATGCTGGTTTCAAGGTGGTCATCTACCAGCGGCCCCCCGGTGACCGGGTCCAGCTTTACGCCGGTTTTGCGTGACAATTCATTTTCCGGGATCAGGCCGACCGAAAGCAGCACTGTATCACAGGGGATCATCTCCTGACTTCCAGGAATTGGCTGCCATTTTTCGTCGACCTG
Organism: uncultured Leptolinea sp.; assembly: GCA_964511135.1. Lineage (GTDB taxonomy): Bacteria > Chloroflexota > Anaerolineae > Anaerolineales > Anaerolineaceae > UBA4782. Next base: position 17,340 of record CAZEEL010000041.1, on the reverse strand, counting down.
GATTGCTTCGACTGCTTCTACCCGATTCCTGCCAATGATGCGATGAATGGTATGGCTGAGTTGGATGGGAATATTAAAATCCTGCAGGCATTGTACATAATTGCGGGTCAGTCCGGTCAGGAAAGGCATGACTTCCAGCACCCGTTCTACGGTGGCGCCTTCCAGCGTCAGGCGGCGGGCCATGATCATTCCAATATCGCCTGAACCAAGAACGACAAAGTTTTTCCCCGGCATATAGCCTTCAACGTTTACCCAGCGCTGGGCGGTGCCGGCAGTAAAAACTCCGGCCGGGCGGCTTCCGGGAATGCGAATTTGGGCGCGGGTGCGTTCGCGGCAGCCCATCGCCAGTACAATGGACCGCGCACGGATGTCGGTAAAACCTGAACGTTCTCCGGCAGCCAGAATGCGGCGCTGGGGCGTGATATCCAGCACCATGGTATCCAGCAATGTTTCAATGCCCAACGACAAGGCTTCATTGATAAAGTGCTGAGCATAGCCAGGGCCAGGCAGATCTTTTTGAAAGAGTTCCATGCCAAACCCGTTATGGATACATTGCAGCAGGATGCCTCCCATTTCTGCATCGCGCTCAATAATCAGCACATCTTCAGCCCCCTGTTTTTTTGCGGCAATGGCGGCGGCCAAGCCTCCGGGGCCGCTGCCGATCACTGCTACATCATAAACACTTTTAACGGTCATGATCGGCCTTCGTTTCTTTGGTACGGCGCATTAAAAATTCAGAGCCGGGCCCTTTTTTGCTGATTTTTTCAGGGTCTACACCCAGCTCACGGGCTAAAATATCGACCACCCGCGGCATATCAAATGAACCCAGGCAGCGGCCGGTACCCAGCCAGGTACGGCGTTTGATGGCGTCATAGGTAAGGGCTGGCAGCGGGGCGTGAATTTCCTGAATAATCTCAGCCTCGGTTACATTTTCGCAGCGGCAGATAATACGGCCGTAACGCGGGTCGTTGCGTATCAGCCGGGCCTGTTCGGTGATGGACAGCTCGCGAAAGCGCGGCCGTGCCGGGCGAACCGGGTTCCAGTCCGGTTTTTCTTCCAGTTTTTCGCCGGCGTCTTTCAGCAGATCAATTACCCGCAGCGCAATGGCCGGCGCTGAAGTAAAGCCGGGAGATTCGATTCCGCCCAGGTTCACCAGCCCCTGTACCTGGCGGGGAATTTCGATGATAAAGTCATGATGGTAATCTACCCCGGGCGTTTCACAGGCAGCATTGCCTGTGGCCCGCAAACCGGCAAAAACAGCGATGGTGTTTTTTGGCTGCAGCGAAGGCGCCAGTCTGGTTGCTCCCTGCCAGATTTCCTGCAAGCCCTGCGGAGTTACCGAGCAGTCTTCTTTGTCGTCAGCAATCTGGGCATTGGGGCCTAAAATTGTATTTCCATGAATGGTGGCAGTGACCAGAATTCCCTTGCCTTTGTCTGATGGGACAGGGAAGAGGATATTGTTGATGGAAAATTCAGCCCGATCCAGCACGCAGTATTCTCCGCGACGGGGGGTAATTTTAAATTCAGGGCGCACCCCGGCTTTATGCATGACTTCATCTGCATATAAACCGGTGGCATTTACCATCCAGCGGCAGAAAAAGTCACCGCGGCTGGTGCGGATACCGGTGATGCGTTTTTCGTTCCACAGGAAATCTTCAAACCGGGTTTCCAGCAGAACCTGTACTCCGTTTTGGATGGCGTTTTCAATGGCCGCGATGGATACAGAAAACGGGTCGCAGATGCCTCCGGTGGGCGCCCACAATGCTCCGCTGACCCTGGGGTTGATATTGGGTTCACGCCGCAACATTTCTTCGCCGCTGATGATGTGCAGCCCTGCTACGCCGTTCTTTTTTCCCTGTTCCAGCAGGCGGTCGAGTGTCTGGAGTTCTTCTTCTCCGATAGCGACTACGTAATCACCGCTTCGCTCAAAGGCAAATCCCAGTTCTCCGGCCAGGGTGTCAAACAGGGGGTTTCCCCGTGCATTCATGGCAGCTTTGAGGCTGCCAGGGATAGGGTCATATCCGGCATGTACAACGGCCGAATTGGCAGCGCTGGTGCCCATGCCGATATCTGATTCTTTTTCGATTAATAATATCGATAACCGATAGCGGGAAAGAAAACGGGCCAGCATACAGCCAACCACTCCGCCGCCTGCAATAATGAGGTCATAGCGATTATTCATACCCTGCTCCTGAGAGGAAGTTGTTAAAAATTATACCCCTGACAGCATCTTTTATTGATCGGATGTATGTCAGGATTTCAGGTCAGGAGTTTCAGGCTTGTTTTATGTTTTGTAAACAGTAAATAAAAAATAATCAGGATTCTTTCAAAAAGTCCCTGACTGCCTGAATCTGTTCTCCGGGAATGCGTCCCGTTTGTTCCCAGTAGTCCATTAGCTGAGTCAAAGTCAGCACAGCATGCAGGGTTACCCCCTGCTTTTGGAGGGCTTCCGCTGCGCCGGACTGGCGATCAACCAAAACCACTACATCCTTAACAACCAGCCCTGCCGCAGTCAGCTTGTCAATGGCTTCAAACTTGCTGCCTCCGGTTGTAGTCAGATCGTCGATCACTACAACCGTTTCTCCTTCTTTGAATTCGCCTTCAATATCCACTTTGGTACCATAACTTTTGACTTCTTTGCGCGGGTAGAGCAGCGGCTGGCCGGTTTGCAGCGATACCGCCGTTCCGATGGGTAATGCCGCATAAGGCAAAGCTGCCAGACGGTCATAGGTTATTTTTTTGAGCATCGGGATATACGCAGAAGCTACTTCAGCCAGCAGACGGGGGTGCGATACCAGCTGGCGCAGATCAATATAGATGGGTGATTGCAGACCGGACTTTAAAGTGAATGAGCCAAACCGGATACAACCGGCTTGCAGTAATCCCTCGGCCAGAGCGGGCGGCACCGCCGCTTTTGGTTCTGCAGCACAGGCAGGCAGAGCAGCCAGAAATTTCCGCTGAGTGCGCATTTCCTGAACATACTTTTCAGCCGCCGCATGGGGATCATCGGCCCTGGCAATTCCCCGTGAAATCGGGATCAGCATTCCCAGGCCATCCGAACGCAGGCCGGCTTTCAGCGCCTCCCGCAGGTCACCTCCCTGAGCGCCCACCCCCGGAGCCAGAAACCACAGATCCGGGGCAGCCTGACGAACCCGCTTCAATGACTGGGGATGCGTGGCGCCGACTACCAGACCAACATTCAGGCCGGTATTCCAGGCGGCTGCCAGGCGGGCAATTTTTTCATAGATGGTCAGCGGATATTCGTCGCCGCTTAATACCAGATCCTGCAGGTCGGCTGAACCCGGGTTGGAAGTTTTGCACAGAAGAAAAACCCCGCGGGAAGGATCCTGAATAAAAGACTGGATGCTGTCAAAACCGAGATAGGGATTCAGGGTAATGGCCTGGGCTTTCAGTTTTTGAAACGCAGAAATCGCATACGCTTCAGCAGTAGAGGCAATATCGCCGCGTTTGGCATCCAAAACAACCGGAATACCGTCGGGAACCGCAGCGCACACATCAGCCAGGGCGGTCCATCCTTCTGCTCCAAAAACTTCAAAAAAGGCTGCGTTGGGCTTGTAGGCAATGGCCAGTTTATGGGTTTTTTCGATCAGATGAAAACAATAGTCTCGGGCTGCTGCCGCAGTAGCTTCAGGCAGGTCTCGGGTATGCGGATCCAACCCGATACACAGAAGCGAATCCGTTTCCCGAGCTCTTTCCTCTAATTGCTGAAAAAAAGATTTCATAATTCCTCTCTCTAGGCTTTGCCTAAGACCATTGCCAGCAGGGCCATACGAACGTAAAGACCATATTCGACCTGGCGGAAGTATGCCGCGCGAGGGTCATCATCCAATTCCATGCTGATTTCACCTACTCTTGGAAGCGGGTGCATGATCACCATATCTTCTTTGGCGTTCTTCAGCAATTCAGGGGTAAGGACATAACTGCCTTTTACTTTTTCATAGTCCTTTTCATCTTCAAAGCGTTCGCGCTGAACACGGGTAACATATATAACATCGCTTTCAGGAAGAAGCTCTTCAATATTATTGCAATAATTTTGCGGAGTTCCTGTCTGTTTCACTTCTTCGATCACATCTTCGGGCATAGGCAAAATTTCAGGGCTGACATAATTGAGCCGGATGTCATATAAGGTTAACAGGCGGGCCAGTGAATGAACGGTACGGCCATATTTCAAATCACCTACCATCGTAATCGTAAGACCATCAATGGTTTTCATCTCTTCAAGAATGGTGAATAAATCCAACAAAGCCTGCGTAGGGTGCTCACCAACGCCATCACCGGCATTGATCACAGGTTTTTTGGCATATTTGGCTGCCAACGCCGCTGAACCGATTTCAGGGTGACGCAATACGATAACATCAACGTAAGCCTCAAGAGTTCGAATGGTATCCGGAAGGCTCTCCCCTTTTGACACGGAAGAATATTTCACTTCGTTAATCGGAATGACACTGCCGCCCAGACGCTCCATCGCAGAAGTAAAAGAAGCAGAGGTTCGGGTAGACGGTTCGTAAAACAGGTTCGCCAGGATTTTCCCCTTCAGCAGATCAAATGTACCCAGGCGATGAACCATGCCTGACATCTCATGGGCTACGCCAAAGATATAATCCAGGTCATTACGGTCGAACTGTTTTACAGTAAGAATATCCTGCCCATAAAAAGGGGCATTCTTATGATCTCCAAAAGGCAGGTAAGGGCTGTTGCGATATGTATGCGGAATGTGAGGCGTCATATTATTTCTATTGTCTCCTTTTCAACTCAGTTTGAGAATTTTTTCGGTTGGCTCATGGGTTGGCGCAGATTACGGCCGCTTCCAAGGGCAGCCAATACCTGCCCGTCGAGGAAAGCGGGGGTACCATGCAGGATCACTTTTTGAACCATTCCATAAACCTGCATGCCCTCATAGGGCGTCCAGCCGGAACGTGAATAAAAGTTTTTGGCCTGCAGAATCCAGGCTTTGGAAAGATCTGCCTCCACCCAGGTATCAGGCTGTTCGGGCAGGCCAAATATTTTACGGGGGTTGGTATAACAACGCAGAATAATATCTTCAATGCTCAGCCGTTTCTCGTGAACAGCATTGAGCAGCAGCGGAAGGTGTGTTTCAAGCCCGGGGAAGCCCGGCGGGGGATTCTCACCGTCTTTCTCTGCGAGGGTATGCGGGGCATGATCCGTGGCAAAACAATCAATCACCGACAGATTATCCCACAAAGCCTGTACATCCTGCGGGCTTCCCAGGATCGGGCGAACTTCGGCCCGGCCCTTTCCGATGGAAGGAATATCCTGATCAGACAGGAAAAGATGATGCGGGGTTACCTCACAGGTAACCGGAATGCCTTTTTCTTTGGCAGCTTTAATCAGCAGAATTTCTTCCCGCTGTGAGACATGGCAGAAATGAACCGGGCGGCCGGTCAGGTCAGCAGCCAAAATCATGGCAGCCAGAGTACGGCCCTCACTGTGTGAACAGACCGGGTACTCAGACGGCCAAGCCGAGAGGTGAGCATACCAGTCGCTCATCAAATCCAGACGCAGGGGGCCATAGGTAGCATCCAGATACATTTTTAATCCGGCAGCATAGGGAGCTGCTTTTGCTGCAGTATGGGTATTTTCTGCACCCGCTCCCACAAATTGGGCAAAATCACAGCGGGCCTTACGCTGAGCCAGCGCCAGCGCACTTTCAAGGCTTTCTGCATCAATCACCGGCGGCCGGGTATTCGGCATCGCCAGCACAGCCGTAAAACCGCCGGCCAATGCAGATGCAGTGCCCGAATCCCAGTCTTCTTTATGAACTGCGCCAGGTTCGCGCATATGGACATGCACATCCATTAACCCTGGTAACCTAATCGTACTCAAATTTCACCGCCTTTTGACAAAAAAAGAGAGCCTGCAGGCTCTCTTTTAATTATATCGGAAACAGGAAAAATGCTAAAAGACTGAACACTTTCACCATGGTATCTGTAAGATATTCCTGTTTTTGAATACACATATCGAAACTATTTTATGCGAATTTGAAAAAAAGTCAACAATTTTCCACCCGAAAAGCTGTTTATACCGTGTAAAAGGTTGGATTTCAATGGCTGCAGCGCGATTGGATTTTCTGTTCACAGGAAACTGATAAAGGTGCATGACGAGATGTCGTATTGTAATTATGGTTGAAATCTTTATAATCAGAAAATTCCTTT
>CAZEEL010000041.1:0-11046 GCA_964511135.1 uncultured Leptolinea sp. | reverse complement strand
ACGAGATGTCGTATTGTAATTATGGTTGAAATCTTTATAATCAGAAAATTCCTTTTGAGCCTGTGTTAAAACAAATCGTTTCCTTTACTTCAGGAAAATGCGCAATAATGCTTTTTTAACGTGTGCAGCCTGCACACCTGTTTTATGGTTAAAACGCTTATAATACCTGAATTAAATAACCAGGTTATGTTATGAAAGGAATAAAACCATGCAGTGTCATCATTGTAATGCTCAAATACCAGACAACGCCAGTTTTTGTCCGTTTTGCGGACAGTCGATCCAGCCGGTTTCAAAGGCGCAACCATCGGAACCCTCTTCAGCAATGCCGGTGCCATTGCGCCAAAACGAACCTGAACATATAACCGCAGAACAGCTTCCTGCCCAACCATCCATGCAGTCAGTATCTGCTGCAGAAGAACATGAAGCAGATTCTTCAGAAGTATCACCCTCAAACCTGCCGTCGGTCACATCAGATGCTCCTTCACCGGAAGTGAAAAGTACCCAGCCCGAGGTTCCCTTTCCTCTTTACCATGGCGGCGGCCTTTGTGATGTATGCAACCGCTCACTGACTGACCTTAAAGCTTACATTGTTCCAAATGATGTTTTTTACGGGTCCAGACAATACCGCGATTATTATCGCAATATGAGTTCAACAGTATTCGGTTTTACCCCAACCGATCAGGAAATGGATGCGCTGCGCGCCAAAGACAGCTCCAGTGGCAGCGCTGTCTGTGAAAACTGTATTCATATGTTTACAGAAAAGCCGGTTTCTGCTCAGCCTGCCGCAGCGCCGCAATTCAGGCCGGTTCAGAGCAGCATGACACCCCCCGTCTCTTCTGTATCGGCCGTAACACAAAGAAGTCAGCCCGTATCTTCTGTATCGCAGCCAATTCGACCTGCCGCTGTACCGCCGGCATCTCCTGCAAAACCGAAAAAGAAAACGCCCGTCTGGCTGTTCGTACTGATCGGCGGGATCTTATTTCTCTGTCTTATCAGTGTCATGGCACTCACCTTTTTTCTGGTCAGAAAAACGGCTGCCAATCCGCCAACGCCGTCATCGACAGCCATAGCGGCAACCCCCACCATTGCAGAAAAAGCAACAGAAACACCGGTTGTTGCCGCGCCGGCAGAAGACAACCCTGCCCTGACGGCCGAAGACCTGCCTCCGGTCAGCGACCCTGAATTTAAATGGCCGGTTCCCGGGGATGGCGAACGTTTATACATCGGAATTGCCGACTTTGAAAAAACCGAGCGTTTTTACGTTGCTTTTCTTGTTTCAGCCGACGGAACATCTGCCCATAATGTGACCATACGCTTTGAAAACCCAGATATCAGCGAAGCGGAAGCCCAGGGAACCATGGCCTCTGCCGTAAGCGCAGTAACAGAGAGAAATGAACAGGTGGTTCACGATCTGCAGCCAAACGGCGAATCTGAAATCAGTACTGATACCATGAAACTGACTCATCTTAAACTGGATGTCCAGGGCGGAAGCGGAACCATTGATTACACATGGAAGTTTAGCGGTTTCGGCAACAATACCAAAAATCTGGATTTTTCTTTCGGAAGCGTCAAAATCAAATTTATCAATTATACGAATGCCGTAACTCAGTAAACGCACCCATTAAAATAATGACAGCCGCGCCCGCATGGGGCTGCGCAAGCAAAACCGTTGAAGGGTTGCGGTTGTCTGGAACAAAATGAGTGACAGGCCTTTTTTATAAGGACAATGATCAGAAATCGCTGAATCCGGCAGATTAAAAAGGAAGAAAAGAAAAGCGTGAAAAGCGCTGCAGAATATCTTTGCAGCGCTCTTCATGACAGCAGAAGGATCATCCTGGTAAACATTCCAGGTCTGACAGCCGGACAGTACATGTTTTCTCTGTAAATATTTCTGAAGGAGAATCATTATGCTTGAAATCCTTGGAATAGTATTATTAATCAACAAAAATAAAGCCAATGCCCTCGCGCGCGGTAAAAAACCCGGCCTGTATATGGCGCTTACCCTGATCCTGTGGCTGGGGATGGAATTCCTGGGAGGCTTTATTGGCGGGTTGCTTGAGCTGGATACAGCGACCTATTTTCTGGCTTTGGCGTTGGGCCTGACCGGCGGCCTGATTTCTTATATCATTGCAAAAAGCGGCGGAAAGGGCAATTATATAAGCCCAACTCAGGCAATTCTGCAGGCTTTGGCTGTGAAAGGCCAGCCTCTGGCATCGGCCGTACGCATTGACCTGGTGCGTGAACCCAGTGTGGTTGGAATGGTTACTCAATGGAAATGCAAACTGAACGGAAACCTGATCGGCAGCCTCGGAAACGGAAAAACGCTGACGGGCATGACCCGGCAAAAGCAAAATGTATTGCAAGTAACTGACCCATACGGCAATGAAATGCCAGCCCTGATTTTTGAAGTGCAGGAAGGAACGCGGGCTGAAATTCACTTTAAAATCAACCGCTTTATTTTGGAACGCTCGCAGGGCATTACCTTAATCGGTCAGGCAGCATTGGATGCTCTGATCGGCGCTGCTGAAACCCAAACCGCCGCCTTTTGCCTGAACTGCGGCCAGCCGCTGTATCAAGACGGAAAATTCTGCATGGCCTGCGGAACCCCGCGCTATGAACCGGCCCCGGCCAGGCCTGCCATAACCGCCCAGGCTTTGGGAGCCGGCTCTGTTCAGCCGCCACGGTCCGTTTCATCCGGCAAACCCATCCGCTGTATTTGGGCATTGTTGTGGATAAGCGCGGCCTGGCTGGCAGACGCTTTAATACGCATGGCTTACACCAAAACACCCTTTTTTTTGGTCAGCGCCCAGCCGGTCACGTCTTTTCTGATCAGCGCAATCACGGCGGCCGGGTTCTTTCTGCTGACCCGCCGGGGCGCCGGCTATAAAATCGGCGGCGCGGCGCTGCTGCTGAGCCGGCTGATGATTCTTCTGCCTGCCCGGGTGTTGCTGACGAATCAGATTCCGTTGCACATGGCCGTAGTATCTGTTTTGCGTCATGAAGGCACAGGCTTTTTCATTGCTTTCATCCTGGTTCTGATACTTTCTCTGCTTTTTTCCAAAACCATGAGTAAAACAAAAACCATTCTGATCGGCTGGCTGGCTGCGGTCATCCTGTTTATCCCTGGACTGTTCAGACTAATCCGATACTTCCTCCGCACGGCGAGACTCCATCCGATACATGAGATACTGGTTCGCGATCCATCCATTGTTCCGCAGTTGATAAACAATGCCGTTCAGATGATTTTCATCGGTCTGACAGTCACTGTGTTTCTGTACCTGAGCGAAGAGACCGTGAAAAGAATCAAACTGCCCGTATGGGGGATGGTCTGGTGCATCCTGTGCAGTCTGAGCATGGCCGGGTGCATTATATTTTCTTTTCACCCGCACCTGCGCATGTATTTTGCTGTGAACCGTATATTTGCCGCAGCGGCGCTGGCAGGTTACCTCTTATTGATCGCCGGGCGGAAAAACGGCTGGTATGTGGTTTTACTGACCATGCTGTTTTTCACGATGATACAACTGTCTGTCTCACTGCCCTTGGTCTTTCGGGGTAATATGGATTACCTTCCGCAACTGCTCAGCAGTTTATTGGGATGTCTTAATCCCCTGATCACCTGGCTGGCAGTGCGCAACGCCAAAGCAGGCGCATAAAAGCGTTGGCAGATCAGATCAAAAAGTTTTAAACCGGCAGGCCGCTGATCGTTCAGGCGGTCTGCCTTTTTAACCCCTGGTTTGGAAAAATAACAGGGGGTTGGCCCGGCGCTGTTTTACAGTGTTTTGCAAGTCAGTGTTTTGCAGATTCAGCCCCTGATCTGATGGTATACTTTTATTTGAAATCTGAACGCTGTAAGGGAGAGAGTATGAAACTGTTAATTTCAGCCGATATGGAAGGCATTACCGGAGTAGCCCATTCCACTCATGTGGTTCCTGAATCCGGCGGAGATTACAGCCGGTTTCGCCATCGCATGACGGCAGACGTCAACGCCGCCATCCGCGGAGCAGCCGATGCAGGGGTCGAAGAATTTATTGTGACCGATGGGCATTGGAAAGGGCTGAATATCCTGATCGAAGAATTGGATTCACGGGCACGCCTGATCAGCGGGCTGCAGGGTCCATTTCAGATGGTAGAAGGGGTGCAATATGGAACGAACGCTGCCTTTTTCATTGGCTACCATGCCATGGTGGGCACTCAAAATGCAATTCTGGATCATACCTGGACATCCAGCCGGGTACATAAAGCATGGCTCAACGGCCAGCCGATGGGCGAAACCATGCTGAATGCGGCCATCTGCGGTCACTTTAATATTCCCGTACTTCTGGTAAGCGGTGATCAGGCTTTGGCAAAAGAAGCCATTGATCTTATTCCCGGGCTGGAAGCCGCTGTTGTCAAAACTGCTCAGGGGCGAATGACTGCCGATTGTCTGCCTCCTGAAGAAAGTGAACAGATCATCTATACCCAGGCCTATAAAGCCTGTCAGAAATATCACAGCGGTGAAGCTCCCAAACCCTGGCTGCCGGATGCCCCCTATGAAATCAAAGTAGAAACGGGAAACACCTGGCATGCCGATGTTGCCGGTATTTGTCCGGGAGCAGAACGGATAGACGGCCGTACTTTGATTGTGCGGGGAAATACGGTTCCGGAGGCATTTCGATCCTTCCAGACACTGGTATCCTTAATGTTCAGCGCCTCGTAGTTCAGGGACAGGTAATCGTCACCGTAACCGGGCTGAAATATTGATGATTGGGTTCATCAATATACAGGCGCCAGGTTTCCTGCAGCCGGCTGCCTTTTTTACCGCCGGTAACCCTGTCAGACATTGTCAATGTACCCGCCTGGTTAAAAACCAACCGGCGGGTTTCGCTTTTTTGACCCTGGCTGTCTTCCCAAAAACAGGTTACTTCACCGGCTTTGGTAACCGTGATATCAGCCATCAACCTGATCTGATATGGGCAGTCCTGATTCCATGCAGCAGGTTCAGCATGGGCAACCACATTGGTTACTGCAAAAATAACTTCAGGTTTCAGCACGTTGACAAGCACATAAAGAACCTGGTGGGTATTTCCAAGCCCAAATACTTCGCCGCCGGAAGTCTGAAGTTTCCAGGCGGTTTTAAACGTCCCTGCTTCGATCGGAGCTTTCAGCGAAACTTTTAAATCAATTTCCTGACCTGGCGGCACGGCATGCGGAAATTTCACTGCGGCAGGCGGCTGCAAATCATCTCCGCCGGCAGGAATTAATTGAAAGTCAGTCGTCCATTCACAAAGCCCGTCATTACGAATACGCCAAACCTTATCAAAAGAAATGCCCGGCGCAATAAAAGTTCCATCCGGATAAGTAACATCGGCAATAAATAACGCCCGGTAGCAGGGATTTTTTTCAGCAGGGGCAGGCAGTGTCACAGGATAGGGAGTATGGGTCGGAAAGGGGGTATCTGTAGCATGAAAGGATGAACGAAAAGGCTGGGTTGCAGCATATGGCGAAGAATCAGGCGAAAGAGTACTATCTGTCAAGCGCTGAGCCGCCTGGGTTGGAGAAGGGAGAATCGGCAGGGTTTCGTTAACCGGGCTGCAGGCTGCCAGGTAAAAAAACAGGGCAACCATCAACCGCACAGCACAATGCCGGGATTTATATTGCAGAGTTTTCATACCATAGATTGTACCCTATGGCCTGTCTTGAAACAGCCGGCAGAGATATTCAGGCTTTATTCGCCAATGATTTTTACCAACACCCGCTTGCGCCGGCGTCCGTCAAATTCTCCATAAAAGATCTGTTCCCAGGCTCCAAAATCCAAGCGCCCCTCGGTAATGGCAACCACCACTTCGCGGCCCATGATCGTTCGTTTTAAGTGCGCATCGGCATTGGTTTCTCCGGTGAGATGATGCTGATAACGGCTGATGGGCTGATGAGGCGCCAATTGTTCCAGCCATTGAGAAAAATCACCGTGCAGGCCCGATTCGTCATCATTGATAAAAACAGACGACGTAATATTCATGGCATTTACCAATACCAGGCCTTCCTGAACTCCGCTCTCCTGAACGGCCTTTTCAACCTGCGGAGTAATGTTGACAAATCCCTGTGCAGTGGAAAGATGCATGATAATTTCTGTACGACTGGTTTTCATCTTATACTCCGCTATGCGATGAAAAGATGGCTGAAGAGTACTTTCACCCCAATGCCAATGAGAATGATTCCACCCAGCAGTTCCATGCGCTTACCAAACCGGCGCCCCAAATAGTCACCGATCATAATTCCCGCCTGTGAAAGGCCGGAAGAAACCATTCCGATAACCAGACAGGCTGTTAAAATATTGACAGCAACAAGAGCCAGACTGATGCCCACTGCCAAAGCATCCAGACTGGTAGCCAGCGAAAGGATGATCAGAGAAAGCCCGCACGTCGGATCGTTGGATTTATTAAACGCCTTTTCTTCAGCTTCTTCATCTTTTGAATCAAAACTCTCCAGAATCATCTTCATTCCGATACATCCCAGCAGACCAAAGACCAGCCAATGATCAAAATGCGAAATATACGTCAGAATAGTGCGCCCGGCCAGCCAACCGAGAAAAGTCATGCCCCCCTGAAAGAGTCCAAAATGAAAAACCAGCCTGAAACCGGAGCGAAACAAACTGGTGCGGCAAATGGTACCCATTCCCAAAGATACGGCAAAACAATCCATTCCCAGCCCAATGGCCAGCAGAAAAATCATCCAGGTACTCATATGACGTACCCGCCATTATACCTTTTTCCTGGTTTTGTTTTACGCAATCAACCCGCCCGGCATGGGTTGAACGATATTCAGGGTGAGATCGAAAAACCAAATGGACGATTTTAAAATCATTCGGCCAGGGTTGGGGAATGCTGCCATCATGAAGAAAATATGCCGCATCAGGGTTTTCTGCAGTACGTGAGATCCATGCAAATGCAGGGCGGGCTGCCTGCCCTTGCGGCTGCCTGAACTCTGCCGTTTTTCAGCGGGATGTGTTTCTGCCAGGCGGGGCATCCGTGCGGGGTTCATGGTTTTTCAGATTGTGCTCAAATGGCATCATGGATGATTTTAATATCTTCCGGGGAAGATGAGGAAGATGAGGGAAACAATGAAGAATTTTAACCCGGGGCGCTTTCTCTGTGGGTTGCATGTCAGACATGTATGTCAGACATGCCATGAAAAAAGTTTTTCCTGCAGGGGTGGGAGGAAGGAGGAGGTACTTTCCTGTCTGTCAAAAAAAAACGGACCTTTCAGCATTGTGTCAGCATTGTAAATGGGTTTGACGGATATAATAAAAAGAGACTGGTTATTTTGTAATGTATCCCTGCAATTCGCCGGCTTTTTTTACTTTCACTCTTTTTCGTTCATCCGGTGATGTTTAAATTTAACAGAATGGTTGCTTATGAGTGCAATTGATGAAATAAAATCTCGCATGGATGTGGTGGACTATATTTCACAGACGGTAAAATTAAGGCACGCCGGCAAAAACTACACCGGTTTTTGTCCGTTTCATCAAAATACCCGTACACCAGCCTTTGTAGTCTTCCCTGAAACCGGTACCTGGCGTTGTTTTGGACAATGCAATGAGGGCGGAGATATTTTTCGCTTTGTGATGAAAAAAGAAGGAATGGATTTCTCCCAGGCCCTTAAATATCTGGCAGAGAAAACCGGGGTTGTGCTGGAGCCCATGACTCCCCAAAAGCAGGAACAGGAAGATCGCCAGGAACGTTTGCAAAACCTGTTGGAACAGGTGGTGCTTTTTTTTCGAAACCATCTGATTCAACCAGGCGGTAAAACGGCTTTGGAGTATCTCTACCGCCGCGGCTTAACCGATGCAACCATTGAAACCTTTGGATTGGGCTTTGCACCTGATTCGTGGGACAGCCTGATCAGTCATTTCACAGGCAAAGGCTATACCCGGGATGATTTGCTTGACGCCGGCCTGGTAACCGAACGGCAGGATGGCAGCGGTTACTATGATAAATTCCGTAAACGAATCATGTTTCCTGTTCGCGATAAAGAAGGACGCATGGCCGGCTTTGGCGGTCGTATTCTGGATCCCAACGATATTCCAAAATTTATGAATTCACCCCAGACAATGCTTTTTGATAAAAGCCGACTGCTGTACGGGTTAAATACCGCTCTTCCTGCCATTCGCAGCCACGATCAGGCTGTAATTGTAGAAGGCTATCTGGATGTCATTATCCTGCAGCAGGCTGGTTTCAAAAATACTGTTTCACCGATGGGAACCGCCTTAACCGAAACACAGTTGAAACTGATCCATCGATATGTCAGGAAAATTATTCTGGCTCTGGACGCAGACTCAGCCGGAGAAAAAGCAACCCTGAGAGGGCTGGAAATAGCCCGCCAAACATTGGAGCGCGAAGAAGAAATCAATGCCGATGCTGCCGGCATTTTCAGCCCCCGCGGGCTGATAAAAACTGAAGCGCGCATGAAAACCGATATTCGGGTCACCTCTATCCCTGAGGGGATGGACCCGGATGAAGTGGTTTTGCGTAATCCTGACGAGTGGCGGCAGATTTTGGATCAGGCACAGCCCGTAGTTGTTCATGTGATGCGAACCCTGGCACAGGGCCAGGATCTGAAAGACCCCAAAGTAAAGACCGAAATTGCCAATCAGGTTATTCCTCTGATCGAAGATATCGCCAGCCCCATAGAGCGAGATACCTATCGCCAACAACTGGCAAGGCTGCTGCAGGTAGATGAAAGTGCGTTACAGGTTAATTCTGGCAGATCGTTTCCAGCCCGGCCACGTCCAAAACGGAACAGCCGGGCAGATGTGCCTTCTCCGGCCGAGAAGCTGATACTAAACAGCAGTTCCTCGGCCATTCTTGAACGGCATTTACTGGGAATCCTCTTAATCAACCCGGATATGGTTTATACTTTAAACCGTCTTCTGCAGCGAGCCCACTTATCCGTATTTACTGCTGATGAAATGGAAAATTCCGAGCATCAAAGCCTGGCCCGCGGCATTCTGACAGCTCTGGATCAGGAAAAAATGGATCCATCCCATTTTCTGAAACAGGAATTATCCGGCGAGCTTGCGGAACTGGCCGGTCAGTTAACAGGCGGAGTGAACATCCAGGGGTTTACCATGACCCAACTGGCAGAGGATGTATTCCGCACCCTTGTGCGGAAACGGCAAAACCAAATACAGGCCGATATTCGACAGCTTCGTTTTTTACAACAGGACCTTCAACCGGAAGAACTAAACATGCTGCAGGGAATCAACGAACGAATTGTTCAGGAAATACAGATTCTGGCTCATCTTAATCGGGCATTGGATGAACCGTTTTTTTTGGAATAAACAGAAATCTGCAGCAATACCCCAAAAACAAACAGCTGGAAATGAGTGTGTTATAGTTAAGTATGGATAAAGTCAAAAAGACAGAAACGAAAAGCAACCATTTACCCTCTCACTCAAAATTTGGCACGTCAGGAAACAGTTATCTCAGACGAAAGCAAGCCATCACCGAAGATTATGAGCTGGAAGGTTCCGGTGAAATTCAACCTGACAATGAAGAGAATGAAAAAGAAGATACCATTATTCTCGAATCATCCAATGAAGACTTTGCAGAAATAAGCCTGGATGATCCATTAGATATTCCTGAACGCACTTCTTATGTGGTGGAATTATCTGAAGATCCGGTTCGCCTGTATCTGAAAGAAATTGGGCAATTTGATCTGTTGGATACTGACAGTGAGTTCAGGTTGGCTGTACGGATTGAAGCAGATCAGTTTATCCGGCGGCTGGCAAAGTCGATCAACCTCGAAAAAACAATCCCAGGTTATCATACTGAGCTTTTTCTGGTCATGTACCGCGAAACCTATACCGCCTGGGAAAGGCTAAAAGAAGATTTGGTCCGTCTCAATAAAGGGCAGGCGCCGGATTTGCAATTGGTGCTCGCTGAAGCCCAGGACCTGCGCAGCAACTGGAAATCTGATCAGCTATCCTATTTGCGTCATTATCTTGATAATGACGGGCGCTGGGGAAAAGACAGTATCTGGGATGAACCGGTTCGACGGGCTTTTACTGTTTTTGAGGGAATGTACCTGATGCCCCCGGCTACTGCCGAACAGTTGGACAAGAATATTTCTAAAAACAATGAGCTTCCCGACATAGAAACTTTTAAGGAATATCTTCCGGGTGATGAGGTTTTAGCGGCTGAAATGGATGGAATTGTCTGTCGGGCTGTAGATTCCAATCAAACGCTGATTCGGGCCAATTTACGGCTGGTGGTCAGTATTGCCAAACGATATTTAGGCCGGGGAATTTCTTTCCTGGATTTGATCCAGGAGGGCAACCTGGGGTTACTGCGCGCAGTAACCAAGTTTGATTCTACACGGGGGTACAAATTCAGTACGTATGCTACCTGGTGGATTCGACAGTCCATTTCGCGCTATATTGCTGAGCAGGCTCGTACCATTCGCATACCGGTTCACCTGTTTGAAGCCATTACCCGCTTGTTAAGAGGGCAGCGAGATCTGGTGCAGAAATTAGGAAGGGAACCCACCATCGAAGAGTTAACACTGCATTCCGATATTATGCAGCCGGAAGATGCACAGGCAGTCATCGAAGCCAAACGTGAAGGAAAAGAACTGGACACTGAATTGCAGCGAAAATTAACCTGGGCTGTTCAAAAAGTACAGCGTATTTTACAGTCTGCAGAAGAACCAATTTCACTGGAACGGCCGGTAGGCGATGAAGACAGCAGTCAGTTGGGAGACTTTATTGAAGATGAAGAAGCGCTTGAGCCCATGGATGCCGCAGCCCGTGAAATGCTGCGTGAGCAGGTACAAAACGCGCTGGCAAACCTTTCAGTACGTGAACGCCAGGTGTTGGAATTACGGTTTGGTTTGATTGACGGAAAAGACCATACCCTGGAAGAAGTAAGCCGTTATTTTGATGTAACCCGTGAACGAATTCGGCAAATTGAAGCCAAAGCGCTGCGGAAATTACGTCATCCAACCCGCAGCCGACAGCTAAAAGACTATCTGATGTAAAGAATCTGATGTAAAGAAATGGAAAGAAGATCA
>CAZEEL010000040.1:15648-18981 GCA_964511135.1 uncultured Leptolinea sp. | reverse complement strand
TGGGATACGGATTACCTCCTCAAAGTATTGGCTAATTAAGATGCGATTGCCCTGACATTAACCCTGGCATTTACCTTGGATACTGAGATCTGCTTTTATTTGTATCAGAAACCGGTTTCTTGCTAAAAAAATGGCTCAGTCACCCATTACCTGGATCTGGACTGTCCGTTTACGTGCTCTGGTTTGATCAAAATCTATGAAATAGATATTTCCAAATTCTCCTATGTCCATTTTTCCATCAATCACCAGAATCGTTTCGCTTTTACCTACCAGGGCCGATCGAAGATGTGCATCTGTGTTACGGCAGCTTCTTGCATCTTCATCATGTTCGGCCCCAAATTTAAGTGCCTGGGGCCCGGGGTGGCGATACATTCCTTCTTTACGATAAGTGGGCATAATTTTTTCTAATGCGTCAACAAAATCTTCTTGCAATGTTTCCAACTTGTTCATTGTTAAGTCAAAAGCACATTCATCAATAATGACACAGCAGGTAGTGTGATGAGAATAAACCACTGCTATTCCGTTGCGAATGCCAGATTTTTTCACAGCTTTTTTTGCATATTCTGTCATATTATGAAAAGTCGGGAGTCCCCCCTTTGACTCCAGATGAATCTCGTCTCTATATATCATTTTTTCTTCCTCCATAAACTTAACCGGGCTGAGGTGAATTTATCGGTTTTGTTTTGCAAGTTCATCTTTAGCTTTGCGTACAAAGCTGATCATTTCATGTAATAACGCGTTTGGGTTCGGTGCGGTAAGGATGCCCGATGCTGCACCTGCCGCTTCAGACCCTGCCATAATAAAGTCATAAACCTGCTGAGCAGTTGTGATGCCTGCAGCCTGTTCCACTAATATCCTGGGGTCAATGGCTTTAACCGCACCAATGACTTCTTTTACAAAGCTCAGATCACTTACTTTTCCACTTCCGATCAATTCTTCCGGTTCCGGATTTAGAATATCAGGATGGAGATGGGCAATTGCCTGCGCTTCAGAAGTTGAACCGGCACACACAAATGAAATCATCTCCAACTCAGTTGCCCGTTCCATGGTCTTTTTAAGTGCATTCAAAGTTATTGGGTGTTCAGCGTGATTAAGTACCACCCCTTTGGCGCCGGCAGCTTTCAATGATTCGGGGAGGATATCTGCAATACCGCGGCCAGGTCGTAAAACATCCATATACGGAGCAAAAACCATGAGGCGATCAGTATTTTCGCTTATCCAGCGAATGTCAGTATAGGGTGCCACAAAAATTACATCGATATCGTATTCTTTTGCGGCAGCATCCGCTGCTTTGGCATACTCCATGACGGCATCCCCAAAGATGTAATTTTTTATACTTGTTTCAAAAAATGGTACACGGATTGTTGCTTTCATGCCTGAAATTCTCCATGGTAACAGTTCACATTTATGCTGATATTACAATAATACTGTTGACTCACCTACAATTTGTACACGGACATTGCGCTGTCGTGCTCTTACCTGGTCGAAATCGGCAAAGTAGATTCGACCGAACTCGCCTAATTCCATTTTGCCATCGATGACAGGGATGGATACTGACCGCCCTAAAATTACCGAACGAAGATGCGCATCTGTGTTCAAAGACCAGGCAGCTTCTTCATTTCTCCCTTTAGCTGCTTTAATGTGCTCCGGCCCTGGGTGCAGGTATTGTTTTTCACTCCGGCAGGTTGGTATGAATTGTTCAAGTGTATTGACAAGGTCTTGCATTAATAGTTCGGTACCCCAGTAATTTACATCATCTGAAGCTTCCTGGATGAGAACGCTGCAGGTGGTATGCTGTGAGAACACAATCAGGATACCTTCCTGAATATTGGATTTTTTTAAGACATCACACACCCGATTGGTCACATCTTCAAAGGTGGGACGGCGGTCAGATTGGATTTTGAAAAGATCATGATAAACGGCCATAAAATCCTTCTTTCTGTAATGAGATTATTCCATCAAGCTGGTCAGCCATTTTAAGATTGTTCTTACAGGCAGCGACTCATGACGGCTCTGCCTTTGAG
This sequence comes from uncultured Leptolinea sp., assembly GCA_964511135.1. Taxonomy (GTDB): domain Bacteria; phylum Chloroflexota; class Anaerolineae; order Anaerolineales; family Anaerolineaceae; genus UBA4782. Next base: position 16,957 of record CAZEEL010000040.1, on the reverse strand, counting down.
TATTTGGACTTAAAACATCCGGCAGACTAACTCCAGACCGAGTTTTTGTGTTTGACAAATTTGCTCACACATTTTACGATTTTGTTCAAGGCTCGCTTTCTCATAACTTCTGTTCGAAATATTCCTGTTGAAAAAAAGAAGGAAGAAGCATAACGATCAGACGAGAATTACTTCTACTCCTTCGCTGCGCAGTTCATCGACAATTTCCGGGGGAGCATCTGTATCGGTAATGATGGTTTGGAAAGCTTTTACAGGTTTGACAGGCACAAAGCCGATTTTCCCAAATTTACTAGAGTCTGCGACCAATATGGTGCGATGAGAGCGTTCAACCATCAGACGATCTACTTCAGCCATGAGAATATCGGCTGTCGTTGCACCTCCATTGATCGTCAGGCCATCTGCCCCGAGGAATACAATATCTGCAGTCAGATCTTGTAATTGGGTCAACGTTTGCGGGCCAGCCGTTGCCTGGTAATCGGGTAAATAAATACCACCCAGAATAATCAGGTTTGGTGAGGGCCAGCTGAGTACTTCCTGAGAAATAGCCACTGAATTTGTCACCATGCGGATTGATGAACTCAATCTTAACTCGGTTGGGATCTGTTTGATAATTTGAACTGTGGTCGAACCAGAATCAAAGAGAATCACATCGCGAGGTTTGATCATCTCAACCGCAGCTTTGCCGATGCGTTCTTTGGCTTTGATATTTAACTGCATTTTTTCGATATAGGATTCCGTGCGGGAATTCTCCGAGACAGCAATGGCACCACCATGAAACCGTTTGAGTTTTCCCTGTGATTTCAGAATATCCAGGTCACGGCGGATTGAGGTTTCAGTAACGGCGAATTGGGCAACAAGGTCAGTCAGCAGTACCTTGCCTTTTTCCTGCACCATCTGGGCGATCATAGAACGGCGTTCAGACGCACTTAAAGAATCGCCCTTGTCTTCCTGATTTGCATCATCCAGGTGTAAGAAGTTGTTCATTTTATCCATCTTCCCTTGTTACTCCAATTCACAATTGATTTTATTTAACACTCGCACAGTTTATGTGTGACAGCACTCAAAAACCTAATAAAACAACACATATTTTACCAGTGGCGAGTTATAAAATGTACATTAAACTTCGAAGTAATCCAAACCTGACATTTCTGCCAGTAATTTCAGTTTTCCGGCCAGGTGACCATAAGCCAATGCCATGTGATGCGGAGAACCAGCTTTGCACCAGGAATTGCACCAGTCTTCAATACTGAGATGTGCCGGTTTAAATAACATCTGTGGAGCAGAAACAGGGCGTGGTTTGATCTTGATT
>CAZEEL010000040.1:11855-15638 GCA_964511135.1 uncultured Leptolinea sp. | reverse complement strand
GATTCACCTTCTGAAACGATTAACCGCCAGTTTTCTCCACCCATTGAGACCAGAGCCAGGTTTGTGACAGGGCCTGGCGCGTAAGCGAATTCAAAGCCAGCGCCAAAACCGTTCACGCCTTCATAATATATGCTGTGTTTCACGCTTACATCTGCAGGTTTTTCTGCCATTGCAGGGTTGCCGTGACCGTCATGAGAAAGTATCATGCAGCTTTTTCTGAAATCAATCACATAATTTTCGAGTAATGTTGCCTGCCCGGTTAGTTCCTGTAAAATGAGCATCGCGGTCAGGGTCGTAATGTCGGCTTCAGGTGCAGCCGGAATACCTATTTCGCAGAGGCGTCCTGTGCCGTAAGAGGGAATGATCCCTACTCGTGGATCAGACAGCCATACCTGATCGAAGGAAGCCAGAGCATCGAATTTTCCAGCGCGCAGCACCTTTTCAAAGGCCAGTGCCAGGCGGCAAGAGCGCTCAAACTGTTTGGCATCCATATCTACCCGATAGCGTGCCCGTTCACTCTTGACCAGTGCGTCAACTTCTGTTGCAGGAAGATTGACCATAGCTTGGGATATCTTTTCAGGTTCTATGGGCCAGCATACAGGACCAACAAGATGACGAAGGCTTAATTGATCTACCATCAGATCGGTCATTCCCTCAAACGCATGGCCTGCGATGGCAATGCGTGCGCTTTTCAAGCGGTGAATGATTCCGGCAATCTGGATATATTCAGCCAATTTTGCGCGTCCTTTTGGGTCATCAATATGCGAACTGACTATCCAGAACTTTCTCCCAATTCGTTGTAATGCTGAAGTCATTTCTGGGACACCACACATTCCAGAATTGACCATGATCAGGTCAAAATCGGCATCCTCAGGTAAGAATTCGATCTGTTGTGTGTTCCAAACCAATACAGGAGCAGTCGTGTTCAGGAAACATCGTGTGGGTACAATCCCTTTGGTATAGGCGACTTCAACTGCAATGATCAGATCTACTCCTGCGCCATTAAACATCGTTGCAGCAGCTTCGGCCTGTTCTTCATTTTCAACCAGTGCAGGGCAGACAGTTTCTGCATATTCTCTCAGAATCTTATTGATTCGATCGACTGCCTTCTGCGCCATTGGACGAACATGCGCTGTTTTGTTGTAATCATCTTCGAGTAAGGCCATTACAAGTACGCCAACTTTTGGTCTCATCATTCTCTCCTTTTGATGAATGAATCTATTAATAATTTTGTTTAAAATAATTTGCCATACAATAATCTAATTTACAGTAGCGCTGATAAGCTTCTTCATAAACAGTTGCATTTTTACCAGGCAATATCTTTTCTTTTAACTGCACCATTGTCTTCATACCCTCGGTTGTTGATTCAAAAACTCCGCAGGCAATTCCCGCTAATATGGCATCGCCAACCAGCGCCGTATCTTTGTTCTCAAGCGTTTCAAACGGGCGATTACATACATCAGCTTTGATCTGATTCCACAGTTTTCCGCGAGAACCCCCACCCGTGGTTCGGATCTCACTGATCTCAACGCCTGATCTTTCAATTAACTCCAGGTTTCGCCGCAGCATAAAAGCGACCCCTTCCTGAATGGCCCGGATAAAATGACCCCGTCCATGATGCAGCGTAAAACCGCTGAAAACCCCCCGAGCAGCCGGGTTACTTTCTGGACTGAACGCCCCCATCAAGTGCGGTAACATGATTAACCCATCGCTGCCGGGGGGAACTCTTTCTGCCAGATGATTCAGGTATTCGTATGCGCTGGTCTTTTCAAGTTCAGCCTGCGCAGTTTCTTCACCGCAGAATTGATCTTTGAACCACTTGAAAGCCATTCCTGCGGTCGGACATACCGGTACAAACAGGTACATATTGGGAATGCAGTGAACATATACTGGAGTTTGTTTTGTCTTATCGATCATTGGATCGTTAATAGTGGCCTGAATGGTCAGAGCCGATCCGGTGGTTTCAGAGATAATACCCATGCCGGCGTTTCCGGCACCTATTGCGCCTACTGCCTGATCCATCCCTCCCAGCACAACTTTTGTTTGAGTGGTTAACCCGAGTTCTGCGGCAGCAGAAGGTGTCAGGTTTCCGGCCACTGCACCTACCGGTAATAGTGTTGGCAATTTGGAGGCATCGATCCCGATTGCCTGCAGCGATTTTGGCCACCAGTCGTGCGTGGTAATGTCGTAGAATAATGTTGTGCAGCTGATCGAGCCATCGGTAACGAATTGACCGCACATCCGCTGTACTAAATAATCCTGGACCAGCACGAATTTTGCTGCTCTGTCAAAGATCTGCGGTTCATTTTCTTTGATCCACAAGATCTTACAGGCCGGCCAGGTTGGAATCACATCAGGAATACCGGTTCGTTCGTAAACATCGTTGCCCAGTTCTTCTTTCAGTTTATTTGCCTGCTGAATGGCGCGATTATCCAGCCATACTATTGCATTCCGCAAAGGCTTATCATCTGCATCCAGAACGATTGTTGTTTCACCCTGGCTCGATACAGCCAATCCTCTGACGTCTTCAGGTTTGATATCAGACTGGGCGATGATCTGGCGAATTGTATTGCAGGCGGCGCTCCAGTAGCTGGAGGGTTCCAACTCTGTCTTGTCTGAAGAGGTGGAGATGAGAGCATATTCCTGAAGCGCCGTTGCCAGGCAACGTCCGTTCTGTTGAAACAAACCTGCTTTTACTGAGGTTGTTCCGATATCAAGAGCCAGAAGAAATTTCATCTTGTCCAATCCTTATTCCATTTCAATATGTTTGTGACTTGTCGTCAGATACTCTGCAACTATTTTCATTTCATTAATTCTTTTGTGTGTCCGTGTATTCACAGGTGATAAAGAATTGAATGGTTATATTCTTTTGTAGATATGACTGCCTGTTTTTTTGATCTTGCCGGGGCAGATATCACTTGCCCCGGTAACGAAACGAATAACCTTATTGTGAAATCTGATTCCATCCGGTGGAGATAGTGGTTGCAGCTGCATCCAGTGCTACATAGTCTTTTGGAAATTTTACGCCTTCATAAGAAGAATCAGGAGGGAATTTTGCCAAGAGATCAGCCGGGAGTGTTACGCTGGTGCGAATCGGGTGAACATAGCCCTCCGCATAAGCCAGTTGGCCTTCGTCTGAGTACTCGGTTTCGATCATTAACCTGGCTGCATTTACATCAGGTGCACCGGCAGTGATGAATTGGATATACAAACCTGCAACAGTACCATCACTGGGGATGACAACATCCAGATTCATGTTGAAGCTATATTTGTCAGCAAGTGCATCGAAATCCCAGAATAATGAGATGGGGCATTCACCCTTCTGAATGTTATCGGTACTTGGAGCCAGAGCGCGAAGATTACCTGCATCACTCAGTTGTTTGAAATAATCCAAACCGGGCTGCGGGTTGGTTTCATCGCCGCCGTGTGCAAATGCAGCTGCGAGCACAACCATATTGGCTGTGGCCGATTCTCGAGGGTCTTTCATGCAAATGGTGTCTTTATATTCAGCTTTCAACAGATCTGTCCAGGATTGGGGAACATTCGTTACTTTGTCTTTGTTGACAAGGAAAGCAATGGCTCCCCAGTAAGCTGCCGACCAGCGGCCTTCCGGATCTTTCGCGTAATCAGGAATTTCATCCCAATGCGCATTCTTATAGGGTTGTGAAAGTTTCTCATCGTTGACTACTTTGGCAAAGTTGAAACCAAGGTCGGTGATATCAGCAACTGGAGAGGCAGCTTCAGCCTTCAAACCAGCCAGTATCTCACCGCTCGACATATCGG
>CAZEEL010000040.1:0-11845 GCA_964511135.1 uncultured Leptolinea sp. | reverse complement strand
CAACGTGGGTAATGCCATATTTGTCAGACATGATTTTCCAAATTGCGCCATAGTTTACCCATGAGTCGGGTAAACCGTAAGAAACCAATTTTCCATCCGCTTTGGCTGCGGTGATCAAATCAGCCATCGTATCTTCAGTGGAATTTTCGGTTTTGGCGGTAGTTGGAGCGGCGGTCTCAGGTGCGGCGGTCGGGGTCACTTTGCCGCAAGCAGCCAGCAGCATCGAAAGTGCAAGCAATACACTTACCAGTACGAACAATTTACGTGACATTTTTTCCTCCTTCAAAATAGATGTACATTGAATCTGATATGTCTATAACAATACCCGTCAGGGTAGTTCTAATGAATCTGCTGATCAATGTGAACTCCAAAAATCTCGATATTGGCCTCCTTATGATGGATTCTTAGTACTCTTTCATTTGGCTCAAAAGTCCAGCCTATATCTTTGCTACTCTCTGCATGTCTCTTTAATTCTGAATTTCCGTTCATAATCGTGGTTGGTTCAAAGGTCAATCGCAATAGTTGTTCTCCGGATCGATCGAATGTGTTGTAGCGAATGTTTCCTGGGCGGTATTCAATATGCCTGATTGCTGTGGTGGATGAAAGCAAGTGGTCGGCGTTGTCCGGTGCTAATGCAGGGATAGCAGCCATACAATCAATGAAGTGTGGAACAAAATCGAAATAACCATCTGTGAACCAGCATTGGTTGTAGTAATCGGGTCGATCTACGCCTACAGTGACCAGGCCATCTTCAGATGCCATGTATCCGGCCCAGTTGAGAGCCCGGATGGCACGTTCACGGTAGTCGGCATCTGTGTTGACCTGCGCCCATTGAGCGCATAAAGAAGCGTAGCGTGCGGTGTGACTGCCCATGACAAAGAAACAATATTTCTGCTCGTGGACGGGTTCTGCTGCAAAGAAGGGCTCTCTTACAAATTCTTGTTGTACCCAATCGATGAGGCGCGGCACAGATTTACGCCAGTCGTGGTCATCTGGCTGCTCGCCAAGCAGGTATCGTGCAGTCTCCAGCGGAGACAATTGATCACGGTTGGCATTATCAGGGTCAAGCCGGATGTCTTCGAAATAGCCCTTCCAGATGTTGTTCTGCATGGGGTAACGGTAGATCCAATCCATTACCTGTTCTTTTGGCTTTCGATAATTTCCGATGCCCAGTCGTTCCAATTCGGAAAATAGACGTACCAGTGGGATCATATGAGCAGTGTATTCTTCGACGATTTGTCCGTCACGCACATCGACTCGAAAAGGAACCGGTGAATGAGTGGCATCTCCCTGGCGTAAATGTCGGACTAAAACATCTGCGCAGGCCTGACCTGCGAGCAAATATTTCTCATCATCGCTGATCTCGTAGAAGTCAACAAGGGCGCGTCCTACCTGAGCTACTTTGTCGGGTTCAGTGACAAATCTGCCATCCGCACGAGCCCCGCCGTATTCAGCCGTGCCAGGTTCTGCTGAGGAATACAGGGCTCCGGCCCAGTCGTTTCCTGTTGGTACTGTAAATTTGAGCAATTGATCAAGCATTACCCGGGTGATCTCTTTGAAGCATTCCTCCCCTGAGTAGGGGTAATACTTGAGCAGTGTGGTTACTGCCCAGGCAAACTTTCCAGCCGGGTTATCTGGCCAAATCGTCGGGCGCAGCGGATCGGTCCAAAAGCAGGAGTACTGTAAATACCAGGGTAAGTGGTTTTCCCTGTCTAATGGGCAATTTTTAATGAAATTCATTGCCAGACGAACAATTTTATCCGGGCTGGCCCAGGCAGCCAGTTTCTCCTGGTTGTCTAACTTGATTTCGTGTTCATTGATAAAATACATTTCTGCGCATCCTTATTCTGGCATGACCTGGCAATATTCAGGGCGGAAGCTCACCCAAACTTTTTGATGGTGTGACAGCATAGATCGGCCGGTCAGGTTAACGTCTGCCGTGATATGGCGTTCGCCGGTAATGATTCCAAGTCGGGTAATTGCGCCGTGGAAAGTCAGGGTTTCGATGGTGCCTTCCATCTGGTTAATGGCCTTTTTGATGGGAGGAGAGTCAAAGACCTCGATATTTTCAGGCCGAACCAATGCCACTACGCGGCTGTCTTTGGCAAAGCTCTTCATTTTTTCGCTGGTGATCGTTATGCCGTCGCATTGTATAGTCTTTTCTCCGGTAACATTCCCATGAAATTCATTGGCGGTACCAATAAATGTAGCCACAAATCGGGTATGTGGGTTGCTGTAAATTTCTTGCGCTGAACCGACCTGCTCTATCACTCCTGCTTTCATCACAACTGCCCGGTCTGAGATTGACAGCGCTTCTTCCTGGTCGTGGGTGACGTATACCGTGGTGATGCCCAACTCGGTTTGGATGCGGCGAATTTCTCCGCGTAGTGCGATACGTACCTCGGCATCCAATGCTGAAAGGGGTTCATCCAGTAAAAGAACCCGTGGTTCAATCGCCAGGGCGCGAGCGAGGGCAATACGTTGCTGCTGTCCGCCTGAAAGCTGATGTGGATAACGTTTGGCAGTATTTGAAAGGCGAACTATTTCCAATATTGCGTCTGTCTTTTTCTCAATATAGGCTTTTGGTTTGTGTGCCATCCGTAAACCAAATTTTATATTTTCCCGAACAGTCATATTTGGGAAGAGCGCATATGTTTGGAATACCATGCCAATTCCGCGTTTATTGGGAGCAACGGTGGAGATATCTTCACCATCCAGCAGAATTGTTCCGGAATCTGGGATTTCGAAACCGGCGATCATACGCAGCGTGGTTGTTTTACCGCAGCCTGAAGGACCCAGAAAAGAAACAAGCTGGCCCTTTTCTATTGGTAAAGTAAAATCTTTCACAGCAACAACATTGTTGAATGACTTGCAAACATTAGTGAGGTCTAAATATGCCATAATTCTGTTCCTTTATTTTACTTTTGCGATATCTTGGGTCGATCTGACACCCTTACTTCCTGCCCAGAGGATAAGAACGGAAGCGACCCAGGCCACGGTGAAGGAGATGACCGATAATGCGGCCGCAATGGTTCCATCAATGCGGGTGTATTCCACCAGCAGCATGGGGAAAGTCTTGAATCCGGCGCCAACAATGAGGCGTGCCAGGGTAAATTCAGCAAAAACAGTGGCAAATACCAGCAAGCTTCCGCTTAGAATGCCCGGGAAGATGCTTGGAACAATGATTTCAAGGAGGGTATTCTTTATGTCTGCTCCTAAACTCTGAGCTGCTTCTGTAAGGGTGGGAATATCTACCGCTGACAGGCTGTTCGAAACAGATCGGTACATGAATGGCATGGTAAATACTACTTCTGCGCAGATCAGAAGCATAGCCGAGCGGTTGAGTGGTGCAAAATTGTATACCTGAACAAGTGCCAGTGCCAGCACGACAGTCGGGATACCAAATGGCAGGATCATTAATAGATCCAGAAGTGATCTGGCTTCCTGTAGTCTGATGTTTACCCAGTACACTGTAGGTACGACAACGATCAGACTAACCAGTATTGTGGCGATGGATAAGATCAAAGAATTCCGCAGGGTGATGAAAAAATAAGGATTGTTGGCTGCGGTGATGTAGCCTTTGAGAGTATATCCTTCGGGAAGAATGGTGCGATCCCAGCGTGTGGAGATTGAGAACAGATAAGTCGCCACAATGGGGGTGATCATAAACAGAACAAAGAAGAGGATAATCAAGATTTGGCTCAGAGATGGTTTGTTCTTCATTTCAATCTCGCTCTCAATAAATTTGCTTTAATTACGCATCCAACGACGGGATTGGTTGGTAGCAAGCTGATAGATCACTATGCTTGTACCCATAATTAATAATGAAAGGATCGCCATTGCCTGGCCGATGCCAGGGTCATGCAGTACCTCGCCGGCAATAGAAAAGCCGATTTGAAGCGTTACCAGAGAGAATCGTGAACCCGACAGGGTGTAAGCAGTGGCATAGGCACCAAAGGCGTTGGCAAAAAGCAAGGTAAAGCCAGCAATAAGGGAGGGGGCCAGAATGGGCATACCAATGTTCCACCAAAACTGGAAGGTATTTGCGCCCAGATTGAAGGCTGATTCTCGCCATTCTTTCCGAATTCCTGCGAAGGCAGGGATGATCAGCAGCACCATCAATGGCAGTTGAAAATAGACATATGCCAGTACCAGCCCTGAAAAAGAATAGATACTGAAATCAGGGTAGAGCTTCACATTGAAATATTGCAGGAGAAGTTGGGTGATGACACCATTGGAACCAAGAATGATAATAAAAGCGAATGCCAATGGTGCTCCAGCAAAATTTGTGGTCACGTCTGATAACGTTACCAATAATTCGCGTACCCGTTTATTTGGCCAGCGGTAGATGGCATACCCAATAAATACTCCCAATATGGTACCGATCAATGCTGTCAGTCCGGAGAGTTTAATGCTGTTGGAAAAAGATTTAAGGTATAAAGGAGCCAGTGCGTCTTTGTAATGGTTCAGAGTTACCCCGCCATCTTTAAGCAGCAAACTGTCACGTAAAAGCAGAATGATTGGCATAATCTCGAAGGTCAGACAAAAGATAAGAAAGGGTAACAGGCCCAGCCATCCGGTCCATTTTTTTCTGGTTTTTGCAGTATTTGGCATCGCAACCACCTGTTTTGAATTTATGTTTGAATTTATATTAATATTATACATATATATATATTATTTTTCAATGTTTTGTTTTGTTTTGTTTTGTTTGACTATTTGTTTTAGTCCTGTTAGAATGTATTTCATAACATCTATGTTGTGTTTAATGTTTACACATTTTATGGAGGAACCCATGGATCAAATGAATCAACCAATACACCTGCTTTCTCCTGATACCACCCGATTTGTTGCGGGTGTCCGCGTTTTGACCGGGAAAGTATTTACACCAGGTAAACCAATCTTTGTCAACCGTGCTCCGGGCCGTCTGGACTTAATGGGAGGTAATGATGATTACACTGGTGGGATGGTCTTTGAGACTACCATTGCCGAGGCTGCTTTTTTCGCGGCACAGTCACGTTCAGATACCCACTTTGTACTGTACAATCCTTCAGTTTGCTCTATCGGCTGGCAGGAAACTATTGAGTTCGACCTGGCTGATTTCTCAAACATGGTCGGAGTCAAATCGCTTGAGGATGTGTGTGAATGGATCAACCGTGATCCGCGTCAGAGCTGGTTTGCTTATATTGTTGGTGGTTTATATCTTTTAAAGATGAAATATCCTCAAAAAGTAGTTCATGGGTTGAATATGTTCATGGATTCTCAAATTCCGCTTGGCAAGGGCGTCAGTTCTTCGGCGGCTATTGAAGTTTCTGCACTGAAGGCTTGCGCAGCCGCGTATGGGTTGACCGCTTCAGGGGTGGAACTGGCGGGCTGGACACAGTGGGTCGAGAATGCCATCGCCCAATCAGCAAGTGGTGTTATGGACCAGTTCGCTGTTATCATGGGAGATGAAAATGCTTTTACTCCCATGCTGTGCCAGCCATGCATTCCTTATCCGCTGGTGTATCTCCCGGATGGGCTCAAGATATGGGGGATTGATTCTGGAGTACGGCACTCCGTGGCAGGTATTGAATACGAAGCCGCTCGGGCAGCTACCTTTATGGGATATCAATTGATCTGTGAATGGGAAGCTTTACCTGTTACCCGTGAAATGACTGGAGTGCTCGAACGTTACACTGACCCGCGATGGCAGGGTTACCTGGCACGCCTTTGCCCGAGCCTATTCCGTGCCCATTATGAAGATCGTTTACCGGCCAGAATGTCTGGCGGAGAATTTACAAAACATCACCCTGAACACTTTGACCCCTATACTCCGGTTCGGCATGAAGTTGATTATCCGGTGCGTGCCGCTACCCGGTATGCTGTTGAAGAGAACCAGCGGGTGTGTTTATTCTTCGAGATCATCAAGTCTGCTGCGGTTCCGGTAAGCGATAGCGCCCTTTCTCTATTAGGAGAATTGATGTTTCAGTCCCATGCAGGCTACAGCGATTGTGGTCTGGGTTCTGATGAAACTGACCTGTTAGTTAACCTCGTGCGTGCTGAGAACGGACACGACTTGTTTGGGGCCAAGATCACTGGCGGCGGCGCCGGTGGTACGGTTGCAGTCATTGGACGCGACACCCCTGTGGCTGAATCTGCTTTTAAACGGGTTGCTGCAATCTACAAAAAACAGACGGGGATTGAACCTTACATCTTCAATGGCTCCTCTCATGGCGCCGATGCATTTGGTGTCCTGGTCCTATAGTTTGAGGGTCTTCCGTGGCATTTGTGGTCTTTTTGAAGAATAAGGCATCATCCATGTTTTCTGCAGGGATGAAAGAGGATGCGATTGTCTGATTACTATATCGTTTTCAAGCAAGCAGAAAGGAAACACTATGATGACTTTATTTAAAAAACGGCAGAATACTTTCATCAAACACATTCATGATCAGGCAGCCGCTACCTATGATGGAATGAACGCTTTAGTTGCCTATTTTAAGGACCAGAACTCTGAATCAGCTGCCCTGTTGACTAAAAAAGAAAAAGAGGCGGACGAATATCGTCGGATTCTGATCTATGCATTGAACGAGACCTTCATTACTCCCTTTGATCGCGAAGATATCTTTGCGCTTTCGCGCACCGTGGATGATGTGCTGGATTATGCGTACAGTACACTGGAAGAGGTCAAATTACTTAAGGTTACTCCAACCACTTATATGCAGAGTATTGCGAGCCTGCTGCGTGATGCAGCCGGTGAATTATTGGCGGCTGTTGACCGCCTGGATGATTACCCGGGTGTAGCCAATGAACATGCCCAGCGAGCCAAGGCGCTTGAAAACAAAGTGGAAATGCTCTATCGTGAGGCTCTGGCAGAGCTGTTTTCTGGTGCTGAAGATAACCAGCACATAATGAAAGTATTCAAGTATCGAGAAGTTTATCGGCATTTGAGCAATGCCGCTGACCGGGGGGATGAAGCAGCCAATGTCATTGCCAGTATTGTTATGAAGAAGGGGTAACCGGGTCTTTATGACACCTTTAATGATCGTTTTATTGGTTTTGACGATGGGATTCGATTTTCTGAATGGTGTCAATGATTCAAGCAATATTGTGGCAACTGTGATCTCCTCAAGAGCTTTGTCGCCGCGTGTGATTTTGACCATTATTTCTATGGCTGAATTTTTTGGCCCATTGATCTTTGGTGTTGCGGTAGCTACTACAATTGGCAGCGGTATTGTCAGGCCAGGAACGATCACTGTGCCTGTGCTGATCGCTGCGTTGTCGGGTGCGATCATTTGGGGTCTCATTACCTGGATTTCAGGCGTTCCCAACAGTGCTTCGCATGCCATCATCGGCGGTTTGATCGGATCTGTTGTGTCCAGTGCAGGATGGAAAGCGATTATTGTCTCAGGCGTTCTCAGGCTGCTCATCATTTTATTTACTTCTCCTCTGATTGGTTTCACTGTAGGTTTCATTGTCACTCGCCTGATTATGCGGATACTTTGGAACGCGACACCTAAAGTGAATAAATTCTTCAAAAAAGGCCAGGTTGTTACTTCGATCGTGCTGGCTTTGAGTTATGGTGCCAATGACGCTCAAAAAGGCATGGGTATTATTACACTGGGATTAGTGACGTCAGGGTTTCTCACAACTTTTACGATTCCGCTTTGGGTCATATTATTGTGTTCAAGCATGATTGCGTTGGGTACCTCTGTCGGAGGCTGGAAATTGATCAAGACTTTGGGTGCAAAGTTCTACAAGATTCGTCCCATTGATGGATTTTCGACACAGATCAGTTCTTCCATTGTTATCCTCAGTGCCATGCTTTTTGGTGGGTTGGTTTCTACTACTCAGATCGTTAGCACATCCATTATGGGTGTTGGCAGCGCTGAGCGGGTCAATAAGGTACACTGGGGAGTAGCCAAAGAAATATTGCTTACCTGGCTATTGACTATTCCTTCCACCGCGTTTTTGGGCGCTGGAATTTGTTGGCTGATCAGCCTGTTTATTCATTAACGAACAACCAAACTAATCGCACTGAATCCAAATTATCGTGTTTTTTTGAAACTTGTATCAAATTAAAAATTTAATAATGCCTGCATTTCCTTGATTTATAGGTTGCCGCAATTTTTATGTAAATCGATGCGATTCCTAGAATATTCATTGTATTTTTTGTTTTGTCTGTATGCAAACTGCGGCAGGTTTAACGGTGTTTCAGATAGGGTTCAAAGCTGGACATCAGCCAGCCGGGAATCAGCGCTTCAATCACCATATGATCATCTTTATGGATGGTTGTTTGTATTTGGCTGTAATCATACAGCATTGAAATCAGTTTTCCTTCTTTGTATGGCAGTTTTATGGTTGCAGCGATAAAGAATTCATAGAGATGGGTTTCGATGGCATGCAGCAGAGCATTGACGCCATCTCCGGTTTTGGCTGATATGGCGTAAGTATCACTGGATTCTGTCAAAGCTGCCTGTGCTTCTTCCGGATGAGGGAGGGTGTCGATTTTATTCAAAGCAATGATGGTTGGTATTTTATCAGCTCCAATTTCTTTGAGTGTCGCTTCCACGGCCTGCAACTGAGCTCCAAAGTTGGGGTGTGATACATCCGCAATGTGCAGCAGCAGGTTGGCTGAGCTGATTTCTTCCAGGGTAGCCTGAAACGCAGCAATCAGTTGGGTGGGCAATTTTTGTATAAAGCCTACCGTGTCGGTAAATAAAGCAATGTGGTTGCCAGGCAGTTGTACACGGCGGGTGGTTGGGTCCAGGGTGGCAAATAATTTATCTGCAACATATACGTCAGCGTGGGCAAGATGATTTAATAATGTTGATTTTCCTGCATTGGTATATCCGACCAGTGCAATGGTTGGAATTTGCTGCATTTTTCGCTGGGTGCGATGACGCAGGCGGTGTGAACGAACTTCCTCCAACTCTTCTTTCAGCATACTGATCCGGCGTCTGATTTCCCGCCGGTCAACTTCCAATTGGGTTTCACCTGGGCCGCGCAGACCCACTCCGCCTGCCGAGCCGGTTCGACCGCCGCCACCGCCTGCCTGCCTTGCCAGGTGAGTCCAGGCTCTTGTCAGCCTGGGCAGGCGGTATTCATATTGGGCCAGCTCGACCTGTAATTGGCCTTCGCGGGTGTTTGCATGTTGTGCGAAGATGTCCAGAATGAGAGCTGTTCGGTCGATGATTTTTACATTTGGCCCAAGTGTGTCTTCCAATTCTCTCAGATGCCGGGGAGACAGTTCGTTATCAAAAACGACTGTTTGAGCCAGGGTTTCTTCAACTAAAATTTTTAGTTCTTCCAGTTTTCCAGGACCAATATAGGTGCTTACATGCGGATGATCAAGTTTTTGGGTAATGGAGCCGATAACCTCAAGACCGGCAGTTTCTGATAGCAGCTCTAATTCCTGCATGGAATCATCCAGGGTTAGCAGAGCGTCAGGATCTGTTCTGATCTCTGCTCCAACAAGGAATGCCCGTTCTTTCGGCAGATGCGTTGATTCCGGTTGTCTTTTTGCCAATTATGCTCTCTGCTCAATCCAGGTTTTCATCTTTACAAAGGCTTCGCGAACCATCTCGGTACTCTGTCCCATAGAAAGACGGACGTACCCTTCTCCCTGTGACCCGAAATTACTGCCTGGCGTGGTGGAGACGCCTGTTTCGTAGAGGAGGCGTTCACAGAATTCTGCTGATGAAGAGAACCCCTGCGGAATTTTTGACCAAAGATAAAATGCAGCTTTTGGTTTTTCGGTGGGCATGCCCATGCTGTTAAGCGCCTGAAGGGCAATGTCGATTCGTTCTTCGTAAATCTGATTGCGTTCTTTAAGCCAGTTCTGGCTTTCTGTCAGGGCGGTTTCGCCTGCTATCATGATGGGCAGGAAAGCGGAGGAATCCATCTGACTTTTGTATGTATTGAGCATATTAATGACGATTGGATTCCCAATGGCATAGGCTACCCGCCAGCCGGCCATGTTATATGTTTTTGAAAGGGAGTTAAATTCAATGGCAATATCTGAGGCGCCTGGAACCTGGAGGACGCTGTTGGGAATGTGATCTCCAAAAGCAATGTCACAATAGGGGGCGTCATGTGCCAGAAGAATTTCATGTTTGCGGCAATAATCAACCGCTTTGTAATAAAAGTCTGATGTGGCGGTTGCGCCGGTTGGGTTGTTGGGGTAGTTAAGCCATATTATTTTTGCTCTTGCAGCCACATCAGCCGGAATTGAATCAAAATCAGGCAAATAATTATTTTCTGCTTTGAGGTGAAGGTCATATATTTCAGCGCCGGCAATTTTGGCGCCGGCTCGATATACCGGATAGCCAGGGTTGGGAACAATAACCAGATCGCCCGGGTTTAAGATCACCTGTGACAAATCAAATAAGCCTTCTTTTGACCCGATCAATGCCAGTACCTGTGAGGCTGGATCAACCTCAACCGAAAAGCGGTTTTTGTAATATGCGGCAACTGCCTGGCGAAAAGAGAGTGCGCCTCCCGCCGTTGAATAGGCGTGAACATTGGGCTTGTAAGATTCAGCGCTGAGCTTGTCGATGATAAATCTGGCAGGCGGGAGGTCCGGGCTGCCAATATCTAATCTTATAATTTTGACTCCGCGTTCTCTCAGCTCTGCAAATTTTTTTGTCAGTTGTGCAAAAAAATAAGGTTTGAAATCTGCAATACGATCGGCTGGTTTAATAAAACTGGAATTACTCATGATCGTTTTCTCCTGGTTTATTCTAGAGACTTTAAGTATTGGATTATAACATTGCCAATTCTTTGCAGTGAATCGGCACTTATTTTATCAATCGTATCATGGGTTGTATGCCAATGTGGATAATCAAAATCAATGATATCTATTGCGGGAATCCCTTTTTCTACGAAAGGGGTGTGATCGTCTAAAACGCTGTATCGGGTTTCAGGAATAAAGTAGTCCTGATATTTTAAATCGTGGGCAGTCTGCCAGATTAATTCGCTTATCCGGTGATCTGAATTTGATTCAAAATAAAAAGTTTGTTCCTGATCTCCAACCATGTCCAGAATGATGACCTGATTTGGATATTGATCCAGACTTTCGGTGTAATAGGTTGATCCAATAATCCAGGGGTAATTTTGGATATTTCCCTGATCTTCTCCATCAAAAAAGGCTAAAGTGACTGAGCATGAGAACGTCTCAGGAAGCGTACGGGCAATTTCCAGCAATACTGCGACAGCAGAGGCTCCATCATTGGCCCCATGGACCGGTTCAGTTCGTTTTGTGTGATCAGGGTCTCGATCTGCGTATAGCCGTGAATCGTAATGTGCGCCCAGCAAAATCCGGCAGGAAGTGTTTCCGGAATGATGAGCCAGAATGTTGGACCAGTTCATTCCATATCTGTTGAAATCCTGCCTTTCAGTTTCCCAATTGAAGTTTTTTAATTGTGTCTGTATATATTGAATGCTGTTTGCATGTGCGGCTGAACCGGGGGTTCGCGGCCCCCATTGGGATAGTTCTTTTGCAAATTGATAGGCTTGCTGTCCGGAATAGTGATCCGGCTTCCATATTGTGCCCGGATTGCGTTTGCGGATGGAAAGAGTTCTGCTTAATGTTACTGACATCATCAGAATAAGTACTATTACGAAAGTGAGCGCAGGTTTTTTTTTCATATCGGATTTAATGATGATCTGAATTGTACCATCCAGATCAATTCAGATCATCATGGCATAGAAATTGCTTAATGCAGTTCCTGGCACAATACTTGCAACAATAAACTGCATAAGATATACTTTTTGGGAGAGAACATGTTTCAGACTCATCGTACGACTTTACGTTCTGTGACTACTGCTCATCTGGCTCAGACAATGACATTACTGAGTTTGAGTATTG
>CAZEEL010000039.1:0-19707 GCA_964511135.1 uncultured Leptolinea sp. | reverse complement strand
CAGACTCAGGGCAGGCTGTTAAACAGATTTATTTCCTTTCTGAAGATCAGCAGCATCTGACCCACTTCTGGACTGATTCAGCATATCTGCCTTAATCTGCTCTCGCTGCGTTTTCATGCACGCTACGCTTCTGCCGGATTTTTCCAGCTAAAATAGCCCGACACCAACTCCAGGAACCTGGAAAGAGGGGTAAAATCATTCAGGATGATTTATGGAGCGTTTCATGTCACAATTTTCTATCAAAAAATACTGTGTTTGGCTGATCGTTTTGCTTTTGACCGCCTGCCAGGCGGCCCCCGTACAAACGCCTCCTGAGGAAAAAAACCGGCAAAAAACCATCGTGGTTTCCACCGCCATTCTTGGTTCGCTGGTCCAGGAGCTGACCGGAGATTCTTTTCATCTGGAAGTCTTAATGCCCAATGGACAGGACCCGCACAACTGGGAACCATCTGCAAAGAATATTGAGAGCCTGCACAAAGCAGATCTGATCGTAATCAATGGGCTGGGGCTGGAAGCCGGCATCCATAATGCACTGGAAGAAGCGAAAACATCAGGAATTCCGGTTTTTACCGCCGCAGATTACATTACCCCCCTGCCGCTGGCCGAAGGCGATCACCATCACGGACATGAAGCCACAGAATCTGCTGCCGGAGAAGCCACCGGGGACCCGCATTTCTGGACGGATCCCACCCGGATGATCCCCATCCTGCAGGCCCTGAGCGGGCAGATCCAATCTCAATTTGCGGTCAACCTCACACAGCAAAACCTCGATCTGCAGGATCGTCTTACCCGCCTGGACGCTGAAGTACAAAAAACCGTTCATCAGCTTCCTCCCAATCAGCGCAAGCTGATTACCGGGCACCAATCGATGGCTTACTTTGCCAAACGCTATGGCTTTGAACAGATAGGAACCATCATCCCCAGCGCTTCGTCACAGGCTGAGGTCTCTGCCTTTAACCTGGCAGATTTAAAATCCGTTATCCTCCAAAACCAGGTCAAAGCCATATTCTGCGAAGCAGGCACTTCAACCGCAACCGCAGAAACCATCGCCCAGGAAACCGGAGCCAGGGTTATCTCTCTCCCCACCCACATTCTTCCGGATGACGGATCCTATTTTACCTTTATCCGTCATCTGACCAGCCTGATTGTGGATTCTCTGCGCTGATAGCCGATTAAAAGCATTCATAGTACAATCGCTGTACTCATTACACCTTATGGCATTCTTCATTACCCCTTTTCTTGAAAATGTTTTTATGCAGCGGGCTTTATCAGCCGGAATTCTGGTTTCAATCACCTGTGGCGTGGTGGGAACTTTTGTTGTCTTACGCGGGCTGGCTTTTATCGGCGATGCCTTTGCGCATGGAGTTCTGCCCGGCATCGCAATTGCCATGCTGCTGGGGCTTCCGGGAATGATTGGCGCCGCAGTTGGCACCTTGGTCATGGTTGGCGGTATCACACTGATCACGCAAAAAAGTCGGCTGAGCTCAGATACCGCAATCGGTCTTCTTTTTGTCGGAATGCTGGCGCTGGGCGTGCTGATTGTTTCACGTTCCAATAACTTCACCGGTGACATTGTTCGCATTCTGTTTGGAGAAATTCTGGGAATTTCTGCCTCAGATATCCGGGTTCAACTGGCTGCCGCCATTCTGGTCATTTTAATCAGCATAATCTGCTACCGACCGTTTTTACTGCTGTGCATCAGCGAAGAACAAACGCAAATGGCCGGCTATCATGCGCAGTTTTTTCATTATGTAACACTCCTCCTGATTGCTCTGGCTGTAATTGTATCCTTTCAAACGGTGGGAACGTTGCTGGTTTTCGGAATGCTGCTGGCTCCGGCCGGGTCAGGCGCTTTAATTGCAAATCATATTCGGGGCATGATCCTGTGGGCAATTGGGTTTGGCAGTTTTTCGGTGTATACCGGCCTTTTAATCAGTTATCACTTCAACCTGGCCGCCAGCTCATCCATCATACTCACAGCCATTGTGATCTTTTTTATTGTTTTAACCATCAAAAACATACAGGCCGCCCGCACCTCCCATCAGGAGCCCCCCCTTCATGACTGATCTCCGGAATGTCATTGAAGCCCGACAGGTAACCATCGGCTACGACAAAGAAATTATCGTACCGGATATCCAATGCTGCCTGGCTGCAGGGCAATCACAGGCGCTGGTCGGCATGAATGGCTCCGGAAAATCCACTTATCTGAAAACATTGGCCGGGCTTCTGCCCCTGCTGAGCGGAGAACTGAAGGTGCTGGAAAAGGCCCCTGGAAAATCCCCCGCTCAGGTTGCCTTTCTCAGTCAGGCACGCAGCAACCATTTTATTTTGCCACTGCGGGTGATCGATACAGTTCAAATGGGGCGCTTTGCCATTCACGGGTTGCTTGACCCCATGACGGATAAAGATGAAGCCATTGTGATCGATTCACTCAAACGCATGGAAATCCTGGCCATTAAAGACAAACCCCTGCGCTCACTGTCCGGCGGACAACAGCAAAGAGTTTTTATTGCTCAATTGCTGGCCAAACAGGCCTCAATTTTGTTGCTGGACGAACCTACCACCAGTCTGGATGCAGTTGGCATTGAACTTTATTATCAAATGATTCAGGATGAAATCGCCAAAGGTCACACTATTGTGATTGCTACCCACAGCATACACGAAGCAAAGACCTGCTCACATACCATGCTGCTCGCCCGTAAAGTAATTGCCTGCGGCCCTTCTGAAGAAGTATTAACCTCTGAAAACTTAATGGAAACTTTCGGTCGGGTTTTCGAACATGAATGATCAGAACCCGAAGACTCCAATATTGGTGTCTTCGGGTTTTCAAAACAATCAGCCTATTGATTGCCAACCATTAAGTTCAGAAACTCGCCCAATTCTTTGGGGTTTTTAGGATAAATTTCTCCTTTGTCGCCTGTTTCATAATAGTCAGACGGCAATTCGACGTAATTCACTTTAAATTCATGATCGGTCAGTAAACAACTGTAAGGCATGACAGAAAGGATATTCAGGTCTGTCACTGAGTTTTTATGAAAAGCTTCCATCATAGAGGGCAATTGCATTTTGGTTGACGCCTGTCCAAATTGCGTATACATGGCGTCTAAAACCCACAGCAGCCGCTGTACCTGGCTGGGTTCTGCTTTCCCGGACGGCTTTTTAATGCTGAGCAATTCAACGATCTGCTCACCATTTAAAGTCTGGGCTCCTGCATGAAAATTACTGAACTTCTCGGCTGTTCCATCAACCGCCACCTGCAGGTTGATCTTCAGCCCACCCATCGCATTCACAATGTCGGCCAAAACCGTTTGCCTGATGGCAACGTAATGGTCTGGAGTAAATTGAAAATCTGCCTTGAGCGAAGTCCGAACCGCCTTGATTCCCGCATCCATTTTCCGGCGTTCATTTCCTTTGTATTCATCTCTGGTAAAACGATAAAGCTCTGATAAAGAAGCCTGGCGGATATTCTGCTTAGCCAAACCCGGAGCGCTTAACATGAATTTATCAGACAGAGGAACAATGTTGATCATCCGCTCGCCAAAATCAATACCCACCAGAAAAACCGCATCATTGTTCTGATAAACCTCTCCGGGAAGGCTTTCAGCAAAAAAGAGAATCGATATTTTGCCCGTCTGCTGGCATTTGCTATCCTGACTCATTGGAACCGGATCTTCAGCCGGCACAATTGGAAAAGATGAACCCGGAGCAGAAGCAGCCATAACCGTTTGTGTTACCGCAAAAATTGCCATAAAGGCAGCAGAAATTAACCATTTCAAAAATTTCATTTGTTTTTTATTTCCTTCTGTAATACTGACGTTTAAACTACATACCACTTGTATCAAAGGTTATGAATTATATCAAGTTCAATCAGGATTTTTTATGTTATCATCTTTTCTGTTTTATTTTTAAACATGTTTCAGAGCGTAATTCGAAAAGCATTTTGGAGTTTAACCTCTTTATGGAAAAAGAATCTCAAAAGAACAAAAAGTTTTCTGTGCAAATGATTGTTGTCAGTATCCTGATCTTAGTAATTGCAGTTTTCTTCATTTACGAAGACCTGGATTTCATCATGGATTTCATTCGCAAATCCGGGCTGTGGGGCATTGGCATCAGTATCATCCTGTATGCAATTCTGGGAGCAACCGTCATCCCGTCTGAGCCATTAACGGTGTTAAATGGGGCCATCTTCGGCCCCCTGGCAGCTACCCTGATTGCCGGAACCGGGAATACTCTGGCGGCTCTGGTAGAATACTATCTGGGCATCAAACTGGGCGACACAGCCAATTTCAGCGAACGAAAACAAAACCTGCCCCTGGGGCTGGGAAAGCTGCCCGTCCATTCCGCCTTATTTCTGATTGGCGGCCGGATGGTTCCAGGATACGGCCCAAAACTGGTCAGCGTTCTCAGCGGCGTTTACCGGGTGCCTTTTTATCGATATCTGTGGACAACCGCTTTGCCCACTTTTTTTGGCGCCGCAGTTTTCGCCTATGGCGGTTTTGGCTTGTTTCATCTTCGATAAGGTCTCTCGCATTCCCCGGCAATCCCTCCTGCGGAAAAGCTGCGGGCAAAAGCCCATCCAAACATTGAATCCGCCTTACCGGAGATGCGTTGTCAGGCCACATCCACCCCACAAAATGCTCCCAAATCCCTCAATCAACTGTCAAAGCAGCGTTGGAATTATGCTGAAAATACGTTACACTTAGACAGATTTCTTTTCCTGAAGTTTCTATCCTGCAGGAAAATGGTATTGGAGGAACTTATGAACGCTGTATGCCCTGTCTGTAAAAAAGCTGTTATTGCAGGATCAATCTATTGTGACAACTGCGGAACCAGGCTGACCCCTGCATCAGCTCCATTTTCTCCTCCCACTTCACAACCGCCGGCCTATACCCCGCCTCCCCCTGTGCGTCGTTCTCCCCCTGTACCGGCGCCACCATCCATACCTCAGCCGCCGGCGTATACCCCGCCCCCTCCTGTACCGGCGCCACCATCCAGACCTCAGCCGCCGGTGTATACCCCGCCCCCTCCTGCACCGGTGCCATCCAGACCTCAGCCGCCGGCCTATACCCCACCCCCTGCAACGCCCTCTGCAGGTTCTTCGCAGCCGGCAAAAATTCATTGCCCATTCTGCAGTTTTGACAACCCTGCCGGCGCTGCTTTCTGCGAACAATGCGGCAGCTCTTTAAAAACCTCTGCGGCATCCGTTCCGGCTGTGCCCATTCCGTCTGCAGAAAGACCAGCCATTCTTCAGGCACAATCCTCGGCTCAGACCGCAGAACCCGCGATCTCCCAGGCCAGTCTGACCATCAGCAGCAATGGTATCGTTCTCTCATTTCCTGTCGGGAAAAAGGAAATTCTGATCGGGCGGGAAGACCCCGTCAGTTCAAACTTCCCGGATATTGATCTGGGGAATCACGATGGTCTGAATCAGGGCGTCAGCCGCCAGCATTGCCGGCTGGTATACCAAAACAATCAATGGACGGTGGAAGATCTGCACACGGTAAATAAAACTTACCTGAACAACCGGGTTATTCCTGTCGGTCAGCGTCTTCCACTGCAATCAGGTGATGAGCTCATGCTGGGACGACTGCGATTGGTTTTCCGGTTTCATTAAGAACCCGTAATGCATGAATGAACCCTGCATTATTCAGGAGAATGGATGCAAAAATCCGGTTTTCTCCGCCTGCAACCGTATTATTTTTCATTAACACAATTTTGTTGCTGAAAGAAACCCTATGACTGAACCTGCCCTCTGCTCTCAATGCCAATCCCCATTACGCGAAGGGGCTCGGTTTTGCTCAAAATGCGGAGCAAAGATCGAGGCTACCGTTCCGGCTGAAAAAAACGCTGATTCCGTCTCGGATATGCCCACCCTGATCGTTCCTGAAGATCTGCCGGTTCCGCAGCCTTCAGAAAATCAGAAAAAAGCGGAAGATTCTCCAAAAACACCCTCATTGCCAACCATGGCTCGCCGGTCATCGATGCCTGATTCACAGCCGCATTTGACCATTCGCGAAGGGAGCAATGAAACTACAATCCCCCTGACCGGTCAACAACTGATTATAGGCAGAGACCCAAATGCTGATCTGGCCATTGGCCTTCCCGGGCCGCAAAACCCGGTTGGCCTGCCCGGCATTTCACGCCAGCACGCCCGGATTTTCCCGGTCAATGATGGGTATGCCATCGAAGATATGGGAAGCCGCAACGGCACTTACCTGCGCGGGCGCCAAATTCCGCCGCATCAGGTCATCCCGCTGCAATACAACGATGTCATTCGTATCGGCGATATCTATGGAAACTCTGTTTCACTGACCTACGCTGTCAGTGCGGCTCACAGCCAAATACTGGCCTCGGTCATTCCCATTGACATCGGACACATTTCCAACCTGAAAACCGCCGTTATTGGCCGCGACCCCCAGTCAGACATCCCCCTGAGCTCATCCGGCATATCATGGAAGCATGCCCGGTTAGTCAAAACAGCATCCGGTCACGATCTGACAGACCTTAAATCCACCAATGGCACGTTTGTAAACGGGAAACGCATTCAGCGGATTGCTTTAAAACCGGGCGATATTATTCAAATTGGCCCATACAAAATGGAATACGGCAAAGGCACCATGGTTGCCGAAGCCCAGAATCTGCGGGTAGACGGCATTCATCTGGTACGCGAAGTTCCCTCCGGCAGCGGCAAAAAAACCATTCTCAATGATATCTCTTTAACCATCCTTCCACGGGAATTTGTCGCCCTGGTCGGGGGCAGCGGCGCCGGAAAATCTACCCTGATGGATGCGCTGAATGGTTCACGCCCGGCCAATAAAGGACATGTATTAATTAACGGAGATGACCTTTATCAGCACTATGATACCTACCGCGGTGATATGGGGTATGTTCCTCAGGCAGATATTCTGCACACCACGCTGCCGGTTAAACTGGCGCTGTCATATACCGCCCAACTGCGTCTTCCGCCGGATACCAGCAAACAGGAAATTCAAAAAAGAATAGATGACGTTCTGGAAATCGTAGAAATGACAGAGCAGAAAGATTTGCACATCAATCAGCTCAGCGGCGGGCAACGTAAACGTATCAGCATCGCATCCGAAATGTTATCTGAACCGCGGCTGCTCTTCCTCGATGAACCGACTTCCGGTCTGGACCCCGGTTTGGATAAGAAAATGATGCGCACCCTGAACAATCTGGCCGACAGCGGTTGTACCATCATGCTGACCACCCACGCCACTTCCAATATTCTGGACATGTGTGATCATGTCGTTTTCCTTTCTTATGGCCGCCTGGTTTATTTTGGGCCGCCTCAGAAAGCGATG
This sequence comes from uncultured Leptolinea sp., assembly GCA_964511135.1. GTDB lineage: Bacteria > Chloroflexota > Anaerolineae > Anaerolineales > Anaerolineaceae > UBA4782. The sequence continues at coordinate 12,385 of CAZEEL010000039.1, read as the reverse complement.
AATTTTTACAGGACCCCTGATTTTTCAACCATTTACGCCAAAGTAGATACCCGGCAGGAAGCGATTGAGGCTGAAGCCAGTTATATGCAGTCGCCTGATTATCAGGAATACGTCACCAACCGGCAGGCCGAGATTCCAGTCATCCAACAACAGGCTTCTGCCAAAATTCATACCAAACCCAAAGAGGCTTTAAAAACCAGCCTCCGCCAGTTCAGTATTTTTACCCGCCGTTATTTTGACCTGATTTTAAATGACAAAATGAGCCTGTTTGTTCTATGCGCTGCCATGCCTATCATTGGGGTCTTATTGCTCCTGATTGCCAACCCCAGGAGTCTGACCGGGAACACCGAAAGTGAAATCTGGCATATCGCCCGCCGAACCGGCGCCTATACCATTGTTCCAGATACGCAGCGCCTGTTATTTATGCTGGCATTGGCGGCGATCCTGCTGGGTTTATTCGCTTCAGCATATGAAATCATTAAAGAGCGGGTCGTCTATGAACGTGAAAGAATGATCAACCTTAAAATCATTCCCTATATCCTTTCCAAGACAGCCGTATTGATGGCGTTTGGCCTGGTGCAATGCCTGCTGCTCCTGATCGTCACAGGGTTTAAGGTGACATATCCGTCCAAAGGAATCTTTACCGGGCCTTTTCTGGAAATGTATATCACATTGATATTGGCAATGTTTTCTTCCGTCGGAATTGGCTTACTGATATCGGCCATTTCAAAATCCAACAACAGCGTCATCTATATTATCCTGGTGGTTTTATTTGTGCAGATCATTTTTTCGGGGGCAATCTTTAATCTGCCTTCGGCTGCTTCTTACATTTCTTATCTCACCCCAACCCGCTGGGCATTTGAAGCGTTAGGCGCCAGTGTAAATATAAATCGGCTGAATCAACTGGGAAAAGTCTATTTTTCAGATTTCAATCAAATGGTTCGTACCCATAGTACCTTTGAAGTAAACTTTGCTTCAACTTTTTCTCACTTATTAACCAATTGGGGAATCCTGTTTCTCTTTGGGGCAGTCGCTATTCTGTTAACGATTCTGATATTAAGATCTCAGGATCGGCGTAAAATTTAAACGCAGGAGTAAACATGCAATTCCATGTGACTTCTCAAACCGATGTTGGGCACGCCCGGCATGGAAAACAAAATGAAGACTGTCTTTGGTATCAGGTTTGTCAAAAACCCGGGCAGGAACCGCTGGCTTTCCTGGCCATATCTGATGGGATGGGCGGTCACATGGGAGGCGCACTGGCCAGCTATTGGACAATAGAATCCATTAAACAGTCGTTCAACGATATGCTTTGCGCGCCGCCCCGCAGAAACACCATCCCGCTGAATCACAGCGAAGCCCCCAAAGACACTGAGACAAAATCTTTTGCCGGGGCCTCACAGGATTTTACATCCCGCCTGCAGGAAGCCACCCGGAAAGCCAATCAGGTCATACGGGAATTTTCCATCCATAAACCGGATATAGCCGCCAACGCCGGATCTACCCTGACCATGGGAGTCTTACAGGGCAATCAAGCCTGGATTGCCAATGTGGGAGACAGCCGCACCTATCTTATTCGCGGACAGAGCATTCAAGCGATTACCCAGGATCATTCCCTGGTGGCCGCCCTGGCAGCTACCGGGCAGATTCAGCCTTCCGAAATCTATCAGCACCCCCAGCGAAATGTCATTTATCGCTCGATTGGGCAAAAAGAAATCATCCATGCTGATATTTATCAGCTTACCATCCAACAGAATGATATCTTTCTCCTTTGTTCAGACGGTCTGTGGGAAATGGTACATGACCCGCAAATTCTGGAGATATTGCTGACCCAGCCCGATCTGGATACAGCCGCCAGACAGCTGATTACCGCTGCCAACGCAGCCGGCGGAGAAGACAACATCAGCCTGATTCTCTGCAAAGCAGAAGAATGAAAACCATCTGGATCGTTTGCCCGAATCCTCAAACACTGTCTGGCCTGTTGTCATTCGCCTGTCCACAACCCATGAAAATTCAGACTTCAAACTGGGAAATGGCTGCTGACAGCTTCAATGAACTGCAGAATGACAGCCATCAGTTTTTTTTGCTCCCTTCCCTCCAAAGCACTCCCATGGAAAAAAGCCGGATTCATCAGGCTGAAACTCTTTTGGAAAAGCACCTCGCTTTGCAAAGAACCGTGATCTTTTTCGAAGATGCGCTTCTGCCTTTCAGAAATTTCTTTTCTGACTTTTTTTCAGACATCCACCAGTCACAATTAACCAATGTAAATTTGCAGGTTCGTGATCCGGCCCTTGCTGCCCGGCTTGGGCATTCCATCGCAATACATCAGACTGCTGCAATCACAACCATGCAGACGTTTGACAGACCGTTTCAGTCTTATCTCTCTCTGGCATCGCCTGATCAGGAAAAACCGCTCTGCTTTCTGACCGGCGCAAAAGGAGGCTGGGTAATGACCTGCGGTCTGGCCATACCGGCCCTGCCGGAAAATGTCAGAAGCATTCTCGCCGGTTTTCTGATCAACAGCGCTCTGCTGGTTGAAGCCGCCCGGCAGGCAAAAGCCCATTTCAAAACAATTCACGCTGACCCGCTGGCTTTTCTGCCCATCCTGCTGACAGATTCAGAAACTCAGATTGAATATGAAGCCATCCTAGAAGAAAACCTTTCTCCTTCTGTATATCTTGAGAACCCTGACGGCGTCGATTTGCACATTTCAATTCAAAACGAGCGCCAAACCCTGACCGTCAACGAGCGCTTTAACAGAAAAACTTTTTCCTGGTCTGTTTTACAGAAAAGCGGAAATCTGAAAATAAGGATTGAAAAAACAGATTCCGACTCCCAGACAACAGCGCTTTTCCTGCTGGCGGTTGCCCAGGGCATTTCTCCGATTAAAGATTACCGCCCAGCCGCTGCCCGTCAAAATAAGCCCTCTTCTGCTTTGTTTCCGGCCTTTAAATCAACCGCAGGCTCTTTTTTAAAAATCTGCCCTCACTGTCAAACAATCAATGCAGCCGATGCTTCCAGTTGCCGCCAATGCGGCGCCAATCCGGACAACCCATCCCTTTCGAAATCAGGTTGATCATCCAACAAAAACCCTTAAAGTTTGGGTTACAATCGGTTTTGACATATTCTTTATTAACATGTTTTTTGTGATGCATACGGGTTATTTTCCCGGGAGGAAAAATGGAACAATCCATCCGATTTTCAAATCAGATAAACAAGTCAGCGGTTCCAATTTTGGAAGAACCACAATTGCTGTATCTGCTGACCGAAGTGGAGCCCGGAAAAGGAGGAGCCGCCACGCGCATGCCCATGAATGTCGTTCTGATCCTGGATCAAAGCGGCTCCATGCGCGGTGAAAAGATCCAGACTTTACGCGAAACGGTCAAAACCATCATCGACCAATTAACTCCGTTGGATATTTTATCGATCGTTTTATTTGAAACCACGACTCATGTATTAATTCCGGCACAGCCGGTACAGGATAAAACGGAGCTGAAAAAAGCGGTTGACCAAATCGTTGAAGGAGGAGGCACCGTCCTGGCCCCTGCCCTGCGAGAGGCCCATCAACAGGTCAGTTCTTATCTTTCTTCTGATCACGCCAACCGGGCAGTATTATTAACCGACGGAGAAGTAACCGATCAGGAATCAGAAAGCTTTCGCGAGGCCGACCGCTTTGGAATTACCGGAATCCCGCTCATTGGGCTGGGGCTCGGCAGCGCCTGGAATACCAATTTTGTGCAGGAACTGGCCGACCGAAGCATTAAGGCCGCCCCAGGCAGCCAAAAAGGATACAGCGATTATATAGAATCACCGCAACAGGCGCTGCCCATTTTCCAGCAGGTGTTTCAGAGCATGAATGTTGTCGCCAAATCGGTTCAACTGATCACCCGTCTGGTTCAGGGCGTGCAGATACGACGGGTTTGGGAAGTTGCTCCAATGATTCGTGAAATCAGCCGGCAGGTCATTCAGGAAACATCCGTTTCAATTCATGTCGGCGATCTGAGCAATCAGGGAACTGCCTATCTTACAGAAATATTGCTTCCGGCACGCTCTGAAAGCAGCATACGGTTTGCACAATGTAACCTGCACTATACGCTTCCCAATGGTGAAACCCTGCAGCAGAATCAGGACATGATTGTCAATTACACCTCAGATGCAGAGCAACACAGTCAGGTCAACACAAAAGTCATGAACACTTTTGAGAAGGTAACCGCCTTCAGCCTGCAGACACGTGCCCTGGAAGAAGCCGCAATCGGAAATAACAGCAGCGCCACCCGCCGTTTACGCCAGGCCGTAACCATTCTGCTCGACCAGGGCGAAACAGAACTGGCCCAAAAAATGGAACAGGAAGCCAAAAACCTGGAACAGGGTAAAGGAATCTCTGAAGAAGGAAGCAAGACCATCCGGCTCACCAGCCGCAAAACAATCCGGCTGGAAGAAGAATAATCACACCCATGACGACAAATCCGGAACCCTTTTCAACAGAATCCGACAGGAAATGCCCTTCCTGTCAGGCTCCACTTCAGGCAGAAGCGCAGCGCTGCCCGCAATGCGGCGCAAACCCGGAACCGCTGCTTCTTTACCCGCAAATGGAAAAGCCTGATTCTGATAATCTTTTTCCCCCTCCGGAACCGGATGGAAAAGATTCAAACAGAACATGCCCATGCTGCCACCAGCCGGTTCGAAACAATGCGGCTTTTTGTATTTCCTGTGGTTATGATTTAACCGGGATAAGCGATCACCCCGACCCTGACGCTTCTATCAATCCGGCTTTTGTTCTGAGCAAAGAACCCGTTTTTAATGAAGCACAGTTGGAACAAATAGCAAAACCTTTCCGGAACCTTCTGAATCCCCGGGAAAAAAGAAAAACCACCCGCCGCTCTGCTGTTTTGATCCGGCTGCTCTCAGCCCTGGCTGTCGTGATTGCCGCTTTGTCGTTTCTGGCATGGGTATGGCTGGAATGGATTCCCTTTCCAGACCTTAAAAAACAACTTAACCCGTGGGTTGATAAAATTCTTCTTCCTTTAACTTCAACGTCTCAGCTCCCAACCGATACGATTCCTACGCTCATCCTGAATGACCCCGCCACAGCTCAGCCCATTTCAACCAAAGTGATTTCGCCTGCTCCGCTGAAACCTGTTCTGACAGAACAAACCTCTCCCAATCCGCCACCCACACCGCCGGCTTCTGAATGGAAGGTACTCTGGCAGGAACAATTTAATCAGGAATCTACCCAACGCTGGATCTTCCGGGGGCAAACACCCCCCACCTTCAGCTCAGAACAGGAAGGGCTGGTACTCCACGGCACCCCGGAAAAAAACAGCGGACTCAGCAGCCTTCAGACATTTTTGGTCTGTTACAACACCCGTGTTCGATTTTCAGCAGCTTTTGATCAGAGAGTAAACACAAGCCTGTATTTCAACTGGGATGCCGCAGCATTGCCGTCTGACAGCCAGGAACCAACAGGCAGCATTCAACTTCGTTTAAATGCTTCACTTCAGGAAATTATCGTTCTCTCTCAGCCAGAGAAAGGGCCAATCCGCAAACACAGCTGTCAGGTACAGATGCCTCTTCCGGAAGGGTTCAATGAATTTTCAATTGTCATGTCGCCCAACTCAACCGGGCTCTTTCTGGAACAGACGGAGATATGCCGAATCGATGCCAGTCCTTACAACATCGCACTGCCAGCCAGTCTTTCTTTTTCAGGGAATGGAACGATTAAAAACATTCTGCTTGAACAGCAATAAATATCCGCGCCACAGAAGCCATCAAAAAAACCTCCGGAGGTGTTCCGGAGGCATTACCCTTTGTTCAGACAAAGACCTGGCGGATGGATGACTGCCCATCCAGTGCAGTTTATCTGCCGCCGCAATACGCCAGACAGTGTCTTTTAATATACCGAATAACCGTTATAAAGACTATCGCAGAAAGAACGAAAGCGCCACCAATATGATAAAAAAGATCACTGCCAGCACAGCAATTCGTTTGAGATCTTTTCTGACCGGAGCATAATCGGGGTTAAAAGTACTGGAGTACTTGCTGCCGACCGTTACAGGAACGGGCGCAGCCCCCACACTCTTGTTTTCATTGACCACCGAACCGGTTTTAACCTGATTGACATTACGTTTCTTGTTTTTTGCCATACCCACTCCAACACTTAATCTTTTAAAGTAGCTGCTACCACAATTCTCTTGCTGTCTATGAGATATGGATAACAGGAGATTAATGTTACCACAGGATTCTCAGTTGGAGCCATGACACTGACTACTGTTGGTTCCACAATCTGAGTTGTTTCAACAACATACGTGAACGATGCTGTCCCCGTAAACAAAATTATTTCGTCTCCGGCTTTCAATTGATCCAAATGCCGGAAAATTTCCCCAAAAATATCATTGTGCGCTGAAAGCACAACATTTCCATCTTCTCCCGGGTTGGCGGTACCGATGCGCTGTCCGACCCCTTTTTTCAATTGCTCCCAGTCATCACCCTGCACAATCGGCGCATCGACCTTAATCGATGGGATTTGAATCCGAATCGCATGAGCAGGGCTGGGAGAAGGAATCGGCAGACCCGAAAGCCCCTGAATCACCGGCCGCAGATGCTCAGGAATTTCAGCCATATTCGGCTGCGCCCCTTCATTTGAGTTGGGCGAGGTATGACCTGAAGGCAAAACGACTGCCATGTTTTCACTGAGAACCGTTGCCGTCGGCGCATTCATCACCGAGACAACTTCATCATTCAACTGTGTCAGAATTTTGGCGCCATTAAATAAAACATATGCCAGCCCTGCCACAGCCAAAACTTCAACGATCAGCAAAATGCGATCCAACAGCCTGGGGGTTCGCTTTGCATGTCCGGAAAAAAGCCCCGGGGCAGGGATCTGTTTCAGTTCTGCCATTTCAGCATGGATCGGCGCCTCTGTCGCGTGCGAACGCGCAATCCGCCCGCTGCGCTGAAACTGCTCCAGCCTAGCTTCACGTTCTGCATTTTGCTTCTCAATCAACAAATAACGTAGATCATCCGTATTGAGATCATTGAATGTCTTTTTTGCGCTCATGCAATAATTATACCCGTCTTGTAACTTTGTATGTTAATATCATCCGTAACGACCCGTTCGGGATAACCCTGTACACCCAAATCATGGATCATTGCAAGGCCGTTTTTTGATCAAAACCATCCATCTTTCTCAGAACAGACGGCTTCGCTGTGTTTTCAGCACCATTCATCCAACAGAATATCTTATTCTGAAATCACGTTAAGTAAATACAGTTATTCTGTTCTGACAGATTATCTTCGTGTGAACAAACTGACAACAACCATTGTGGCACTGAACACGCTTTTTACAAGGATTCAGAGAACAAACCACGCTGTACCATGAACAGCGTGAAAATAAGAAAAGACGGTGCAACATGCATTATGCAATTTACACCGTCTTTATATTCTATAAAGCATCCCTGAAAACTCACGGTTACTCAGATGGCAATGATTCACGTCGTCATGATTCACGTCGCTGAACATCTGACGCCAGCAATCCAACCAGGCCTTCCATGCGTAAAATCGATAACTGGATCCCACTGTAATAGCGCTCCACCTGGTTCATCCCCATTTGCTGAAAAGAGACCAACTGATATTCATCGGACTGCCAGGTCAGGATCACTTTTTTCTGCAACAGTAATTCTTCAAACCAATCCGGATACAGATCATTGGTTAATGGAATAAGAACCCGGTTCTCCAGCCATTTAACTCTGACTGCCTTTGAACGTTGAAGCCCGCCGGCATCCTGCCAGCGCACCACACCAAAAGCGCTGCCTTCTTCACCGGTCGCCGGAAACACCCGCCCGGTATTAACCAGACGTCTGCGCTCTTCAGGGGTAAGTACTGCATCCTGGTGGTCAGCTTTACGATACTGCATAACCCAAAGCCATGCGACCCCAGCCAATACCATTGCCGTTAACCCGGCCAAAAAGAGCAACACCACATCCCCCGGCTGCAGACCCATCCATATCTGTATTAAACAGCACCCGACCATAAATTATTTACCATTCCTGCAACAAAATGCGTTCGGTACACCTGCTCTTATCATGCATGGTTTCTTATTGCATTTTGACTCTGTCACAAACAGCCTTATCAAAAATCATCATATCCGGGTAAAAACGGGTCACCCATTGACCGCTGCCGGCTTTCTGCTGATTCAGGTAAATGTAGGCATCGGTTGAAACCGGGCTTTCCCACAAGCGCGTATAGGTTGGGGTCAGATGCATCCAGGTTTGACCAGGTTTCAATGGGAAAAGATTCCCGTTTTCATCAATGAAACGAATGGGGCGTTCAAAGCCGGTGGTTTGCTCATATTCACCAGCCCAGGTTGTCCAAAAGATCTTATACATTTTCCCATCCCGGAATAACAAAGCCGGATTTTTTTTGACACCCCTGAGTTCAATATCCAACACGGTTTCATTGCAGTAGCTGTGATTGGCATATAAAACAATCACGTTTTCGATGGCTACAGGTTCACCCGTCAGCCGGTCGGTCATCTCGGAAAACGTTTTTCCGTCGGCATTATCCTGAAAGCGGGTATAAGCGCCTTTATCTGCATTGTATTCCCAATACAACTGGTTGAGATTCGCATAGAAATACACCAGGCGATCAGCCGTTTGACCGCCCTGCGGAATTTCTGATTCAAAAATATTACTTTCAAGGGTCTGATTCTCGGCCAATGGTTTCTGTGACACCGCAATATCGACCAGTTTGGAGACCGGAATCATGGCGCTGTTGATATCTCCTTCATCACTGCCAAAAATGCTTGTACCCTTCCCCAAATTGGCGGCTACTCCTTTATACGCTGAAGCCATGACCAGAAAGCCGTTATTTAACCCCCGCAGGCTTTCATAGGGTAAACGCCCGGAGCGAATCGGCCCAATGGTAGCATTATCCGGTTGAATGACTTCTTCTCCGTTGTTCTCGCCGCCTGTGTTATTGTCCAGCCCACCGGAAGCGCCACCGGTACCGGCAACATCGATTCCCGGAAAATCGCCATAAAAAGTGGCCAGAAAGCGCGAAGTGCCTTCACCGATATACAACTCATAAACGACCGGAGATACTGACAACCCGGCCTGAGGCCTGGCAGAAGGCGGAAAGTTGGAAATCGAAATCATGGCCGGCGGATATTTCAGCAGATCAGCATTTTTGGCCGGCAGTCCGCTGAGCGGGTTGACAGGCCCATTACTGCCCCGGCGATTGGGCTCCGGGGTAGATTTGGGGCCGGCCTCTGCCAGCGCATTGTCTGAAACAGCAGCAGCCTTCCCCAACATACTGGGAACTGCCAATATCATGATCATGATCACTGCAAGGAAAAAGTTTTTTTTCATATTTTTCATATTTTTCACCTTACCTGTATAACCTGTAAAGCCGATTGAGGCATTTTTGCATTGCAACGATAGTTTTTTTTACAATTCAATCAATATGATTATACCTGTTATTGTGTTTAATTTACTATAAAATTACATTTACAATATTACATAACCTTAGCAGTTCTGCTCAAAAAAGTATCTCTGCCGTACAGAAAATGTCAGCCAATCAACCCAACCCATCCGCTGACTGCCCGATAGAGAGCGATCCCAACCGGGTGGCGGGTATGTTGCATCATCCAGCCGTATAAGACCGACCGAACCATCCCCAGGATTAACTGCAGCCAGAAATCAGCCGGATTCAACATCCAACGCGGTATCTGCCAAAGCACAAAAAGCAGCGCCGTAACAGCCCAGCCAATTCTTTCATTAAAATAAGCGCTCAACCGCAATTGCAGGTACCCGCGGAATATGGTTTCTTCTGCCAGAGCAATGCCCAGCCAAAGCAACAATGCCAGCCAGATCTCCTGGCTGAGCCCACGCATGATATCAAAAACAACCCCCCGTAAAAAAACGCTCAACAAAATCAGCGCCATTCCATAGCGCAGTGACGGCATCAACAATGGTTTATTCCAGCCTGCACTGCGCAGCGGCTGCCTGCGAATGGCCAACACCGCAACAAACAGAACCAGCGCGCCGCCAGCCATTTGTAACTGAAGCCATAACTGCGAATCCAGCCCTGGCAATACCGCCGCCAGCCCGGCCTTCTGCGGCCAGATAAAAATGGCCGCCAAAAATATACTACTGAATAAAATCAGCGAAACAACCGCTTCACGGCGCGGATATTTGAAACCCAATGTTGGATGATTGCGAAAGCTTTTACTCAGGCTGATCAGCAGAGTAACCCCTGCAACGCCCATGATCTCACTGACCAGCAACAGATAAGCCCTCGTATCCATCAGGCTGGACCTTCCATTCCATCGCTGTCTGGCGGCTGCGCTTCCAATGCCTGTTCATCCGGCATCTCTTCCAACTGCAGATCGACTTTTTCTTCCATCCGCACTGCGCCCCGCAAAAAAGCGCCTTCTTCGGTTGAAAAAGTCACTGCCGACACATCGCCCCAAACCCTACCCGACCCCCTGATTTCGAGTTTTTCAGTAACGATGTTGCCCCGCATCAGACCGGCTACGATGACACTGCCGGCCCGCAGCTCAGGGCAGGTAACCCGACCGGTTTCACCGATGACGACCAGCCCCCGCACGGCAATATCTCCTTCAAAAGCGCCTTCAATACGAATTCCCCCACTGCCGTGCAAATTCCCACGCCAGACAATGCCCTGCCCCAGAATCGAGGTAATTCGTTCAGTACTGGTAACAGGCGGGGTAGAAGGTGAAGAAGTCGGTTTGCGAAACATGTTTTTTCCTGCGGATCAATAAATTGTACCAGTTTAATACCTTTTAAAAAGCCCGCTCTTTTTACAATTGTTACAGATCATTGTTTGGCTGTTCAGCGCAGTTATCGTTCAGGCAAAACAATCCGGCAGATGCTGTGCACCATCTCTGCGGGATGACATGATGTTATATCCACTTTAAGCCAGGAAAACGAATGCAGACAGAACGATACCGTCATGTATTATTCGTGACATGAGCGAAAAAGGTATTTCCGGCAAAGCTTTCATCCACCGGGCATCATGGCATGAACCCTGTACCGATCGGATGGATCAGACGATACCCAATAAAAGAACTATCGTATGGAATTCATATCAGGCCAGGTAAAAAATATGAGCATAAGGCTCCCCTTGTTTACAGCTAACTCATCATTCTCTGATTTTACTTTCCATTTTCAGCCTGCGAATTCTTTTTCGGTGTGGCTTTCCCAAAATATAAAATACCATACCAAATCCAAATAACAGACAGGCAAAAACAAATGGAATATAAAATGAAGCTCCTCTGGCGGTGAAATTCTGCATTGCAATCACGAAAAACAGAATGCTCAGTACGAGGTATGAAGAAAAGATCCCTGTCAATATTGCATAGTTCTTTTGATAATGCTTAATTCTCGAATCCAGATCATTATATACAACAAAATCATTATCAGATGATTCTTTGCCAAGATAAACCCTGCCGGCATATGTGGCAATAACTGTAATTCCCATATCTTCCAGGAAGGATAAATAAAGTTCTTTTTCATTTTGACTGGTTATATTAAAAAGCTCGATTTTATATTTGTACAAATTTGGTATCGATGATTCAAAAAAATATGTCCCACTTTTATAGCCTTTGAGCGCCCATCCTTCCGCGCTCATTTCATTGAGCCAGCGTTCTTCCCTGTCAAAATCTAAAAAGAATTTATTGATCGTTTTAAACATCCCGCAACCCTGCCTTTCGTTCTTCTGCATGTTTGATCAGTTCTTTCAGCCGTTCAATTTCATTTTCAAAAATCATTTTCCCGAGGTCGGTTATTACATATTCTTTTTTACGATCTCCCGTTGCATTGTCAATACTCTTAATCCATTTTTTTTCTGATAATGTATTAAGCGCCCCGTAAAGTGTCCCGGCCCCTAAAATGACTCTTCCATTTGTTTGCACATTAATGCTCTGCATCATCGCGTAACCATGCATGGGGGTATACAATGATAAAAGAATATAAAATACAGCTTCTGTCAATGCACCACGTTCAATGCTTTCGCTCAATGATCTGCTCCTTTATTTATTACTGCATCCGATATATCGGCATACGTAATAATACTATATCAACTGCCGTAATCGTTGTCAAGGTGGTTTCTGACTAACAGCAGTCAAGTCATCACTGTCAAGTGACACATCAGAGGTTAATTACATATCCATTATCAGGTTTTAAATTTTATTTAATGCAGCGACAAGGTCTTCACCATGCAAGGCTACAGGACCACTTGCAGATTGAGGTTGCCCTACATCATCCTGACTAAAGAAACTGGGCAGAACCTGCCGTAAAAGGTCAACCTGGCCATAGAAATATTCTTTGAGCAGCGGTACAACCTGGTAGTTCCAGATATCATCCAA
>CAZEEL010000038.1:0-20245 GCA_964511135.1 uncultured Leptolinea sp. | reverse complement strand
GGAACGTTAATGATAATAATCAGTGTATCAGACGACTTGGATTATACCCTAATTTAAGAGCGTTTCTGAAAATGTGAGCCGCACTATGGGTCAACAGCCGGCATGCTTTTCACGGAGGATTCGGATCTCTGCATTATTTTTATATTATGAAATATAGTTGTACCACGAGCGTTAAAAAACAGGCTGTCCTGACAGATAAATCATAGAAAGAACAGAAAAAAAACTGCTTAAAATAAAAAAGGACTGTCCATTTGTAGTGCAGTTGACTTTGGCAGTCCTTTTTTTGTTTAACCGTTCAATATTGAACAATACCCAACTGTGGGTATTTGAATATTCCCTTTCACTTTCGGCTTTCAGGAATAAAACAACCGCTTCTTTTCCACTTTGCTTAATGAAAGCTTTTAAGATTTACTCTTCAATAATGATTGCTTCGTCAGGGCAGTCACTCGCTGCCTGGCGGGTATCTTCCCAGAATTTTTCAGGAATGGGATCCAACTGAACCACGGCGATGCCTTCTTCACCAAGGGTGAATACATCGGGAGCAATCCCTTCACAGACACCACAACCTATACAACTATCAGCGTTCACAACAGCTTTCATCGTACCCTCCAAAAAGATAAACTCAATTCATAAAAGCATTTTATCATAAGAACAATTATATCAATCTCATAATATTATTAGACATTTGTCAGAATTCTACTCATGCAGAAAAGAGTACCCCACAGCTTTTTCAATGCCCAGACGTAATAAAAATAAGGGAAGAGCAAGCACCATGTGTGCCAGCAAACTTACCAGTAATATGGCAGAAAAAACAGACAGGAATTGTTCTGCGACCGGCGCTGCAGCAGATTTCAGCCAGGGGCCGGCCCCCAACATAAGCACGATCAAAAAAAGAACGGTTGCAAATCCAAGAATTGGCAGCCAGCAGTGACGGTCTGAAGCAGAAGGCAGCATGGTACTGCTGATCACAAAGATAAAATAGAACCATATCCAAAAATCCGGGATGGAAGGAAGTTTCAGAAGCGCCGGCCCCCAACCTGACCAGTCACCCGTAAAGTAGACCGGAAAATTCAGGACGCTGTATGAAATAACCGCAATGATGATCGTTCCGCTGATGATTGGAGCGGCCCCAATGATTGCATCGCGAACAGGAGAAGTTTGGGCCGTCTCGACATATCCCAATCGAATCTGTTTTTTGCCGGACAGTTGAGGAACCAGAGATATTTTACGTACCGGAACCCGCAACATCCAGGCTGCCAGAAGGTGACTTAGTTCGTGCAATGTTATTCCAGGAAAAAAAAGTATCGAAAATAAGCCAATGGCAGCCTGAAAATTGCGGGTAATATAAAAAAACAACTGCTGAATTTCTCGATGCAGCCAGGTTTGAACAAGTATGAATGGAATCAAAATTCCGATTAACCATATCACACCTGTCATTTCAGTCAGTTCCTCCGGCTGGCAGCAGCCACGATAGCAGTAAAATCAGGAGTTTTTAAACTGGCTCCTCCGACTAAAGCTCCATCGATGTCTTTTTGAGAGAAAAACTCTTCTGCATTGGCCCCATTCACAGATCCGCCGTACAGAATTCGCAGTTCGTCAGCTACTGAAGGGTTATAAAGACCGGCAACAATATCCCGTATACATTCTTTAATTACCCTGTTGGCTCCTTCTGCGCTGGCAGCTTTTCCGGTACCAATGGCCCAAACCGGCTCATACGCAATAACAACCTTTGCCATGGATGACGATTCAACGCCAATCAATGCCTGTGTCACCTGCCGGCTGACAACCGCCTGTGTTTGACCCGCTTCATTTTCAGCCAGTGTTTCGCCTGCACAGATAATCGTTGTCAGTCCGCCTGCCAAGGCTGCCTGAACCTTTTGGTTAACCCCTTTATCTGTTTCTCCAAATAATGCCCGCCGTTCAGAGTGCCCAATAATGACATATTGGCAGAACTCTTTCACCATATCCACTGATACTTCACCGGTAAAAGCCCCTGACGGTGCAGAATAAACATCCTGCACACCCACGCCAATCGGCTGATCTTTTAAAAGCGCTGAGATGGCTGGAATGGCCAGATAAGGCGGGCAAATCACCTTCTCAACATGTTCATAGGGAAGAATTGATTGTGACAATTCCTGAACGAATAAAACACCCTGGGCACTGGTTTTATTCATTTTCCAGTTGCCGGCTACCATTGGTTTTCTCATATTACACCTCTCTTATTTCACTTTTGTTGTTACATTAAATTTGGGCGGGTTTTCCAAATGACGTTTTACTTTGCACAACTCGGCTGAACGAATCACGGCATCATAATACTGCGAAGGAAATGAAGGCGGCAATTGAATCTCGATATCAGCCTGAACGGTCATTCCTGTCATGGGATCGGTGTGGGTATTCAGAACAACCCTGACATCGTCTGCAGGCAAATTTCTCTTCTTACAGAACTCCAGCACATAAATACCGGAACAGGTAACAATCGAAGCCAGGAATAATTCAAAAGGAGTAGGCGCTGAATCATCACCGCCTGCTGTGAGAGACTGATCCGTTTTTACGGTGAAATTTCGAACATGAGCATCCACCTGAGCTCCACCAGGAAAATCTGCAACAATTTCCATTATTTTTCTCCATAGAGTAATTTCTTATGATTATACTCACAATAAACCTCTCAAACAAAAAACATAATTCCGAATGATTGGTTGGCTATAGAGAATTCACTTAAAACAGACTACAATAGCAGTATCCGGGTAACACGGCAGAACACATATGGAAATAATAAAAAAGGAGAGGCTAAAATGACAGACAGTGAAAGCTCTTACTCCAAAGAGGAACAATTGAAAGGGCTGATCGAACAACTGGATGCTTACATTAACCATTACCACGGCGGGTCAGTCAAACTGAAATCTTTTAAAGATGGGGTGGTTAAAGTAAAACTGGGCGGCGCCTGTGAAAACTGCCCCATGCAATCCAGTACCATTCATGGCTGGGTAGAAGGAACCATTCGGCAGTTCTTTCCTGAGATTCAGGCGGTAGAAGAAGCCGGGTAATCAATTACTCTGACAGAACTTTTTGCGGCTGACAAACCGGGCAGAGATAAGTACTTCTTTGCCCAATAATTTCCCGGGTAATCGGGTTGCCGCAGGCCGGGCACGGCTGGTCTTCCCGCCCATATGCTGAAAAATGATTTTGAAAATTACCGCCACGGTAGGCCCAATCAATACTTGACCCATTATGACGAATTCCATCTTCAAGAACGTTTCTGATGGATTGCAGCAATATGCCCGATTCATCTTTTGTTAATTGACAGGCAGGGGTTAAAGGATGGATTTTGCTGCGAAAGAGCGCTTCAGTCGTGTAGATATTCCCCAGTCCGGCAATAAAAGACTGATTCAGAAGCAGGGGCTTGATTCTTTGCTTTTTGGTTTGCAGCATGGCATAAAATTTCTCCTGCGTAAGCTGCTCATCCAACGGTTCCGGCCCCAGTTGGCTGAGAACATGCTCTGGTTCATGGGTCAGCCAGATTCTTCCGAACTTTCGCGGGTCATTAAAGACCAGCCGGGTATGGTTATCAAATTCAATGACCAAATGATCATGTTTTTGCAACGGATCGGATATGGTCGACTCATAACGCAAGTCGCCGCTCATTCGCAAATGGATCAGCATTGTCCAGGGGGCAAGGTCAAATACCAGAAATTTACCTCTGCGATTCAGCGAACCGATTGATTTCTGTAACAGACAATGTGAGAACAACGCCGGCTGAGGCTCAACCAGCGCTTTTTCCCACGACAGTGTTGTACGATAAATTGGATGGTTTAAGATACCATCACCGGGAGACTTCCCGCGCAGCGATCGAACAATCGTTTCTACTTCAGGCAGTTCCGGCATTTCATAAACTACTCATTAAACATTTCACCCACACTGCGGCCTTCATTGGCCCGGCGGATAACTTCACCCAACAGCGGAGCAATCGACAGAATTTTCAGGCGGCCTTCCAGCAATTTGGCCTGTTCAGGTGAAATGGGAATGGTATTCGTCGTAATAAAACGTTTTACCGGTAATGCAGCCAGTCGTTCTACACAATTACCTGAAAACACCGGATGAATAAATACCACATATACATCACGGGCTCCCAACTCTTTCACCAGCCTGACAGCTTCAACAATGGAACCTCCGGTCATGATTTCATCATCAACGATGATCGCATCACTGTCTTTCACATCACCAATCAGGGTTAAAGCTTTCGCCCTTGAATCATTGGAAAGGCGGCGTTTTTCAATGAATGACAGGGGAATATCCAAAGCTTCAGCATAGTTGCGGGCTTTTTTAGCAAAACCAAGATCGGTAGAAACAATAACCGGCTTATGCATTTGCGGCTGGATTTCTTTTAAATAATCTTTCAAAAGATGAAAGCCTGACAGAACGTCACCCGGAATGGAGAAAAATCCCTGAATCTGACCGGCGTGCAGGTCCAGGGTCATATACCGATCGGCTCCGGCAGTTTCAATCAGGTCTGTAACCAGCCGGGCAGTGATTGGCACCCGGGGTTGATCTTTTTTATCAGACCTTGCGTAGCATAAATAGGGAATAATGGCCGTAATGCGGGAAGCAGAATCCAACCGCAAAGTTTGCAGCAGAATTAGGAGTTCCATCAGGTTATCATGCACCGGCGCTGAGGTTGTCTGGATAATATAACAATCCTGACCGCGAACGCTGCTATGCAATTTTACAAAGATATTGTCATTCGGAAATTTTACAATATCCCGTTCACATAAATCTACCTGAAGATATTCTGCAATTTCGTCCGCCAGCGACGGATGCGACGTTCCGGTATACAGTTTTATATCACCGTAAACCATTCTTTCATGACGTATGGGGGCAACAGCCATTGGATTCACCTCTCTCTTATTCTTCTCTCAGTTATTTAACTCGGATCTTAAAAATCCCATGACAATGACGTTACAGTAACGTCCATTTATAAAAGCATGATCTCGCAGTATGCCTTCACGAATAAAACCCGCTTTCTCATAGCAGCGAATAGCGCGGCCATTCCCTTCCAGTACATGCAAATAAAGACGACGGAGATTTAAATCATTAAAAGCATAGTGAATCATCCATTTGATGGCTTTCGTTCCCCATCCTTTGTTGATAAAATCCCGATCACCAATAAAAATCCCAAGCTCGGCGTTTCGAGCAATATAATTAATCTGAAAAAGGCCGGTGTTTCCTATCAGCACCCACTGATCCGCCTGCCTGACTTCAATCGCAAATGGCTGCTCTTCAACCGGCTTTTTCTGTATGGCTTCAAACCAGTCTTCTTCTCTGGCTGCAGAAAAAGGTGTGATTTTATTCACCCAAAGCCGCAATTCGCGGTCTCTAAACCAGGTGACAAATGAATCAAGATCGCTCTTTTCCAGCGGCCTTAATCGAAGACTTTCAGATAATTCCATCTTTGTGTTCGTTTTCAGCTCTTTTTGCCTGATTCTAACTTAAATATTGGTGATGATAAGTATCAAATGTCATACAACATTTTATGTACTATGTTGTATGACATTATTATTTGACTATGGATTTAGCCTGTTTGGACCTCTGAACAGCAAAACCGCTTCACGAACATTGTTCAGGTTAAGCATAATCATCATGAACCGGGAAAGACCCAGCCCAAAACCACCATGCGGCGGGCAGCCATATTGGAAGAAATCAAGGTAAAACTGGATTAAATCCAGGTGCAATCCTTTTTCCAGAGCCTGTCTGGCTAATATGTCAACCCGATGTTCACGCTGGGCGCCCGTGGTAATTTCCAGCCCTGAAGCAATCAGGTCAAAGCTTTTCGTAATCTCCGGGCGGTCCTCATAACGCATATGATAGAAGGGGCGTACCGAAATCGGCCAATCGGTAATGTAAACAAAATCATGACCATATTGTTCTTTCACCCATTGAGCAATGGCTCGTTCTCCGCCCGGATCAAGATCGCCTTTCTTATCAGCCGGGAGAACATATCCAATTTCTTTTAGGAGTTCATAAGCTCTTTCCATGGTCATGCGCGGGAATGGTGTAGCAGGAACTGCCAGATCAAGATCAAAATATTCTTTAATTTCTGCATCATGGGTATCTTTCACCCGCTGATAGACATATTGAATCATGTTTTCCAGGAAAACCATCACATCTTCATGGCTGTCAATCCAGGAAAACTCAGTATCGATGCTGGTAAATTCGGTCATATGTCGGGATGTAAAACTGGGATCAGCCCGAAAAGCCGGTCCAATTTCAAAAACTTTGTCAAAACCGGCGGCCATTGCCATTTGCTTGTAAAACTGCGGCGATTGAGAAAGGTATGCTTTTCCTCCAAAATAGGGAAGCTCAAAAAGCTCAGCTCCGCTTTCACTGGGGCTGCCCATTAACTTGGGCGAATGAATTTCAACAAAATTATTTTTAACCCAAAATTCACGAAAAGCCATTTCAGCCGTGGTCTGAATTCTGAAAATTGCCGCAATTGCCGGCCGCCGCAAGTCAATATAACGCCAGTCCAGGCGAAAATCGATTGCCGGCAGGGTATCTGCAAATGGATCAAAAGGCAGTTGTTGCCCCGCCAGTGTATCCAGGATGACATCTTCTACCTGAATCTCGATTCCGCCCAGCTTTACAATCGGGTTCTCAACAACCTTTCCAGTCACTGTCAGCGTGCTCTCAGCAGTCAGTTTGGATATTTTTTCTGCCAACTCCGGATTGTCCTGTTTCCATAAGGCAGCCTGTACCAGACCGCTTTGATCCCGAACAATTAAGAACTGCATTTTTTTCTGGTCACGCAGGGTCTGTAAATAACCCTGAATCTTTACAACTTCTCCGATTTTCTGATTGAGTTCGGCGATTAATGTACGTTCCATTCTAATTCTCCTCGATTGACTCAAAATAAAAGACGTTGGCCTTTTTTAATATTTCTGTTACAGCCTGTAACGGGCTGGTTTTCCTTTTGTAAACGTTTTCGATCAGTATTTGATACTCCTGAGCCGCAAACATTTGTTGTATTTTTTGTTGAGAAACAGCCAGCAAAGTCCGTTCGACTTCTTCCTGAATTCTTATTCTGGCATTTTTCTCCCGCAATCCGCTTCGGCATATAAAGTTGGCATGAGATTGGATCGCTTCCAAAAGATGAATTATACCTTTCCCTTGCGTAGATACCGTCTTAATAATCGGTATTTTCCACCCCTCTTTTGCATCAGGGTTGAGATCCAACATCGCCTGTAACGCTCGTTCTGCATTCTCAGCGCCGGGCTGATCTGCTTTATTTACCACCAGGATATCAGCAATTTCAAGGATTCCGGCTTTAAACGCCTGAATTTCATCTCCCAGACCTGGGGCATCTACCACAATCGTGGTATCGGCTAATCCGGCAATCTGAATCTCTGCCTGCCCAACCCCAACCGTTTCTACCAGAATGAAGTCAAACCCGGCCGCATCAAAAACCTGGGCAACCTGATGCGTTGCGATCGCCAGGCCTCCCAGCGCTCCGCGTGATGCCATCGACCGAATAAACACCCCCGGATCACCGCTTAAAGCCTGCATGCGCACCCGATCTCCCAGCAATGCGCCTCCGCTGAAAGGGCTGGAAGGATCTACTGCAATGATCCCAATTTTGGGCGAATCGGCTGCCCCGCGCAAAGCTTTTGCCAGTTGATTTACCAGGGTGGATTTCCCGACCCCCGGAGAGCCGGTAATACCAATGATCTGTGCTTTCCCGGTATAAGGAAACAGCGTATCCAACGCAGCCCGGCCCTGCGTTGAACCATTTTCAACTTCGGTAATCAGGCGTGCCAAAGCCAGCCTGTTTTCTCTTATGGTTTGAATCAGAGCAGGAACGGTCAACATATCTCCAACTCAGGCAGATTCATCAGCGTTAAACTGATCCTGAATATCCTGAATTACCTGCAGCGTAGAAGCGCCCGGGCCATACACTTTGCTGACGCCTGCTGCTTTTAAGGCCGGGATATCTTCATCAGGGATAATCCCTCCCAGAAAAACCGGAACATCGCCCTGACCATTTTTCTTCATTAACTCAATTACTTTTGGAGCCAGGGTTAAATGAGCGCCAGACAAAATAGATAACCCTACCATATCTACGTTTTCCTGTAAGGCTGCTTCAGAAATCATCTCCGGCGTCTGACGAAGACCGGTATAGATAACTTCCATCCCCGCATCACGCAGAGCGCGGGCAATCACTTTGGCCCCTCGATCATGTCCATCAAGACCAGGTTTGGCAATTAATACCCGAATTGTTTTTTTCATAAAACCCACTCCTGTACAGGATTGATTAAATAGATTATACCGCGCCCTGTAAACAGAAGCTTACGACTTTCATATTCATCATGACTTTCATATTTGTCCTGTTTCAGGATAACTGATCAGACACCCATGTCAGGTAGCATATAATAGATGCAGCAAATCATCTCTTTGAAAGGCATTTCTGTGAATTCTTTTTGGCCTATTCTGCTCATTGTATTTTCAAACATTGCCTATAACCTTACTGCCAGATCCATACCGGAAAAAGCAAATTCCTTTTTATCTCTTACCATCACCTATTTGGTGGGAATGTTCCTTTCATTGCTTCTGTATCTTCTTTTTTCAGGCAGTAAGGATATTGCGGAAAGCTTTGGAAAATTAAATTGGGCAAGCTACATATTGGGGCTGGCTATTGTAGGCCTGGAAACCGGATTCATCCTCATGTATCGGGCAGGTTGGAAAATCAGCATCGGCCCATTGGTAGCCAATATTTTTTTATCCATTGCCCTGATCATCCTTGGAACACTGTTCTTTAAAGAACAACTGAATACCAAACAAATACTGGGAATTCTTCTATGTATTGGGGGGCTGTTACTGATTAATCTTTAAAACCGGCTGATTTTATCACGGCTGATTTTATCAATTGCCAACAGAGAAGATTTAAAAACAAAAGTGTTGTGGTACACTCATTTTTAATCCATATCAGCGAGCAAAAATATGTCTATCAGTTTTCCATTTACAGCACTGGTCGGTCAGGAACGCATGAAACGTGCGCTCATATTAAACGCCATCGAGCCGCGCATTGGCGGTGTATTAATTCGGGGCGAGCGCGGCACGGCCAAATCTACGGCTGCCCGCGCTCTGTCCGCTCTGCTTCCCAGGGTTAAGGTTGTAGCAGACTGCCGTTTTGGGTGTGACCCGGATGATTCAACCGGTCTTTGTACTGAATGCAAAGAACGGCTCTCCCGGGGAGAGCAATTGCCCATCGCAACCCGACCCATTCCATTTATCAACCTTCCTGTTTCTGCTACAGAAGACCGGGTAGTTGGCACACTGGATATTGAAAGCGCCATTCAAAAAGGCGAGCGTCATTTTGAGCCGGGCATCCTTGCGGGCGCCAATCGTGGTCTGCTTTATATCGATGAAGTAAATTTACTGGATGATCATGTAGTAGATATTCTTTTGGATTCAGCAGCAATGGGGGTCAATATTGTTGAAAGAGAAGGGATCTCGTTTTCACATCCGGCCCGATTTATTTTGGCAGGCACCATGAACCCGGAAGAGGGAGACCTGCGGCCGCAACTGTTGGACCGTTTTGCGCTTTCTGTAGATATTCATGGAATTCACGATTCCCGCGAACGGGTACAAATCATGGAGCGCCACTTTGAATATGAAGCAGATCGAGATGCGTTTCATTCAAAATGGCAACCATTTGAAGAAGAATTATCGAATCAGATCTCTGAGGCACGCAAACTGCTGCCCTCAGTGACTTATACAACAAGAGATCTGCTCTCCATTGCAGCTTTAACCTCTTCTTTAAATGTTGAAGGGCATCGTTCGGACCTGGTCATTCTGAAAACTGCACGGGCCCAGGCGGCCTTAAAAGGCTGTACCCGGATATCCAATATGGACATTGCTCTGGCAGCTGAACTGGCTTTGCCCCATCGCATTAAACAGGGTCCCTTTCAACAGGAAGCGGCCAATCTGGCTCAATTGCAGGAACGAATCGAACAGTTGCAGGGAGAACAAGCGGGAGAAGAAACCACACCGGATAATTTGCCGCAGTCATCGGATGGATATACGGACGAACAAAAAAAAAACCTCTTTTAAGTGATGAAGCATCGTCATCCAACGATGTTAACCCGCAGGAAAGCCAGCCTCCCCTTTTTGCAGATCCCTATGCCAACTGGTGGAACGGCGGGCAAAAAGTCAAAACCGGAGAAGTTTTTGACCCGCGCAAACTGGATACCCCTCTCGATCATATGGTGCGTCAGTTGGCCGGCCGGCGCAGCGAAACCCGTACAGAACGAAAGCGCGGGCGCTATATTGGAGCTCGCCCTACCCCCGGGAAAACGGAGGATTTAGCCTTTGATGCTACCCTGCGTGCTGCTGCCCCTTATCAGAAAGAACGGGCAAAGAGCAAAAAAAACGTTGCTTTTGCCATTCAATCCAGCGATTACATGCGCAAAATCAGAGTGCGCAAAACCGCCAATCTGGTATTATTCGTTGTAGATGCCAGTTGGTCTATGGCCGTTTCTGAAAGAATGAGTGCAACAAAAGGAGCTATTCTTTCATTATTAAATGATGCTTATCAAAGAAGAGACAAAGTAGGCCTGGTAGTTTTCCAAAAAGACCGCGCAACATTGGTTTTGCCGCCTACCCATTCTGTCCGTCTGGCAGAAAAGGCGCTGACCATGATTCCGGTCGGCGGAAAAACCCCGCTGGCTGCCGGGCTCACTCTGGCGTATGAAGTCATTCAACGTGAAAAGATATTGCATGCTGACATTCAGCCGCTTATGATTTTGCTGACCGATGGAGCCGGAAATGTTCCATTAAACAGATCAAGCGCTCCCCTGGAAGAGATCGATTTCATTGCTGACCAAATGGCTGAATCAAAAATGCGCTCGGTTGTCATTAATATGGAAAACGCTGCCTTCGATCAGTGTCTGGCCCAAAACCTGGCAAACCATCTGAAGGCGCCCTGCTACTCCATTCATGATCTCAAAGCAGAAAGCCTTTATCAAACAGTACGATTTGAATTGAATTATCAGAACAAATAGCCTGCAATGGCGGCAAACCGGGGATTGTTTGTCAAAACAGTCCACTGATGATAATATGACTGAATAATATGGATTGATATGTTCGCACAACAAAATAAAAAACGCCGTATGGTTTATCTGATTATCATTGTTGCTACCCTTCCGCTCTATTGCCTGGGTTTCTTTTTATTGTTATTTAATCACAATCAACAACCCCAAAACGGAACATCAACTCCAGACATAACCTCAACGGCATCTCTGACCTGGACAATTCGGGCAACCTGGACAGAGGTTTTCACCGCCACCTCTACCCTTACCACTACTCCCACCCTTACCTGGACTCCTTCCATTACCCCTACTTTATTTCTGACACCTACATACACCGCAACGCTCACACCCACCTTCCTGGCTCCAACGCTGTCAGCTACCCCGGAGATCCTTCCTTCCAACACACCTGAACCGCCCGTGCCCGGTTTAACGCCTGAACCATAATGAGGAACGCTTATGTATGATCTGAATGCTCAGCTTAAAGAATTAATGTCTCTTCCGGGGCTTTCTGCCTATGAAGCGCCGGTACGAAATACGATTGCAGCCGCCTGGAAACCGCTGGTGGATGAATTAAGCATCAGCCCGATAGGCAGTCTGCACGGTCTCAAAAAAGGAAAAGGGGAAAGTCCCCGCCCCGGCATTCTTCTGGCTGCCCATATGGATGCGATCGGTCTGATGGTTACCCAGGTGAAAGGGGAATTTCTTCAATTTACTGAAATAGGCGGAATTGATTTTAGAATCCTTCCAGGAATGCGGGTCATCGTACATGGCAGAACCGATATTCCGGGAGTAGTAACTCTTCCGCGTGAAGCCCTCCTGCCGGATGGAAAAGGCAGCGGCCCGATAGAGATGGAATATCTTTTTGTTGATGTTGGTCTGAAGGCACAGGAAGTTGCTGAAAATATTCAGGTTGGAGATCTCATTTCATTTGCCCAGGAACCGATGAATCTTCCTACGGATATTATCTGTGGTCATACCCTTGATAATCGGGCGTCTGTCGCAGCAGTCAGCATATGTCTGGAAGAACTTGCTTTGGTTAACCACAACTGGGATGTCTGGGCAGTCGCCACCGTTCAGGAAGAAGAAACGTTGGGCGGCGGTTTTACCTCTCCTTTCCAAATCCGCCCTGATTTAGCGATTGCTATTGATGTCACCTTTGCCAGAGGGCCTGGCATCAGCGATTACCGTACGCACACCCTGGGAAAAGGCATTACTTTAGGAATCGGCTCCAATATTCACCCGGCTTTCTTTAAGGCTGTCAAAGACTGTGCCCGGAAATACGATATCCCGGTGCACGATGAAATCATGCCTTCGGCATCCGGTACAGACGCTTTTGCCATGCAGATCGTAGCAGAAGGGATCACTACCCTGGTCATGGGCATTCCTCTCCGATACATGCATACCCCGGTTGAAATGGTTGCCCTGCAGGATATTCGCCGGGCGGGTCATTTACTGGCCGCCTTTATTGCAGATTTACCCATAGACTTCATGTCAGGCTTAAAATGGGACGACTGAGGAAAACCAGGATGACAAAAATAACCTTTCCGGAAATTACAGATGAACAAATCAGTTTGCTTGAACGATTATCCAATGCATGCGGTATTCTCAGTAATACGGGAGAAATCCGCAATATCATTCAGGAAGAGATTAAATCCTGCTGTGACGAAATAAAAATTGATGCGCTGGGGAACATTATGGCAACACGCAGGTCCAGGCAACCCCATGCGCTCAAAGTCATGGTCGCAGCCCACATGGACGAAGTCGGTTTTATGGTAGTTGACAGTGATGATTCCGGCCTGTTTAGATTTACGACGGTCGGCGGAATTGATCCCCGCTATCTGCCTGGAAAACCGGTCATTGTCGGCAAAGAACATCTGCCGGGGGTAATCGGGTCCAAACCGATTCATCTGGTAAAGCGTGAAGAGCGAAAAAGCTCTGTTGACCTGGACAGTTTGCGGTTAGATGTCGGTCCTGACGGCGGAGGAACCGTAAAACCAGGCGACCCATTTTATTTTGCCACCCGTTTCACAACCAACTCATCCAGCCTGATGGGTAAAGCGCTGGATAATCGAATCGGGGTTGCCAGCCTGATTTATTTACTGCAAAATGCTCCGGATACTATTGACCTGCAGGCAGCTTTTACCACACAGGAAGAAATTGGCCTGCGTGGCGCACGGGTTTCAGCCTATGCGTTTAACCCCGATCTGGCGCTGGTTCTGGATTGCACTCCCGCTCATGATTACCCTCATTGGAATGATGAAGAAAACAGATTCTACAATACCCATCTGGACGCCGGCCCGGCCATTTACATTGCCGATGGGGGCACATTATCCGATCCGCGCCTGCTGGAGCATCTTTATCAGACCGCTGAAAAGTATCATATTCCATACCAGATCCGTCAGCCTGGGCCAGGCGGAACAGACGCCGGTGCTATCCATCGCCAGCGAACCGGAATCCCATCGGTATCTGTCTCAGTTCCAGGCCGTCATGCACATAGCCCGGTGATGATTGCCCGCAAAGAAGATTGGGCAAACACCTTCAAACTGGTGTTTTTGGCAATTCAAAACCTGCCAGTTGATATACTCAAACGTGCATAAACTATTTAAGGAAGCCAAAAATGAAAGAACTGATAAAAATTCTCGTAGAAACTCCCGGCCCTTCCGGTTATGAAACCGCAATCAGAGAAGTCATTAAAAATCAACTGCATGAAAATAAGGATAACCTGCATACCGATGCACTGGGTAATCTTATTCTTCACAAACCGACATCGGAAAAAAACGGAAAACGAATCATGATTTCAGCCCACATGGATGAAATCGGAATCATTTCATCTTATATCGATGAAAAAGGATTTGTCCGTTTCACACCCATTGGCGGGGTTAATCCTCAAAATCTGCCGGGCAGCCGTGTACGCTTCCTCAATGGAGCTGCAGGAGTGATTGGGGTTGAACAACAGATAACCCGCGATTTTGCTCTCAGTATTCCAAAAATGTATATTGATGTGGGCGCCTCCGGTCGGGAAGACTGCCCTGTAAAAATTGGCGATCTGGCTGTTTTTGAACGCCCCCTGACAGATTTGGGAAACCGCCTGGTTGCAAAAGCCTTAGACAACCGCATCAGTTGTGCCATTGTCATTGAAACCATCCGCCAATTAAACACCAGCCCGCATGATCTTTACTTTGTTTTCTCAACTCAGGAAGAGGTTGGCGTTCGAGGAGCTGAAACCGCCGCGTATGGAATTGATGCTGATCTGGGAATAGCCATTGATGTTACCAGAAGCGGAGATACCCCCAACGGATTAAAAATGGCCGTTAATCTCGGAGACGGGCCCGCCATTAAAATCCGTGACAGCGGTATGTTATGCGACCCGCGGGTTATTCAGTGGATGACCCAAACCGCTGAGAAAGAAAACATCCCCTCTCAGCGTGAAGTTCTGGAATCCGGCAGCACAGATGCCCGAGCCATTCAGCTGTCGCGCTCCGGGGTACCGGTAGGAGTCGTATCCATTCCCTGCCGCTACATTCATTCGCCTTCAGAAATGGCAGACTATCGCGATGTCTTAAATACAGTAAAATTGTTAAAAGCTTTGCTGAGCAGTTCTGCGGTATTAAAAGAATAGGTCAGGTCTGATTGCATAAAATTTTTTCTGTCTTCTGGGTTGTTTTATTGTGTACGCTTGCAGCCTGCCACCCAGGGCCAAGCCTTACAATTTCTATCAACTCTACCCAGACTCCCACGATTTCTCTGCCCGTCTACCCGACCGTGGCCGTTCCGGCTACGCTTACTCCCATGCCCCTGCATGTTTCCAATGTCATGGAGGTTTGGATTCCGGAAAGGCTGGACCCCAGGAATAACCCGGCAGGCGAAAAAATTGCTGACTCTCTGCTGGATTTTCAAAAATTGCACCCTGAATTTGAGTTTAAGCTGAGAGTTAAAGGAGAAAGCGGAGAAACCGGAATCTTCAACTTTTTGCAGGCCGTACAAAAAGCAGCGCCCCAATCAATGCCGGTATTGGTCTTATTGAAGCATGATCAACTGGCACAGGCGCAATCTCTGGGGCTGCTTTTTCCCTACACTTCTGAGGCAGCCTTCGATGAAGATTGGTTCGATTATGGAAAAACGGTTTCGATGATTGATGGTGAACAATACGGAATCCCATTGATGGGCGACACCCTGGTTTTAGGCGTCAGAAACAACAGTTCCGAAAACAATCTTCAGACAGACCAGGGGTTCAACGCGTTACTTGAACAAAAACTGCCAACGGTCCTTCCAGCATCTTCTGAAATGGGACGTTTTGCCCTGGGTTTATATCTGAGCGCGGGGGGGCGCATCAACCTGCAAGGCCGGCATGTTATTCTGGAAAAGGAACCCCTGGAAGAAGTACTCAGGAGTTTTGAACAGGGCCGAAGAACCGGTGTTTTTCCAGGCTGGTCTATGGGAATTCAAAACAACCTTCAGACGTGGGAAGCATTTCAAAAAGAATCAGCGCAACTGCTGATTGCTCCTTATTCTTCTCTTTCTCAGAAAAGTCAGGAAACCATCTGCATTGAACCTCTTCCTGGGATGGATCAGGGATATTACACGCTTATCGACGCCTGGGTATGGGCAATCACCGAACCGGACGAAGCTCAACGCTCAGTCGCACAGGAGCTGGCATTATCTTTTGGCTCGCAGGAATTTTTAAATGACTGGTCCCCTGCTGCCGGATATCTTGCCGTACGAAACAGTACGCTGGATAAATATCCGGACTATCCCTTTACGATGACTCAGCGGAAGATTATTCTTTCAGCCCAAAACTATCCCGGTATCACCGTTCAGGAAACGCTTACAACCGTCCTGGGTAATGCCGTCAATGACATTTTAGGGCTGCAAAAAGGCGCGGTTGAAGCGGCAGAAACCGTACTGAATCAATTAAGCTCAAATCAGTAAAATGATTGCATCTTAAATTTAAACGATAACCATGAAAATACAATCTTCAAAACCATCAGAAAAAGCCTGGCCATTTATTATTGCCAGTGTTGTCTTCGCCTGTTTTATTTTCCTGGCATTTTTTTATTCACCCTTGCCGGCGGCCAGCCCGGTTGCTGCAACCCCTGCCCGCCAGACAGTTTCAGCCACTCCCATTCCTGAGGAATGGGTTGAAAATGCCCGGCTCACCGAAGGAACGATTGTAGGAGGCATCCTGCTGGTTCTGATCATTCTGTTTGGAACATTTCGATCTTTACATATGGCCGGCATTCAGACAACAGGACTCTTCCATAAAAAACACAATCGGTCATAATCTATCATCACATCAGCAGGAGCATAAATATCATGGCAGATACTCGAAAAGAATTGCTCACCTGGAAAGACGTTGACGCACTGATTGACTGCCTTATTCCCCAGTTTACGAAAGAATACGACTGTATGTTAATGATCACACGGGGAGGCATTGTTCCGGGCGGCTTATTGACCCACAGACTTGGCATCAACCTGATTTTAAACGTTGCTTTAAGCTTCCCTGACATCATCAATGCGGAATATCAGAACGAAGCAAAACGATTGATCGTCTGGCCTGCTTTTCTGCAATTTCCAGAATTCAGCCTTTTGACCGGCAAAAAAGTCTTAATCGTAGACAATGTATGGGGGTCAGGGCGCACGATTACCGCAGTCAAAAACCGGGTCAGTACAGCCGGGGGAATACCTTTCACCTGTGTTCTGCATTTTAATCCTTACCGCAACCTGTTCGGACAGGTCAGACCGGATTATTATGCAGCTACTACCGATGCTTTTATCATTTACCCCTGGGAGATTGATCGAGGCCTGACTGCAGCCATTTGATACATTCCCATTCAGGCAAAAACTGCTTTTTTTATGAAAGCAGGGCTGCAAGATACAGGCGGGTCATTGTTTCCAGGCTGTATTTTTTAACCGCCGTTTCCCGTGCGCCTGCCCGGTATCTGGTATTTTCCTGCCAGATCACCCTGGCTTGGGCCGCCAACGCCTCAATATCCGGCGGTTCCAGCTTCCAATAGTTACTTCCGTAGGGAACCACGGCTCCGGCAATGTCAGGAACCATTTCTTTTAAAGCCCCCGTATCATACGACAGGACCGGCAGCCCGCAGGCCAGCGCTTCAACAACCGCATTCGGGCAGGCCGCATTAAGATCGCTCGAGAATAGCATGTGAGCTCGATTGGCTATCGCAGGAATATCCTCAGGAGTTAACACTCCCAGCAGATTAAATGAATACATATCGGTGTCCGGGAATTTCTCTTTTACGGACAAAGATACATTGCCGGCAATTTGAATCTCAACCGATCGGGAAGTAATATGGGCCAACTGCTGAGCCAACCGATAGGCTGTTGATAAACCGTTGCTGTAGAAATCACCCAGGTGCCCTTCAAGCATGAGGATTGTGATTTTATCCTCAGGACGGCTGTAAGCGGGCAGGGGTTGGTAATGATCCAGCGCAATCCCATTATAGATTACGGAAGAAGGTAATGCTGTTCTGCCATAGCGTTCATTCCACCACCATTGCGAGAATTCACTTTGATAGATTATCCGATCTGCTACCGATCGGCGAATAAAAGCCAGGATTTGGTTATTAATGGCTGCTCTGACCTTTTTTTTGAAAGGCACTGCCACCAGACGATGAAGCCAATTCATTCCATTTAAGCGTTGGACAATGCAAACGCCCTGTTTTTTGGCCCGCCAGAGGGTGTCAATTTTTCGCGTTCCGCCAATTACCAGGCAAACAACCACACCCTCTTCCAAAGGATCATCAACCGGCTCAAATCCTTCATTGATTAAGCCTTCTCTGAATTTGGTTCTGAAAGAAACCATTCCTCCCAGCCCATGCACCTTTGGAAATAAAGCAATCTTCTGTCTGTTCAAATGTCTTCTCCGATTCTGATACTCCTGCTAAGAACCGGGCCGGTGTTCCAACCCTGAAATCCTTTTCATCAGGAAGTTTCAGAAAACAATTATCCGGTGATCCTATATAAAACCTGATGCATCTTAAGGTTCCTTCATACAAAGCATTTTTGCTTCCTCAGGAAATGCCGTTTTCAGGAATTCGCTGCATATCGTCTTTCAGGGCTTTCAGGATACGCTGACTGGCTTTACCGTCTCCAAATGGATTTTTAACATTCGCCATTGAGGCATAATAGTCAGTATCTGTTAATAAGCGTTCCATTTCCTGCATAATTCTGGTTTGATCAGAACCAACCAGTTTTAAAATACCGGCTTCCACCCCTTCCGGGCGTTCCGTTACATTTCGCAAAACAAGCGTTGGAATACCCAAAGCTGTGGCTTCTTCCTGAATCCCTCCAGAGTCAGTCAACACCAAACGGGCATGTTTGATCAGCTGAATCATGGGAAGATAATCCATGGGAGAAATCAATTGGACGTTGGGTACATCAAAAAGAATTTTTTCTGCAGGGAGCCGGACATGAGGGTTAAGATGAACCGGATCGACAAAGTATAAATCCGGATATTTTTGTGCCAGCGCTTTTACCGTTGAGAAGATAACCTCTAACGGGCTTCCCAGATTTTCCCGCCGGTGCGCTGTCAGGACGATCAGCTTCCGGTTGCCCGCCCGGTTGAGAATATTCTGAACCTGAGGCGTAAGAGGAAGATCCTGAACAGACTGTAAGGCGTCAATCACAGTGTTTCCGGTGACCCGTATTATCGAATCGGGAATATTCTCCCGCAACAGATTCTGCCGGTTATGTTCTGTAGGGGCAAAATGTAAGTCTGCGACAATACCGGCAATCCGTCGGTTGATTTCTTCAGGAAACGGCTGCCATTTATCATATGTTCGCAGTCCGGCTTCAATATGACCTGTTTTAATTTTATGATAGTATCCCAAAAGGCTGGTGGCCATCACAGAAGTGGTATCTCCCTGCACCAGAAGCCAATCCGGCTGAAGTTTGGTGAGAAATGGGTCCAGTTTGTTGAGAATTAATCCGGTCAGATCAGTCAGAGTTTGATTGGGCACCATGAGATCAAGATCAATATCTGGCTGAATCTCAAACAGAGCCAAAACCTGATCCAGCATTTGACGGTGCTGGGCTGTAATGCAAACTGTGGTATCGAAAAGAGGGTCGCTTTTAAGAGCTTTAATGACCGGAGCCATTTTCACCGCTTCAGGTCTGGTTCCAAAAACAGTAAGTACTTTTATGGGGGTAGTGGGCATAGGTAAAAGTTTACCATGCGATTGTATATTTTTGACAGTTCACTGCATATACGCCGCAAAAAGGTTGAAAGCAGCCCTTGTTATGTGCAGATCATCTGCGGGAAGTCTGCCATTTCACAGCCCGGTCTGAAGTTTTAAAGAACCGGGTAAAAAGAAGCGGCGAAGAACTTTAACGCAATGTGCTTTGATCGCAACCTGAATAACTTTAAGAGGGCTGTGATTTTCTGTCTTTAAATGTGGTTTTATTTTCTGCTTTGTGGTAATATTCCTGATTGTTAATGCAACTGTATACGGTTCTTTAAATTCTGAGGGAACCTGAAAAATTTCAGGTGTTGACGAACTAAATCAGTTTTGATATACTTTTGCAACAATTAGATGATGAAGTACGCGGGCATGGTTCAGTTGGTAGAATGTCTCCTTGCCAAGGAGAAGGTCACGGGTTCGAGTCCCGTTGCCCGCTCTCAATAAGCAAGCAACAGATATGTTGCTTGCTGCCATCTTATAAGGCGACGTGGCCAAGTGGCAAGGCACGGGTCTGCAAAACCCTTATCATGGGTTCAAATCCCATCGTCGCCTCTATAGTATATGCAGCCATATCTTTATTTATAATCGTATATATGAGTGAACGTTAAAGATCGTTCGGATTAATTTCATATCAGACCCTTATCATCAAAAGGGAATTAAATAAAAACTTCGGGGAACTGCGATAAGACTATCGCAGTCTTTGCTCATGTTGACATAAAAAGGTAAAAATGCCTGCGCCGGAAGCTTCAACGTGTGCCAATCAGATAAAAGAAGTTTTGAGTGGCCAAAATACTTCTTCTGAAACAGAAACTGAGGTTTTATCCCCGGTTGTTTCGGAAATAATTCCGGTTGATAAAACTTCCGCACACGTTATATATTTTCTTCCTGCTGCGGTTTGTGTATCTGAATTTGTGCCCCCAAGGGAATTCGAATCCCTGTTTTGGCCTTGAGAGGGCCGCGTCCTGG
>CAZEEL010000037.1:2214-20495 GCA_964511135.1 uncultured Leptolinea sp. | reverse complement strand
CTTGTTCGTTGATCTATGACCATTATCCTATATTTTTTGATGCGATTGCCCTGGTGCAATATATTGTGACTGATACAATGCTATAATCCAGAAATATGGATATGATGAATCAATCACTTCAGAATAATAAAAAAGTGTTGGTTGCGATGAGCGGAGGAATAGACAGTGCTGTTGCTGCCGGATTACTAAAGGATAGCGGTTATTCGGTATTGGGTATACATTTTCTGATGTGGAAATATCGGGAAGAAGATGATTCTATCCTGAAAGAGTGGGAGGCAGTGCAGCAAAATGCGTCTGTTCTTGAAATTCCCGTTATTCGTTTTGATCTGCGAGAAAAATTTGAAGAGTTTATTCACACATATTTTTGCTTCGAATATGGCGCCGGCAGAACTCCAAATCCATGTATTCTTTGCAACCCACATATAAAATGGAATGCACTTTTAGATGAAGCATCCCGCCGTGATATTTCATGGGTGGCTACAGGGCATTATAGTATTCTTCAGCGAGATCAAAACGGTCGGGTGCATCTTTTGCAGGGGATGGATGGTAAGAAAGATCAGTCTTATGTGTTGAGTATGCTTGCCCAGAAACAATTGGTTGCTTCACTGATGCCTTTGGGTGATTTTACAAAAGATCAGGTTCGTGATTATGCCCGTATGTATCAACTTCCGGCCGTTGAAAGAGAAGAAAGTCAGGATTTATGTTTTCTTCCTCATGATAATTATCGGGATTTCTTATCTGTTCAATGCCCGAACATTTTTCAGCCGGGTTTTATCAAAGATGTTGAAGGTAATATATTAGGGGAGCATCAGGGATTACCGCGCTATACCATTGGCCAACGGAAAGGGATTCGCATATCCAATGCCGAAGCCTATTATGTTGTACGAAAAGATGTTTCAACCAATACCCTTATTGTTGGCACCCGAAATCAGGCCGGAATTTTTTCAGCCGATGTAACGCAGGTGAATTGGATTGTAGAAACCCCAAAAAACCCAACCTTTCAGGCGGATGTGATGATTCGATATCGTTCTGAAAAAATACCTGTTCAGGTTACAATTAAAGAAAACAGCATGGTGCAGTTGGCTTTTTTTGAACCAGTCTTTGATTTGACACCAGGGCAATTTGCTGTTTTTTATCACCAGCGTGAAGTGCTTGGAGCTGGTTTTATTCA
Organism: uncultured Leptolinea sp.; assembly: GCA_964511135.1. Taxonomy (GTDB): domain Bacteria; phylum Chloroflexota; class Anaerolineae; order Anaerolineales; family Anaerolineaceae; genus UBA4782. The sequence goes on along the minus strand of CAZEEL010000037.1, from coordinate 19,324 downwards.
GTAAAGGAGTTTTGTTTTATGACTTTTCCGGCGATTATATTGGGTTTTGTAATTGCTTCTCTGATTGGCTCATTATTTCACCTGTGGCGCGGCGGCGGGCTGTTGCGGCTTATTCTATATATTGTTTTCAGCTGGACAGGTTTTTGGTTGGGGCAATATGTAGCGGCACGTTATTCGATTACTTTTTGGAGTGTTGGTTCTCTGCATGTTGGGATGGGGGTCATTGTGTGTTTGTGTGTACTGGGGTTCTTTTATTGGCTGAGTTTAATTCAAAATGCAGATCTTGATGCAGATAAAAAGAGCAGGTATTCATGACATGGTTTTCAGATGACTCAATAACGAAGGCGGGTGATTTAGCTCAATTGGTAGGTTTACGGCGTCAGAATTTTATTGTTCGACTTAAAGCTGATGCAGAATTGCATACACACCGTGGAGTTATTTATCACAATGAGTTAATTGGTATTCCCTGGGGCAGCTATTTTACCAGTCGTAATGGGAGCCCATTTTATATTCTTCAGCCCGGACTTTCTGATTTGTTACGAACAATTCCACGGACAACTCAGATTATGTACCCAAAGGATATAGGATATATTCTTTCTTATATGGGGATTGGGCCTGGTATGACTGTATTGGAAGCCGGTACCGGGTCAGGGGCGCTGACAATTGCATTGGCTTTTGCAACAGGAGAGCACGGGCAGGTAATTTCTTATGATAAAGGCCAGGATTGTCAGGCTTTAGCCAGAAAAAACCTGGAGCGGGTTGGTCTTTCAGACCGGGTAATATTTAAAAATCAGGATATTGAACAAGGTTTTTCAGAAACGAACTTACCTGTCGTTTATTTGGATGTTCAGCATCCTTATGATTATCTGCATCATGTGAAAGCTGCTTTAAAACCGGGCGGTTTTTTTGGGTGCATTGTTCCGACTGCAAATCAGGTGATACGTTGTTTAAGTGCTTTAAAACGGGAAGGTTTTGGCTTTATCGAAGTCTGCGATATTATGCTGCGATTTTATAAGGCAGATTTTGAGCACTTTCGCCCTACTGACAGAATGGTGTCTCATACCGGATACCTGATGTTTGCCGCTCTGTTCATTTTTCTGACCAGTCTGCTGCATTTCAATCTCTTCAGGACGAAAACTGAATTATTCTATGGCTGATAATCTTGATTTTTTACCGCCGAAGGAACGAAACAAGGTTATTTGCCTGAAAGAATCTATTTTACCTCTCAGTAAAAAGGTTGTTTTTGCCCCTCAGGGGTGGAAGCAAGCTTCAGTACTTATTCCGTTTTACTGGAATTCTCAGGAGTGGGAGATTTTTTATACGCATAGAAGCTCTCAATTAATGTCTCACAGCGGTCAGGTGTCTTTTCCGGGCGGGTCTGTGGATGCGTCAGATAAAACTTATTGTGAGACGGCCGTACGTGAATCCTATGAAGAGATTCATCTCCTGAAAGAAAACGTGAGTGTTTTAGGTGAATTGCCAAAATATTATACTGTCTCGCGTTTTGTGATTACACCGGTTGTTGGTGTCATTCGGTTTCCTGAACAGTTGATCCCTAATCCGAACGAAGTGGAATCGATCTTTTCTGTTCCATTGGCCTTTTTACGCAATAAAGATCATTGGGTTATTAAAAAGCGCTCATTTTCTGATGTTGAATTTGAATCAGCCGTTTATTATGCCGAGTATGAGGGGGAGGTTGTATGGGGGATTACGGCAGCCATTACCCAGGTTTTAATATCCAGTCTGAGTCAATGAAAACAGCTGCCGGTAAAGAAACGGCAGCTGTTAAGCGAAACAGGTAACAATTAATTTCTTTACTAGTCGTCGATTTCGAGTTCTTTCTTGCCTTTTTCAATCACTTCAGGTTCAGATTCTTCGGCTTCAATTTCTCCGGTACCTTTACCTGCATCTTCCATTGAGGAAGTTACCATAACGATCATTTCATCGCTGTCTTCTAGGACGGTTACATTATCGCCAAAGTTAATATTCCGAACATAGATCCCGGTTCCTATCCTGGTGAGGGTAGAAATGTCGATCACCAACCGCTCGGGGAGATCTTTTGGAAGGCATTCTACTGCAAGCTCATTCAAGCCAATAACAATGACGCCGTTGAAATCTTTAACCGCCGGAGAAATACCAACGATTTCGACACTTACATTGGCGCGGATTGTCTCATCCTGAGACACAACCTGGAAATCAACGTGGATCAGGCGGTTATGAATATAATCGCGCTGACGATCACGAACAAGAGCAGTGTGTTGAACTTCACCAATCTGAATATTGATGAGACTGGAAGATGTCAGACCTGATAGAATTTTGGTTGTTTCTTTGAGATCTAATGTAATAGGGGTTGGATCAATTTTTTGACCATAGACGACAGCAGGCAGTTTGCCTTCTCTGCGAAGTGCGCTTACCTGTTTGCCGATCACTTTGCGTGGTTCGGCTACTAAAACTACTTTTTCCATTTTTCCATCCTTTGAGCGCCTCTCACCCTGATTCCGGTTACCTTCGCTCGTACTAATTCGGCTTCCGCCGTGGTATTTGCAGCAAAAAATTATACAATGCAATCATCAGGATGTCAAAAAAAATCGAAATTTCGGCCGTATCCTTTTGAAAGGATTTCTTTGGCAAGTTTTAACTGTTGATTGACTGCCTGTGGGGCTGTTCCTCCCCAGGCGTTTCGGAAAGCCAGGGTTGTATCTACATCGAACATTTGAAATAAATCAGTATCGAATGCCTGATGAATCGTATGCCAGATTTCAAAGGGTAAATCTTTTAAGGGTATGTTCATGTCTTCCGCTTTGCGTACTGCTTTCCCGGCTGCTGTGTGGGCTTCGCGAAATGGAATTCCCTTTCTGACGAGGTAATCTGCCAGATCTGTTGCCTGCATTTGCCAGCTCATTGCTGCGCGCATTCGTTCAGGGTGAATGGTTAATGTGTAAAGTACACCGCTTAAAACCGGCAGTAATAATTCCAGCATATCTGCTGCTTCAAAGACGGCTGGTTTATCTTCCTGGAGGTCTTTATCATAGGCTGATGGCAGGCCTTTTAATACTGTGAGGAAACCTGCAAGTTTTCCGGTAAGTGTTCCGCTGCGGGCTCTTACCAGTTCAAGCGGATCAGGGTTGCGTTTTTGGGGCATCAGGCTTGAACCGGTGGAATAGGCATCTGCCAGTGTTATAAAACCAAATTCGACGGTTGAATAAAGGATCAGGGCTTCAGCCAGTTGACTGAGATGAACAGCGCTTAAGGCTGCCCAAAACAGGAATTCGGCCGCAAAATCTCGATCATGAACGGCGTCAATACTGTTTGGCGCCGGCTTGCCTAATCCTAACGATTTGGCCAGTTGAAATCGGTCAATTGGAAAAGCTGTGCCGGCCAGCGCACCGCATCCTAACGGGCTGATTTGAACGCGTTTTTTCATATCGCTCAAACGTTGCCGGTCACGCTGCAATGCCCAGAAATGAGAAAGCCACCAGTGACTTAATAGAATTGCCTGAGCCTGTTGAGTATGGGTATACCCAGGGATAATTACACCGGTATCCTGCTCTGCCCTGTCCAGCAATGCCTGCTGTACCTCTTTTACTCTGTCATCCAATCGGTTAATCGCTTCGATCATCCACAGGCGAAAATCTGTGACAACCTGATCATTTCGGCTGCGTCCGGTATGGAGCTTGCCTCCTGCAGGGCCAATTTTTTCAGTCAGTCGGCGTTCGACGGCTGTGTGAATGTCTTCGTCGCTTTCTGCAAAAACAAATGAGTGATCTATAAATTCCTGCAGGATCTCTTCCAGCCCGTTTCGTATTTGTTTGTTTTCCTGTGTATTTAGAATGCCGGCTTTTTTTAAAGCCTTTGCCCAGGCAATGCTTCCTTTTACATCTGCTATTGCCATGCGCTGATCGAAAGAGAGCGAACTGTTTAATCTGAATGCTGCAAAATCCAAACTATCGTTGAATCTGCCTGACCATAGATTCATAATATTTATCTCCAATATAAGTCCGGGTTCTGAATACTTAATTGGAGCCCAGACTTATCCAATGAATTCTATACAATCTGTTTACGATTTAATCAGATGGGTATGGTTGACTGAATTGGCCACCATGGCCTGTACCCTGAGCGGAAGTCCAAACAAGCGAATAAACCCGGCCGAATCATTATGGTCATAAGCTGCTGAATGACCAAAAGTTGCATATTCTTCCCGATAGAGGCTGTTGGGGCTGGTACGACCCATGATGATTATGTTTCCCTTGTAGAGTTTCAGTTTGACTGTGCCGTTGACTGATTTTTGTGTCTCTGAAAAAAATGCATCCAGTGAGGCGCGCAGCGGGGTAAACCATTGTCCGTAATATACCAATTCTGCGTAGCGCTGAGAGGCTATATCCTTATAATGCAGTGTTTCGCGATCGAGGGTAATGGATTCAAGTTCTTTATGGGCGGTGATTAAAATTGTCCCTCCGGGGGTCTCATAAATGCCGCGCGATTTCATCCCTACCAGCCGGTTTTCTACGAGGTCTACCCGGCCGATGCCGTGTTTTCCGCCCAGTGCATTCAGGGTTTCAATCAGCGTAACAGGGTCTGTTGTTTGCCCGTTCAGTGTTATGGGGTTGCCCTGTTCAAAGCCAATTTCAATTATTTCCGGGGTGTCTGGCGCTTTTTCCGGAGAGACGGTGAGCATAAAAATGGATTCATCCGGTGCTGTATTGGCATCTTCAATCATACCGCCTTCATGACTGATGTGCCAAAGATTGCGATCACGGCTGTACAGGGATGGGTTTTTGTCAGGCAGGGGCAGATTACGGTCTTTTAAATAATTTACAGCATCTTCACGCGACTGAATTTCCCAGGTACGCCAGGGCGCTATGATTTGCAGATGTGGGTTGAGCGATGTATAGGTGAGTTCAAAACGAACCTGATCATTTCCTTTTCCGGTGCAGCCGTGGCATACGGCATCGGCGCCTTCCTGATCGGCTATCATTACCTGATGTTTGGCGATTAAAGGTCTGGCAATGCCTGTTCCCAATAGATATTTCCGTTCATAAACCGCGCCGGAATGAATGAGCGGGAAGATATAGTCGGTTACCAACTCAGAGCGCAGGTCTTCTATAATCAATTTGCTGGCGCCGCTTTTTTTGGCTTTTTCATCCAGCCCTGAAAGCTCTTCAGCCTGACCGACATCTGCACAATAGCAGATTACTTCGCACTGATAGTTTTCTTTCAGCCAGGGCACAATTACCGAAGTATCCAGCCCGCCTGAATACGCTAACACAACTTTCTTAATACTTGCTTTTGCCATTTTCACTACTCCTTTTTGAGTTTAAAAAGATTCTGACCGGAAAATATAAAAAGCCCTCCGGAAGGAGGGCTTTTTAAAAGCTGCGGAAGAGAATATTATCGTTCGATTACTTACTTCTCTTTAACGCGCGATATATCACCTCGCCGGATAGAGATGGCAGGGTTTGCTCGTCGAAACTGGTGAGAAGAATTATTCGAATTCATCGTGTATGATTTTAATGGAAAACTTTAAGTTGTCAAGAAATTGACAGAAAAAAGATAAAATTTTATGAAAAAATGGTATGAATATAGAAAATGTATCAGGATTAATACGATCAAACCCAATTCATTGATTTCTGTACTGCCTGTTGCCAGCGACCATAGAGCCGGTCGCTTTCATCCGCTTTCATTTTGGGAGTCCAGGAAGTTCCTGAGCGGGACAGTTCTTTCAAATCTGCCAATGAAGACCAATAGCCTGAGCCAAGTCCGGCAGCAAAAGCGGCTCCTGATGCGGTTGTTTCAATAATTAATGGACTTTGTACAGGAACCTGTAGTTGGTCAGCCTGAAATTGCATCAGAAACCGGTTTTTAACCATGCCGCCATCTACTTTAAGCTGACTGAGCGGAATATTGGAATCTTTTTGCATTGCTTCCATAACTTCGCGGGTTTGGTATGCAGTGGCTTCTAATGCGGCCCGCGCAATATGCCCGGCATGGCTGTATCGGGTCAGTCCTGCAATGATTCCTCTGGCGTCCATCCGCCAATAGGGCGCAAATAAACCGGAAAATGCAGGAACAAAATATACATCTCCGTTATCTTTAACACTTAAAGCAAGGGATTCAATTTCTGAAGATTCTTTTATCAGATTAAGATTGTCTCTTAACCATTGTACCAGTGAGCCGGTTACAGCAATGGATCCTTCCAGTGCATAAATCGGTTTTTGTTTTTCAAATTGGCAGGCAATTGTGGTTAATAAACCATGTTTACTTAATACCGGTTTTTCACCGGTGTTCATTAAAAGAAAACAACCGGTTCCGTAAGTGTTTTTGGCTTCGCCCGGGTCAAAGCAGGTTTGCCCAAACAACGCTGACTGCTGATCTCCTAATACTCCGTAAACAGGTACCCCGATTAAGACAGTTTTGCATTCTCCAAAAAAGGAAATCGAAGGTTGAATTTTTGGCAAGGATTGCAGAGGAATTTCAAACTCTTTTGCAATGTCAGAATCCCAACCCAGGGTATTGATATTCATTATTTGCGTTCGCGATGCATTGGTTGGGTCGGTTGCAAAGATGGAAGATGCGTTTCCTCCTGTTAAGTTCCAGATTAACCAGCTATCGATTGTTCCAAACAGGGCGGCGCCTTTTTCGGCATCTTTTCGGAGCCCGGGGATGGTGTTCAGTAACCATAAGATTTTTGTGAGTGAAAAATAAGCAGCAATTGGAAGCCCGGTTTTCGATCTTAAATAATCCTGCCCGGAATTCTGTATTATAGAGTTGCAATCAGCTGCTGTACGGGTATCCTGCCAGACAATTGCGTTCGCATAGGGAAGTCCGGTATTCCGGTTCCAGGCGACAACCGTTTCTCTTTGATTGGTAATTCCGATTGCCTGGATATCTGTCGATTCCAGGCGGGCTTTCTGCATGGCTTCATGGATTGTCTGAACACAATTAAGCCAAATTTCTTCCGGATCATGTTCTACCCATCCGGGCGCAGGATAAAACTGACTATGTTCTTTCTGGTGAAATGATTTTATCTGCCCATGTTGATCAAAAATGATGCAACGGGAACTGGTTGTGCCCTGATCTATGGATAGGATATATTTTTGCATGATCCCTCGCAACAGAGTTTTTTATATTGTAACGTGAAAATATCAATCTTTATCGCATCAAAAAGCACCTGATTTTTGCCGGTAAATCATCTGCTTCATGAGGGGATGTCAGCGACCTCCATGAAAGCCTTGCTTTCTTCAGAAGCGTTTAAAATGTTTCTTATCCAATACACTGCAATTCCAAAGGCTACAGAAACATTCAAAGATTCTTTGTTTCCGTACATTGGGATAAAGCGTATCTCATCTGCCAACAGGCGAATTTGTGGGTCAATCCCTTCGTTTTCATTTCCAATCACCATCAATATTTTAGAGCGCAGGTCCTGCTTTTGAAGTTGAAAAAGCGGGGCGGCAGTTACTGTTTTTTCAAGCACCAGAATCTGAAAGCCATTTTGTTGTTTTGCCTGACAGGTTTCGAAGGCATTCCAGCTTTGTTCCCATGAGACCCAGTTTTCTGCACCGAGCGCTGTTTTTGCAACTTTGGCCTGCAAGGGCGTGGGAGAGATACCGCTCAGCGTGATTTTTGAGACACCTGCGCTGTCTGCTGTGCGAAAAATTGAGCCGATGTTGTATGCACTGCGAATATTGTCTGCCAGAACTTCCAGTTCTCCCTGTGCGTGAATGCCGGGTTGCAATGGCAGGTTTTCTTCTACTTTTTCTATTCTGCGGGCAGGTTTCCCGCATTTTGGACAGTTGCAGTTGTGATCTGTTTGAACAGCGGGAAACCTGAACCTGCAGGTTGGGTTGAGACATTGATGAAAATGATAATCCGGCATGTTTAAAAGAACGCGTACTTTCGTTAAGCCAAATCAGGCAATTTGTTTTGTTTGAGATGAATACGCAGAACGCGGCGATTTCTGCCAACCAAAGCTTCCATGTCGCCCTGGGCCTGCGCGGTTTGTAAAATTCCGAACGAATAGGGCTTTGCCGGAATCAGAGGATCTTCGCTGGTTATTTCTCCTGTAATTTGAACAAACAGGCAATGATCAGGTCCGCCTTTATGCAGTTGACCGGTTGAGTGTAAAAATCGCGGACCATACCCTAATGTTGTCGTGCATTTGGTTATGTTCATTACCTGTTTACGGAAATGCTGTAAAGCTGACAACGTGTCTGAATTGCGCGGGAGATAGGCATTGATTGCTACATAATCAAAATCTGTGGCCTGTTTCAGAAATGCTTTTATTGCTTCCAGCGGAGATTTCGTATCAATATGGGGTGCATTTTCCAGGAATATCTGGATGTGCTCATCTTCAAGTTGAGGTGAAGAAGATTTTAAGGTATGGTTTAAAGTATATTCTTTGATTTTATTGATTGTGCGGCTTTTACTGTCTTGCACATCTGGTTGATCAAATGCATTGACATTTAATACCGTGCAGGCGATTGCGGTTGCATATTCCCAGACAAAAAACTGTGAACCCAGGGATGCAGGGGTGGGAATTTCCAATGTAATCACCGGATGGCCGGCAGAAGTTATTTGATCAATGCGCTGTTGAAGCATACCGTTATTTTTGAAATAAACAAACAATCGGTCTGAATGATATGCCTCAACGGGGCAGGCTGGTTCCAGATCCACCGGGATAATTCCTTTTTCTGTTTTACCGGAACTTTCTGCAATTAATTGTTCGATCCAGGCGCCAATGGCTTTTACGGGTTCATCTGATAAAAGTGTGAGCTTATCTTTTCCATGCTTCCATGCTTCTGCAAGAATGGCCCCTAAAAGAAGACCGCGATTATTGGTTGGGTTACTTTCAGGCAGACAGTTCATACGCAATTGTTCTGCATCGGTCAGCAATGGTATCGGGTCAATGCCTGCCAGTATGGCTGGAACCAACCCAAACGCGGTTAATGCAGAGAAGCGGCCTCCAACGGCAGGGTCTCCGTGAAAGACGGCCAGGAACTGGTTTTCCAAAGCCAGCTTTTCGAGGGATGATCCGGGGTCGGTTATGGCAACGAAATGCAGGCCAGCTTGCGGGCCGGTTAACGCCTGGGTAATGCTCCAGAAATAATGAAATAATGCGTCAATCTCAGCCGTCGATCCGGATTTGCTGGCAACAATGTATAAAGTTTTCAGCGGGTTACAGGATCGTGCTGTCTGAGTTACCTGAGCCGGGTCTGTTGTGTCGAGAATTATTATTGGCAGGCCTGGTTCGGATGGACGTAAATATCTCTGAATCTCGGAATATACTTCCGGGGCCATTGAAGAGCCTCCCATACCCAAAAGCATAACTTGCGTGTAGCCATAATATATCACTTTATCTTTTAATGCCTTATATTGGTTAATATTCGCAAGGCTTGTTTTGGGGGAATCAAGCCAGCCCAGTCGATGTTGAATCTCGTAGAATGCGTCGGGGTTATTGCTCCACAGGGTGGGGTCTTTGGCAAACATTCGGCTGACTGTCGCATCTGATATAAAGTTTTTCAGGCGGTTCTGTACCGGCTGTGAAAGCGGACCTAATTCAGCGATAAAGTCATTTTTTCGTTTATCAATTTCATGCAGCAAATCAGTATACGCTTTTAGAAAACTGGCAACACCTTCTTCTTCTAATTCCTGTGTGGCCTGACTCATGCTGATACCTAAGTCAGCCAGGGTATTCATTACATCCGGAACCAGTTTTTGTTGTTCAGCGATGTTTACTGAGGGGTTGCCATGATCCAGAATGGCGGTTAATGTTTTGGGGGGAACGGTGTTTACGGTGTGTGGGGCTATTAATGTATCCACATATAATAAATCAGGGTAATCCGGATTTTTTGTGCTGGTGGATGCCCACAGCGGGCGTTGAAACTGAGCGCCATTTCTTTTTAATATCTCAAATCGCGGCGAATAGAATTCTTTTTCAAATAAACTGTATGCCAGAGCTGCATTGGCGACAGCAGCTTTTCCAGACATCGATTTGCTTTTTTCTGTGCCCAGTGCTGCAAGTTTGCGGTCAATATTGCTGTCCAGGCGGGATACAAAGAAGCTGGCTACCGAGGCAATTCCTTCCAGTGATTGACCGGATTGCAATCGATCTTCCAGCCCGCAGAGGTAGGCGTTAATGACCTCTGCATATCTTTCCTGTGAAAAAATTAAGGTAACGTTTACATTAATTCCTTCAGAAATAACTTTACGAATTGCAGGAATTCCTTCGCGCGTGGCAGGAATTTTAACCATTAAGTTGGGCCGGTTTACTCTTTCCCAAAGCCGTTTTGTCTCATCAATGGTTGCCTGCGTGTCATGTGCCAGCGTGGGGCTGACTTCAAGACTGACATATCCATCCAGTTTATTACTTGATGTATACAATGGTTCAAAAAGGGCAGCGGCATTCTGAATATCCTGTATTGCAAGGTTATAGAAGATTGATTCAGCATCCATTCCAGCCCAGGACATTGTTTGAATATCCTGATCGTAGTCGTTTGACTTTGAGATGGCTTGCTGAAAAATAGTTGGGTTGGATGTTATGCCGCGAATATCTCCTGATTCGATCATTTTTTGAAACTGTCCGGAAGTCAGTAATTTACGCTGAATATTATCAAACCAAAGAGATTGTCCTTTTTCAAAATATTCTGAAGAGATTGAATGTTGGGATGTGATCATGGGTTACTCACTTTCAATTTTCTTAATTTTATCTACCCGTCGCTGAAATCTTTCAACAGTTGTTCCCTGGTATTTTGCATTTATAAATGCGAGGACTATTTCACGGGCTGCTTCAGGACCAATGACGCGACCGCCCATGCATAAAACATTCATATTATCGTGTTCAACGCCTTGATGAGCAGAATAGGTATCATGGCAAAGGCCGGCATATATTCCTTTCATTTTGTTCGCAGTGATGGATACGCCAACTCCTGATCCGCACATAAATATGCCGCGCTCTGCCTGACCGGATTGGATTATTCTTCCGCCCTGTTCAGCCATGTCTGGAAAATCAACGGATTCAGTCGAGTTTACTCCAAGATCCATATATTCGTGACCGGTTTCTTTTAAGGTTTTCAGAACCATTTCTTTTATGACTAATGATGTATGGTCGTTTGTGACAACAATTTTCATTCTGAAATCACTTTCTTCCTGCGGCAAGGATTATTTCAGCGGTTTTCAGGATATTTTCAACCGTAAATCCAAATTGTCTGAAAACAGTTGCTCCCGGAGCAGAAGCGCCAAAATGATCCATGCCAATGATCGCTCCCTGATCGCCGACCCACTTTTCCCATCCCTGACAGACGCCGGCTTCGACAGCAATTCGTTTTAGAATGGATGGCGGAAGAACTGAATCCTGATATTCTTTTGTTTGCAGCTTAAAAAGCTCCCAGCAGGGGAAGGACACGGTACGAACTGAAATTCCAGAATCGTTCAGTTGTTGAGCCGCTTCCAGGATGAGGGATACTTCTGAACCGCTTGCCATGAGGATGATTTGGGGGGATGTTTCTCCAAAATCTTTTAAGGTATAGGCGCCCTTTTCCAAAAGGTTGGCATCGGCGTAAACCGTGCGGTCAATGGTTGGCAATGCCTGGCGGCTTAATGCCAATAAGGTGGGGCCGTCTTTTCGGTAGATTGCATGTTTCCATGCAGCTGAGACTTCATTGGCATCTGCAGGTCGAATGACATGTAAATTTGGAATGGCTCGCAGAGAGGCCAATTGTTCCACCGGTTGGTGCGTGGGGCCGTCTTCTCCAACGCCAATACTGTCGTGTGTCATGATCCAAATGCTGGGTAAATGAGAAAGGGCAGAAATTCGTATAGGATTACGCATGTAATCGCTGAAAACCAGGAATGTGGCGCCGTAGGAGCGAATTCCGCCATGCCAGATCATGCCATTTACGATGGCGCCCATGGCATGTTCGCGAATGCCAAAATGAAAATTTCTGCCCTGAGGTGTATCTGCCTGAAAAGCCTGAATATTCTGAAGCCAGGTATTGTTAGACGGCGCCAGATCAGCAGAACCACCCATTAACTCGGGCATATGAGGGGCCAGGGCATTTAGCACCTGAGATGATGCAGCTCGACTGGCAATGCCTTTTGAATCAGCGGGAAATTGCGGGAAGCGTTGCTCCAATTGATTTGGCAAATCAGATGAAAAACGTCTTCGTAACTCAGAGGATTCGTCAGGATACTCTTTCTGATATTGATCAAATAATTTGTTCCATTGGTTATGCTGCAGCGTGCCTGCTTTGCCAATAGAACGAAAGTATTCTAAAACTTCGTCAGGTACATAAAACAGGGGTTCTGTAGGCCAGTTGGCGTTTGACTTGGCATTATTGAGTTCTTCGACGCCTGGCGGTTCGCCATGTGCTTTGGATGTACCCTGACGGGTTGGCAGCCCGAAACCGATTTTTGTTTTGCATAGAATGAGGCTGGGTCGCGGATCTTTCCTGGCAAGTTGAATGGCCTGGTCTATTTCGTCGACATTGTTGCCATCTTTAACCTGTATGGTATGCCAGCCATATGCTTTAAAACGTTCTTCACGGTTTTCTGTAAATGTCAAATCGGTTGAACCATCAATGGTAATGTTGTTATCGTCATATAAATAAATTAATTTTCCAAGTTTCCAGTGGCCTGCAATCGAGGCGGCCTCAGAAGAAATGCCTTCCATTAAATCCCCATCGGTAACCAGGGCGTATGTAATATGATTGATCACCGGATAATTGGGTCGATTAAAAACAGATGCCAGATGCGCTTCAGCAACGGCTATTCCTACTCCGTTGGAAAATCCCTGTCCGAGGGGGCCGGTTGTGGTTTCTACTCCTGGAGTTATCCCAGATTCGGGGTGCCCGGGTGTAATGCTGCCCCATTGACGAAATTGTCTGATATCTTCCAATGTGACCGCATACCCTGTCAGATACAGCATGGAATATAACAGCATGGAACCATGCCCGCCTGATAAAATAAAACGATCTCTGTTTATCCAATGGGGATCAGCAGGATCGAAACGTAAATGACGTGTGAAGATTGTATAGGCAATCGCTGCGCACCCCATCGGCAAGCCGGGGTGACCCGATTTTGCATTTTGTATGCCATCGGCTGAAAGAAAGCGGATGGTCTGAATAGCAGCTTGTTGAAGTTCCTGGCTGTTCATATTAAATCCTTATAGATGTTGTTTATTTTCATTTTACCATCAGCCCTTATTTGTCGTTTTATGAATATTGATATGTCTTTTTTACAAATATTTACCGGATGAAAAAGAACTCAGCAGGTAACCGTCAGGCAGAATTGTTGCATCGTTTTGAAAGTGGTTTACGGGCTGAGTTTTGGGTTACGTATGAGTTTAACCGCTGCAGGGTGATGCGGGTAAGGTTTCTTCAGATGCGCTCTCTGTTAATTCAGGTATGTTTCTTCAAATTTTTCAATTGGCATTGGTTTGGCAAATATGAAGCCCTGAATTGAATTACAGTGAATGCTGTTCAGAAATTCTACTGTTTCGGTGTTCTCTACGCCTTCGGCTACGGTTGTGATAGAAAGTTCGTGAGCCATGGTAACTATATTTCGAACAATGGTTCTCTCTTTAAAAGCTGTCAGACCATTTTCAAAGAAAATTCTGTCTATTTTTAAAACATCAATGGACAGATCTTTCAGCAGGTTTAAAGAAGAATAGCCTGAACCGAAATCGTCTATGGAGCAAATAAACCCATTGCTGCGCAGATATTCTGTTACTTCTCTGATTCGGTTCGTATCATCCAAAGCCATGCTTTCTGTAAATTCAAGCTCCAGACAGTTGTCAGGCAGATTGTATTGGCGCTTGAGTTTTGTATATGCATATAAAAATTCATCATCGGCGATTAAAGCCCGGGATACATTTACTGACAAATCTATGGCATCTTTCCCTGCATCCAGCCATTTGCGCAACAGGGCACAGGCTTTTTCGACCATATAGGTGTCAAGCTTTCGAATAAAGCCGGTTCTTTCAAAAAGTGGAATATAGGTGGCTGGCATAATCAGTCCCTTCTCAGGATGGTTCCACCTGGAAAGCGCTTCTGCGCCAACAACTTTTTTGTCTTCGATCCTTACTTTAGGCTGTAGATACATCAGAAATTCATTATTTTCCAAAGCAGTATACATTCTTTGTTCCAAATCAAATTCTTCTTTTTGTTTTGCTAAAAGTCCTTCAGAATAAATGAGAAGATTGAGTTGACTCTGTTTGATTGCTTCTTTTTGGGCAACGATGGCTCGGTCAATCATTTGCTGTACCGATATTTTTTCGTGGCTGTCATCCATGTAATATGCTCCGGCATAAATGATGAGCATATTATTGTCGTTGGTAATGCTTTGAATGTTACAGGCGGCAGTTCTTATTGTCTTGTAGTCTTCGTACAGTTCGTTTTCATTCTGAAAAGAAATTAAAGACAGGAAGTTATCTTTGCTGAGCCTTCCGCAAATGACAAGATTTCTCATTTGTTTTAACTGTGTGGCAACGTGCCGTAATATTTTGTCTCCGGTTTCAAAGCCATATCGGTCATTGATCAGTTTAAAATGCTTAATATCGTTATACATCAAAGCCCAATGGGTATTGGGGTTTTCTTCGATGATTTTTTTTGCATACAGTTTAAAACCGTCGTAGTTATAAATGCCTGTAACCGGATCTATGGTGGCTAAGCGTATCAATTCACGGCTATATTGTTGTGCTCTGAAGAGGGATAGAGCAGAGATTACAAGCGTAATTATTATGACTACAGCGAAGATTCCAATCAAAAACTTACTTAATCGATTAATTTGCTCTGAAATTACGTTTTCAGACATGGCAAACACTATAAACCAATTGGAAGTTGCTTTCAGTGGATAGATCCATGCAAGTAATTTTTCTTTCTGATAGAAAATACTGATTTCTGATTGTTTTTTTTCTGAAAGCGCTTGTTCAAGGGATTTGATATCCTCTTCTTCAGTTAAAAGCTTTTTAAGGTTATCAACTTTCTGATGAACAGCTTGATTTTGTGGTTTGAAAATAAAATTTCCATATTGGTCTGTTACACAGGAAAATCCTATACCTTCCCACTCCTGCGGGTATAGATCAAGGAAGTGTGCTGCAGGGTAGCTTGCCAGAATGGCGCCTATGTCTTCTTTGTCGATTGTGATTGGTTCTTCAAATGTTATTTGACTTATGCCGGAAGCGCCATAGTAGACCGGAGATATGTATCGGTTTCCGTCAAGATAAGGCTTGTAGTAAGTCAGGGTCTGTTCGATTTCTTCATCAATCAGGTGATTTCCCTGCATGTTGACTGCCAGAATATCTGTCAGATCATTTGCTTCTTCAAAAAGTGATAATCTTTTAAGAAATTCCGGAACGTTCTCCTGGTAACTCAAAGCAAGAATTTGAAGTTTGCTGTGCTCTTCGTTCAGTTTATTATCTAAAATCGTGGCATATTTTTCAGTGTCTTCTGCAATGTGCTTAAGTTGAATTTCGGACATTTTATCTTTAAAAGACTTGTTAAACCACACGATTGCAATCAGACATGCAATGATCAGGGCGAATAGCACATAAAATGTTGACTTATTATTTTTAGTGGTGTTAATATTCATTGCTTTGTGTACTCTTTCTGAAGTCAGTTCGATACATTTTTGTTCTCTGAAATTAAAGCCCTGCCTGCTTTTTTAAACAGTTCCATTTCTGTAGTTTTTTGTTCGCCATCCCAAAAAGCATGCCCCAGTCTGGCTGTAATTTTTGATTCAACTTCTTTAATTCCTATATCTGATCCTGTAATCGTACTGATTTTTGAAATAATGAGGTTTTCAACCATCTGTAATTTTTCTTCATCGGTGTTTGATAACACCGCCATAAATTCAGGGCCGGTTAGCCTGGATACAACTCCCATCTGTGGAGTGATGGTTCTCGAAAGTTTATTTGCGACTTCCTGTAAAATCTGATCTCCGGTTAAATATCCATATTTGCTGTTAAGGGTACTAAAGTCGTTCACTCTTATTATGAGAACCGCCAAAGCAGCTTTTTTTTCCAGATGATCTTGTATGTACTCGATTGCAATCTTACGATGAGGCAGTCCGGTGATCTCATCGGTAATCTGAAGATGTTCATAGGCATTCTGCTGCATTTTTAAACGAGTTGACAGTGAATTAATGGTTAATGTAAGATCTTTTAAATCCAAAGATATAAACCTGGGAATTTGAAGAAGCGGATAATTCCGGTCGTTTTTAATTTCTTTATTGAGGTATCTGATTTGTATTGCAGCTCCAAAATAAAAAAGAAAGACAGCGCTGATCAGCATGACGATGCAAAGAATCATTGCTGTCGTGATTGTATTGTTTAACTTCGTTATATTTTTAACGAATTCTGTTTCCTGATTTTTAAATTGCTCTTTTTCAATCTTTTTGAACTCGTCAATATATCCGCGAATACGATTTTTACTGGCTTTATAGTTATTTCCAAAAACGAAATTTACAGAAAGATCATATTTGTTTTCAGCAGAAAGGTTTTTATATACCGGAGGGATTGTATATGCAGCTACTTCCCCGGGTACTTCGCTGTCTGGTATGCCAATGTTTTCACTGATTAACTTCATGGCTAAAATTTCAAGTCCAATCAGAGCATCAGATTCAGACTTTGCTTTTGTCAGGTATTCGATCAATGAATATGACAAATTACTCTTGTCAAGGGATTTTAAAGCCTTATCTCTGCTTTGTGTAATGTTCACTTCATCCCAGTAGTTATCCATATGCTGCCGGTTATGGGTAATGACAAAATAGCGCACTTCAGCAGTCAGATAATCTGAGCCGTTCATAAGAGAATCGGCTGCGGTTGTCAGTTGTATATGTGCTGATCTGAGTTCTGCTAAGCGGGACTCATCCCTTTCCATCATTTTAACGGTGGCAAGAGAAATTGCAGCACATATGAGTGAGATACATGCCAAACACAATGCTGCACCGCGTATCCACACTGATATATATATCTTATTCTTCAAAACATACGCCTTTCTTTCATGAAGTGCTGATCTTATGGCAATTCGTTGTGATGCATTATGAAAGTTCTGCATCAGGTTACTGATTGCAGTATTCTTCTGTTTTGCATATCGACTTTTGTTACCAATCGCCGAAT
>CAZEEL010000037.1:0-2114 GCA_964511135.1 uncultured Leptolinea sp. | reverse complement strand
CTGATTGCAGTATTCTTCTGTTTTGCATATCGACTTTTGTTACCAATCGCCGAATGAAATTACAAAAAAAAAACCTGTCAATAACACAAGTATATCAAATATTTCGTAGAATGATTCTTATAATATAAACTGTATGGTTTCATAAAAATGAAGCATTATATTCCCCAATCAAAATGGATCACGTTAAAATTATATCGTACGTAGTTTTAATTGCAAGCTTAAACTTTTTTATGTTATTCTTCTAAGAAAAGCAGGCTAAAGGGAATTATGCAAAATCCTGTTTTTGATGATGTATGGTATAAAATTGTTTTACGGAGAAGTTAAATATGGATAAGGTTTTTATAAAAGATTTATTAATTCGTGGTGTGATTGGGATAAGCGACCGTGAACGAGAAAATCCTCAGGATATCCTTGTCAACATACAGTTGTTTGGCAATATTTGTGCAGGAAGTTCGAATGACAATATTGACGCAACGATTAATTATCGAACTGTTGCGAAAGTGGTTTTCGAGCATGTTGAAAAATCTGAGCGTTATACTGTTGAGGCATTGGCAGAAGATATTGCTGAAATCTGTCTTCGAATGGACCGTGTAGAACGGGTTATCGTTGTTGTTGAAAAACCGGGCGCTGTTCGCTTTTCACGTTCGGTTGGTGTGGAAATCGAGCGGAGCAGACAGAAATAAAAAAGTCTTCTTTCGAAGAAGACTTTTTTATTTCGAGAAAAAATTTGTTTTATCGTTCGGAGCAGAATTTCTCATAACCTGCTGCATCTAACAGGCTGTTAAGGCTGGCTGTAGAATCAGCTTTAATTTTAACCATCCAGGCTGCTCCATACGGATCTGCATTGACATTACTGGTGTTTTGGGCAAGTTCTTCGTTAACTTCCACAATTTCGCCTGATACGGGGCTGGTAATGTCTGCTGCGGCTTTAACAGATTCCAGTGTAACCAGAACATCGTTTTCTGATACCTGGTCACCTTTTTCTACAGGGTATTCAACGTAAACGACATCTGAAAGATGGTCCTGAGCATAATCGGTGACGCCGATTGTCACGATATTGCCTTCTACTTTTACCCATTCGTCTTCTTTGGTATATTTTAAACCTTCGATAACTTTCATGTTTGTCCTCCGTGAAATTATTTATATTTATTCTGAATTATAACAGCAGAATAGATTAGTGGTGATGTTCTTCACGGAATTCGATGATTTCCTGGGCTAATGCTCTGAATTGGCAGGCGGCACGTGTGGTGGGGGCATATTGGAAAATGGTTATTCCTTTGTATGCGCATTCGCGAAGACGTGTATCTGTCTCAATGATGGTTTGCATCATCCCCATTGAAAACTCATCCTGAAGTTTTTGTAAAAACAATTGATGGATGCGATTTCTTCGATCATACATGGTAACCAGCATGCGATAATATAGTTGTGGGTTGTATTTTGCTCGAACCTGACGGACAAGTTCAAGAAGATTTTTAAGTGAGTAGATCGAGAAAAACTCTGTTTGGGTTGGAATTAATACGAAATCTGATGCAGTAAGTGCATTCAGGGTGACTGAACCTAAAAATGGAGGGCAATCAAAAATAACATAGTCGTAGGAGTTTTCCAGGTCGTGCATGAGATTTTTGAGGCGGCTTTCATAATGCTCAAAACGAGGCAAATTTTGCTCAATTAACCCAACCTCAAAGTTGGAAGGCATAATCCATACATTCTGACAGTTGGTTGGCAGAATGCTGTCTGACAAAGGGCGCTTGTTTATGAAACTGGAAAAAATTGAATGTTCTATTTGTTTGGGATCCAGCCCTATTGAAAGGGTTGAATTTGCCTGTGTATCCAAATCAAAAAGCAGTACACGATAATGTTGTTCAGCCAATGCAGCAGCCAGTGAAGTTGCGCTGGTTGTTTTTGCAACACCGCCTTTTTCATTTGCAACGGATATTTTAAACAAAGTTTATTCTCATAACAGATTTTCAGGAATGAGCGAGTGATGGGATTCGAACCCACGAATTGGCTCTCACGCATTATAACATTAAATTTTCGGCAGGTTATCTCTTCGTGATGACTGTCAAGGCTAAATAGAAAAGTCCTATTTTCTGCAAGATAGAAATGTCCTATTC
>CAZEEL010000036.1:18085-20879 GCA_964511135.1 uncultured Leptolinea sp. | reverse complement strand
TCATAATTGTAATCTTCATAAATATCTGTGCAGAACCATCGCATGACCGTCGCTATAAACTTATAACCTTTTATCCTGAGACATACCTCTGTTTCAAACCCGACTGGCGCTTACACAGATTCATCACCGGAAACGATATCTTTTACACAGTTTTCTGGTTTGTCAGTGATAAGCAAAGAAGTAAGCAAAAAAGTACTTGAATAACAGACAATATTTGTTATGATAATAGGAGTAACAGGTACAGACAACCAGGCGCATGACTTGCGAGGGGCTCATGCGATAAAAGGCTGTCAGCGACAGGCAATCGCGCTGACAGCCTTTTTATTCTTCTTTCATAAACGCAACCGTAACGCCTTCTCCGCCTTCTTTATCTCCCCCTAATTCAAACTTTTTCACATAAGCAGATTTGAGCAGAGCCTCCCGGATCACCTGGCGCAACCTTCCGGTTCCCTTGCCATGGATGATGCGAACAAAAGGCTGGTTAGCCAGGTAAGCTGCCTCAATATGATCCTGCATTTTTTGCAGAGCATCTTCAGCCCGTAAACCCCGCAAATCTACCTCCATCCCTGGAGCGCTGTGCAGTTGAATCACGGTCCGTTTTGCCGGCCCCCCTTCAGGAACCTCTGCGGTTTGTTCTTCTTCAGATACCCCCAGGCGTTCTACATCCGCCAGGCGAGCTTTGGCCCGTAAAGGCCCGGCCTGCACTTCAACCATATCTTTGCCGATGCCGGTTACTTTTCCCAGCAGATTAAGATTACGCAGTCTGACTTTTTCTCCAATTTTCAGCTCGCCTCTGCGGCGGGATGGCGTTATCTTTCGGCGAACCGGTTTTTCAGCTTCGCATTCCACGGCTTCCAAATGTTCCTGAACTTCTTTTATCGCATCCAGGGGTTGGCCAGCCCGAAGCAACGCTCTGCGAACTTCTCTGATTTCAGCCTGCAACGTTGCGACTTCATCCAAAGCCTGTGCCCGATTTTGTTCCAACTGCCGAACGCGCTCTTCTTCTATTTCTGCCAGCTTTTTGGACAATTCATCCCGCATTTTTTCTGCTTCGCTGCGGGCGCGTTCGGCCTCAGCCCGGCTGCTGCGGGCAAGATCACGCTGGCGATGAATTTCATCCAGCAAAGCATCGGCCTTCAGATCATCCGGGTGAATCTCTTCTTTTGCTGCCTGCAGGATACCTTCCGGCAGACCCAATCGTTCTGCAATTAAAAGAGCATTCGATCTTCCCGGCAAACCAATCATCAGATGATAGGTCGGGCGAAGCGTTTTTAAATCAAATTCCATGCTGGCATTCATCACACCGGCAGTAGCATGAGCATAGGTCTTTAATTCCGGGTAATGGGTGGCAACCAGACAAGGGATCCTCTGCTGCACTAAATA
Organism: uncultured Leptolinea sp.; assembly: GCA_964511135.1. Classification (GTDB taxonomy): domain Bacteria; phylum Chloroflexota; class Anaerolineae; order Anaerolineales; family Anaerolineaceae; genus UBA4782. The sequence continues at coordinate 19,496 of CAZEEL010000036.1, read as the reverse complement.
ATCCAGAATAGCACGGGCCAGAGCAGCCCCTTCCTGCGGGTCTGTTCCCGCCCCTAACTCATCAAACAATACCAAAGCCGTTCGGGTTGACAGCCGCAAAATACGGGCAATGTTCATGACATGCCCTGAAAAAGTTGACAGTGATTGCTCAATGGACTGTTCATCCCCAATATCGGCAAACACATTATCGTAAATGCTCAGTCTGGAGCCGGATTGAGCCGGAATTTGCATTCCGCATTGATGCATCAATATTAATAAGCCCACGGTTTTCAACGTGACCGTTTTTCCGCCTGTGTTGGGGCCGGTGATGACCACCGCAAAGGCAGACTGATCCAGATCAACATCGATTGCCACCACTTTTTCAGAATCCAGCAAAGGATGGCGCGCCTGATACAGACAGAGGGTATTTCCTGGATGGTCTTCGTTAAATTTCCTGCGTTCGCATAAAACTGGCTCAACCGCATGCAGGGCATCGGCATATTTTGCCATCATTAACTTAAGGTCAAAATGCGCCAGCGCCCAAACCATTTGCTCTAAAAGAGCTGCCTGGCTGCCCACCTGCGCTGAAAGCTGCGCCAAAATCCGCCGCTCCTCATCCTGCTCGGCCAACTGCATCTCTTTCCACTGATTATTTAAATCTACGATCACCAAAGGTTCTACAAAAAAAGTAGCCCCGGAAGAGGATTGATCATGAACAATGGAACGCATTTTTGATTTAAATTCGGCTTTAATCGGAATAACATACCGGCCATTGCGCTGCGTAATTATAGATTCCTGTAATGTAGCAGCATGATGCGGGTCACCCAGAATGCGCTGTAATTTTGCCAACAGCCGGGAATGGGTAATCTCTAAATCTCTTCGCAGCGCAGCCAGCCTGGGCGAAGCGCTATCCAATATTTCACCCCGATCAGAAAGAACCTGACTGATGGCCTCAATCAATCCAGCCGGCGGTGTCATCGGCTCAACCAGTTTTGCCAGAGTTGGGTAGTCATCCTTTATTTTGACAAACATGCGCACCAGGTTACGGGCGGCGATCATGGTATTTTTAATTTCCAGCATGTCAGAGCGGTCAATAACCCCGGCATGGAAAGCCAAATCAACCGCTGAACGAATATCGCGGGCGCCCCCCACCGTAACAGAATCATTTACACTCAAAAGATGGCGCGCTTCCCGGGTTTGAGACTGCCATTCACTGACTTCTGCAAAAGAGGTGGATGGAAGCAACGATAACGCTAATCCTTCTGACAGGCTGAAACTGGCATAGGAAGCCAGCTTCTCCCGCACTTTCGGAAATTCCAAAACCAACCAAGACTTTTCATCCATATTTCAAAATCCTCTTACGCAGTAAAGAAAAGTCTACCATACTCTGCTTTTTTGTCAGAAATTCTGTTTACAGGAAACCAGAAGAACA
>CAZEEL010000036.1:0-17985 GCA_964511135.1 uncultured Leptolinea sp. | reverse complement strand
ACCAGAAGAACAGCGCGTTATCAAACAGACAGCAGAGACCCGGCGTTTAGGATTCAGCACATTTCCCCCATAAACCAATTATGCACTAAAATCAGAAGCATGTCTGCATCAATATTACCCGACCGGCTTCCCCTGCTGCAGTTCAGTCAGACAGGAAACCGTCTGACCAAAGATCAGCTTTCTCAGGCAGCCCATACCATGTACACCGCCTTTGAGTTTTATCCCACCATGGATCTCTATTTTCCATCATCGCCTCAGCAGCCTGCCAGAATGCAATGGTACTTTTCCAATGTCATACGGGCAACTCAGCGCTACGGAATATTGATAACAACTTCAGATTTTAAAGCGGTCCTTTGTCTGCTGCCGCCCGCATACACCCGGCTGACAACCTGGCAACTGATGCGCTTTGGTTTCTGGCTTTCTCCCTGGATGATGGGCTGGAAAGCCTGCCGTGATTCAATGATTTGTGAAAATGCATTGAACCATCATCATGAAGAATTAATGCAGGATACCCCGCACTTCTATCTGTGGAATTTAACCGTTGACCCACAGATGAAAGGACAACGACTGGGAAGCAGGCTCATGAAAGCCATGCTTGAGATCACTGACTCACAACAATTGCCGGTCTATTTGGAAACCCATACCCAGGCAAATGTTGGTTTTTATCAGCAATTTGGGTTTCATGTGCTGGCTGCCGCTTCAATTTCCAGGTTCAATCAACCCTATTACTGCCTTTTGCGTCCGGCAGATTACCCGCATGTTCATTCAGATGCATAATTTGGGCAGTATGATTTAAAAATCTGCTCTGCTAAAAACAGGTTTTTGCTGCTGTGTTGCATCATCCTTTTCACCAACATCAGTATGATGGCTCCCCTCAATCCACTTTCTGCAACCCCCTGCTGAAAGGTTTACAACACCGATCATGGTACCCTCATGAAAAGCGGGCTTCGTTCAAAAGCTATTCTGCAAACAAAAGCCGGAACAAAACTGATATACTTGCTGCGCGAGGCAAAAATTGACCCTGATCTACGCCACACGGTTAGCCAAATCTTACGGCGCCAACGATATTTTCAGCGATCTTTCGCTTTCTGTACCCCCAAAAGGGCATATTGGACTGATGGGCCCCAATGGAGTGGGAAAAAGCACCCTCCTGCGGATCTTATTGGGGCAGGAAGAGCCTTCTGCCGGCAAAGTTTTTACAGCCACCGGATTGCGTATCGGCTACCTTCCCCAGGAAGCCCGGTTAGATTCCACAAAAACACTCTGGCAGGAGAGTCTGAGCGTCTTTGCCCCTCTGATTGCCCGCCAAAATGATCTGCACGATCTTGAGCACCAGCTTGCACAAGACCCCCAAAATACTGACTTGCTTGACCGCTATGGGAAACAACAGGCTGAATTTGAACACCTGGGCGGCTATGAATATGAACTGCGTACCCGGCAAACCCTCAGCGGGCTGGGCTTCGACAGTGAAGATGAACACCGGCCGGTAACTCAGCTTTCCGGCGGGCAGCGCACACGGGCTTACCTGGCAAAATTGCTGCTGGAAAACCCGGACCTGCTGCTGTTGGATGAACCCACCAATCATTTGGATATTCAGGCTGTAGAATGGCTTGAAGATTATCTCAGCACCTGGCCGGGAGGTTTTATTGTTGTCTCGCATGACCGTTATTTTTTGGATAAAGTAGTCTCAACCATTTGGGAAATGACCCCCGCTCTGGAAACCTACCGGGGAAATTATTCTGCCTATCTGCAGCAACGCGAAGAGCGTTATGAGTGGGAACTGAAACAGTACGAAAAGCAACAGGAATTTATCCAAAAAGAAGAAGCCTATATTCGCAGGAATATTGAAGGTCAGAATGTCAAACAGGCCATCGGCCGACGCCGACGTCTGGAACGCTTATTAAATGAATCCAAACTGGCCCGCCCGATGCAAAAAGATACCATTCACTTTCGTATGCAGACGGCGCTTCGGGCAGGCGATCTGGTATTGCGCACCCACAACCTGCAGATAGGCTATCAGGATGATCAACAGGTTTTATTCTCAGCCCCTGACCTGCTGCTGGAAAGAGGAGAATGTGCTGCCATCATTGGCCCCAATGGGGCCGGAAAAAGCACCTTTCTTAAAACCCTGCTTGAACAGATTCCTCCCCTTACAGGAGAAGTACAATGGGGCGCCAGTCTCCATATCGGATACTTTGCGCAGGCGCATGAAGGATTAAACCCTGAACATACTTTGATGGATTCTATCGATGAACTGGCCCCCAGGATGCTCCCGGGTGAAATACGGGATTACCTTGCCCGTTTCCTGTTCCAGGAAGATGATGTTTTTAAGAAAATTGAAATGTTATCCGGGGGCGAACGCGGCCGGCTGGCTTTAGCCCGTCTGGCATTACAGGGCGCCAATCTGCTGCTGCTGGATGAGCCGACCAACCATCTCGACCTTTCTTCGCAGGAAATCCTGCAACGCGTACTGAATGAATTCAACGGCACCATCTTACTGGTATCGCATGACCGCTATTTAATTGACGCATTGGGTACCCAAATCTGGGATGTCGTTCCAACCGAAAAACAGCTGCGGGTTTATAAAGGCACCTACAGTGAGTATAAAACCTCCCTTCAGCAAACCGCACCGGCGCCCCCTCCAACAACCGAGCCCAGGCCCCAGACCGCCGCTGCAAAACCGGCTGAAAAAGGTCTCAGCAAGCATGCATTAAAACGGCAGCAGCAAAAACAACAGGAACTGGAAGAAGAAATCACCCGCATTGAGTGGGAAATTGAAAAACTGAACCGTCTTTTTCAAAGCCCCCCTGACGACCCGGTTATGATTAAACAAGCCGGCCAGGATTACCAGCAATATCAAAAAATGCTGGACGATTTATTGAACGAATGGGCAATGCTGGATGAAGAAACAGCCCAATCTTAAACCGTTTCGCTTAAGCCAATATCCTGCAAGGTTTTAAATTCAACCCCGATCGTTTTCGCGTTGACTTTCGCAATCGGCGGCAACACCCGCTTATAGTGCATACGCTGAACCCGCCTGATCACACTGTCGACAAATGACTGCGCAAAACCAAACTCAACACATTCCCGGGCAGAATGATCCATTTCAATTAAGAAATACAGGAGCTGATCTACATCTGCATAGGTATATCCCAGATCCGCTTCATCTGTCTGACCCGCCCACAGGTCAGCCGATGGCGCCTTCTCAATGATGATATCCGGAATCTTTAAAATGCGTGCCAGCTGCCGAACCTGAGTCTTGTATAAATCGCCCAGCGGGTTAAAAGCACAGGCTGAATCACCAAAAATAGTAGTGTATCCCAGCAAAATCTCCGTTTTGTTTCCAGTTCCGACAACCAGGGCGGGTAACGCCGCTGATTGATCAAAAAGAACAATCATGCGCTGCCGGGCCATAATATTCCCTTTGCGCAGCGGCGTCATATCCGGATAGAGAGCGAATAAAGGATCTACCATAGGGGTAACAGGGATGGTTAAGTGCTGCACCCCGGTAGCATCGATCACCATCTGTGCATGATCCAATGATGATGGGGCAGAAGCAGCATAGGGCATTCGAACAGCGATCACATTATCCGGCCCCAGCGCTTCGGCTGCCAGGCAGCAAACCACACAGGAATCCAGGCCGCCAGACAGCCCCAGTACCGCTTTGGAAAATCCGGCGCTTTTTATTTGCCTCTGAATAAATTGAATCAGGTTCTGTCGAACCCTGGTGGTATCCATATCTAAAGAAACGGGTTGCATAAAACACCTGTACGCAGTCTATTCCTGAGCCTGAGGATGGAGCGGCGAAGGAATACAAATCAGTTCAACAAATTTAATATCAAAAAAGGTATGCGAATATGCCGGTTGTATCACAATGGCAGTGTCCAAGCCCTGGCTGGAGCCTGCCATACTCAAAACCAACTCGCCAACATTAAGAAGACCCGCATCTGCCGCCATCATAGCAATTTCAATACAAACTTTGACTCCCTGACTAAAGATACGCAAAACATTCGCCATGACGTCTGACGGTTGAGCCATGCCCATTTTTGCATACAGGGCTTTATTGACCCCTGAAAAAGGATGGGCAGCTGTTACCAGTGGAATTCCCTGCGCATACAACCATTCCCGATTTTCAGGGGTGATCTGTTGTTCGTTCGGCTGCGAGAAACCGGTAACATGGCTGACACAGATCAATTGATCGGCAGAAAAAAAACCGGCCGCTTCAACCCCCGAATATCCCTGCGTCGTAGAAACCACTGCTTTTTTTAATTGTAATGATTTCATCCTCGCGCTGGCAAGTTCCAATACCTTCCGGGTATTATCTTTCCCGGTTTGGGTAAAGTATGTTGTATTTAATACAAATTCTTTTTCCATGACCGCTTCTGCTCTTTCTTATCCAAAGATCCACCATTGTTTATATTATACAGGAAGCGCAAACCAGAAGTTGGAAAAAAGACTGAACCTTCCCGGTTGTGGTCATCTATTCTGCCATATCCCCTCTGCCATTGCACAATACTTTGTTCCTGCTCATACAAGCCCCTCTAAAACATCAATCGCACGGATGAGGGGGGCATCCGTGCGATTGATGTTTCTATTATAGATGAATTCTATCTTTTTTGCAAGACATTTAACAGACATTTCCAGACATTTTATATAATTCTAATATAAGAACATATGTTCTGTCTTTTATCCCTCAATAATTGGTTCTTCCCATTTTTTGCGCAGGCGAATTAATAAAATCACATTCAGCACAGTAACCATCATAAAAAGCGCCTCAATCAAAACAATATTCATCCCCAGCCCGGCAGCCATGACGACCAGCCCATCTACCAAAGCATGATAAGCGATCGCCAGCCATAACCAGCCCCATTTACGGGCGCTCACAGCTTTCCACACCAAAACGGATAAAATCAAATGTAAAATGATGGCCCCTGTTCGTTCAAGCAAGCCTAACAAAGGCATATAAAAAGGCATGGTCAGCGTTGCTTCAATAATCTCGGGGGTCAGGCCAGGGATCACAGCGCCGCTTTTCGATACACTCAACATGATAAAGTAATTCGCCAACAGAGATACTCCGAGCAAAACACTTTCTACCCCGCCATGCCCGGTTCCGGCTAACAGGCCTGCTTTAAAGGGTTCGGCTCGTGTTTTGAGCAGTTTAAAACCAAAATACCGGCTCCATTCTTCACACAGCCCGGCCATCAAACCCAGATAAATCCCGGAAATGATGCTGCCCCAGGGTTGCGGCGGAAAAGAAATTCCCGCCGCATTCAGGCCCTTTCCAATGACCCCAAGCAGCGGAAGATGAACCAACTGTGAAACCAGGAAAGTCAGCACCCCCACCCCAACGACCTGCCAGGAACCGCGATACCGCCTGACAAAAAACACCGCCAGCAAAACCGGAATGACAATTTCAAGTATTCCTGAAATGATTACACTGATTGTTACCATACCTTTTCCTTTTCTCTTTTTTCCTTTTCTTTAATTTATTGAGATTGCAATAACGCTTTACGATTAAAAACACGCCCCGCCAGATAAGTCAGAAAAGCAGCAATCATCCAAAAGATCAATCCCAGAAGCAGACTGACCCCCATACCCAAATACAACAGCCCGACAGCCTGCCCGGCCACCAGACCCAAAACCACCAGCACCAGAACACCGCTGGTCTGATACGAGCCCATGAAGGTAGGATTTTTTGAAGATACCAATACTGTAAACATCGTTCCAATAGCGGATACTGCCGGAGTAACCCAGAAAATGAGCGGAATCCAGTTGAGCGTTGGGAACCAAACCCTGCCATAGATTGAAAAACCCAGGGTATTCAACACCAAAGAATAGATCAGAAAACAAAACCATGTCAGCAGGATTGCCGGAACAAAAGCTGCCAGAGCCTTGCCCAACAACAGTTCCTGATCGGTGGCCGGGGTATACAGTAAAGATTCAATCGTTTTTCGCTCCCGCTCTCCGGCAAAAGAATCAGAGGCAATAATCGTAGAGACCATGAGCGGAATCGTCAAAAACATCGGCGCATACAGATACCCCAAAACAACAACCAGCATTGTTTCAATTTCTCCCAGCCCGCTCAGGCTCTCTGTAACCGCCGAAGGAAAGTTGGCCATAAAACCGGCCAGTTCTTCAGGGTTCAGGCCATTCATGGCAGCAGATGGAGCCAGTCTGAACAGCAGCAGAACAAGAACAGGGATAAATAATGAAAAAACTACCGAGACCACGACGGTCGGAATGCTGAAACCCTTGTTTTGCCCTGCTTCAATCCAATCTTTCTTCATAATCGCTTTTAAAACAAAACCTCTCATGACAGGGCATCTCCTTCTTTCTGCAGCTTCATGTAGATTTCATGCAAATCAGCCTGATGTTGAACCGCTTCACATAACATCAGCCCGGCCTCAACTGCCTGCCTCAATATCGATGGAACCGCATCCAATGCCAGGATGCGCAACGATACTTTCTTCTCTGAAATCGGTTTTAACGAAAGAACCTCCGGCAAGCCGCTCAAAAAGCCGACCTGCTCCGAGGAAAGCGCTTCCAGAAAAGTCAGTTCAAGATAACGATCGGGAGCAAACTGCCGGCGCAAATCCTCCATCGTGCCGCATCCCAGAATTCGGCCTTTATTCATGATAAACAGCCGGCCGCACAACGCTTCAGCTTCATAGAGATTATGGGTACACAAAACCACCGTATTACCGGTTCGCCCGCTTAAATCAAGAATGGTTTGATGAACCTGCCCGGCCGCCTCAGGGTCCAGACCCGAAGCAGGCTCATCCAGATATAACAGCATTGGTTCTGACAACATCGCCCGCGCAATGGACAGACGCTGTTTCATTCCTTTGCTGTAAGTACCAACCTTCCTTTTCGCCCGCTCTTCCAGCCCCAGAACGGTCAGGAGTTCACCAATCCGTTGCTGCAGCGCTGTTCCATGCATGCCAGACATCCGGCCGAAAAACTCAAGGTTTTGCTGTGCGCTCAGTCGTTCATACAGGGCCGAAGTTTCAGTTAATGTCCCGCTGTGCTGCCTTACCCGCGAACCATCTTCCACCGGGTTTAATCCCAGAACCCTGACTGAACCAACCTCCGGCGGCAACAGGCCATTTAATACCCGCACCGTAGTCGTTTTTCCTGCACCATTAGGCCCCAACAGACCGACCACTTCTCCGGCTTTCACATCCAGCGTAATATTTTTTAATACCTGTTGCCGGCCATAAGCAAAGCAGACTTCCTGCATCGAAATTACCGGGTCTTCACTCATCATCCTGTTCTCCATTCCACACCACTTTTCTTTTGGATTGTTTCACGTGAAACAATCCAAACAAACCAGCGCCAAATGTTTCACGTGAAACGTTTATTCCTGTTTTCCGGCTTCCATCTTTTCCAGTTGATTTTGAGCCATCGATGTAATGCCGCTGATGCCGCCCAGATTCATGGTATCAACCGCGCTGCTGGGAACAATCACCAAAGCGCCTTTTTCTTTTAAGCCTTCAAAAAGCATGTTCATGGCCCGCAAATGCAGGGCTGTTGGATTGTTAATATAAGACTGCGATGCATCTGAAAAACTTTGGGCAATCTGTTTTTCTGATTCACCCAGAATAACCCGCGCCTGGCGCTCACGTTCGGCCTGCGCCTGACGGCTCATGGCGTCTTCCAGCCCCTGCGGAATAATCACATCGCGTATTTCAACACTCTGAACCGAAATTCCCCAGGGAGTAGTTCGCTCGTCGATAATCTTCTGAAGGTGTTCATCCATGACCGCCCGCCCAACCAGAATATCTGCCAGGGGCATCTGCCCGATAATTTCACGCAAAGCAGTCTGACTGGCCCAGGTAATCGCAGCCCGATAATCTTCCACTTCCAGCGCCGCTTTTTCTGCATCCCAGACCATCCAAAACAATACGGCGTCCACATCCACCGGAACCGTATCTTTTGTCAATGTCTTTTCAGCATTAAAGGGCGTAACCATCACCCGATGATCAATCCAAAGCGAAATGCTGTCGATAATGGGAATAATCCAAAACACCCCCGGCCCCCGCAGCCCATGCAGTTTCCCCAAACGCAACACAACCGCTTTTTCCCATTGTTTGGCGATCCTTAATGAGAATAAGAAAAACAGGCCGAGAAGAAAAGGAGGCGTAAAGATCAGCAGAATTTTCCAGTCCGCCCAGTGCAGGCTGTCGAAATAAACCGCCAGTCCAATTGCAATCAGAAAGAAAACAGTAAACAGGCTGTAAGCCAGGGGGTTAAAGGATGCCTCTTTCTTTTCACGCAGCTTTTCAAACTTTTTCGCTTCACGATCAGTATTGTTATATTCAGCCTCAGCATTGGCATTCGCTCGATCATCTCGTTTTCTCATGGTTTCCTCACTGTCATTTTACACATTCTGTTTGTTTTGATCTTCGAACCGGCGCTCCCAGGCAAAATTAATTTCTTCGCAGGAATACCCCAGGGCTATCAGTTCCTGAAACGTTCGCTGAATTCTTTCGTCCAAACCAAAGGTTCGCAGAACATCCTGCTGAGCGCCTTCTGCCTGATCCAAAATATAGGTTCCCCGCCCGCGTTGAGTCGAGATCAAACCAGCCTCGTCCAGCAGGCGATAAGCACGGGCAACCGTATTGAAATTGACTCTCAGACTGGCAGCCAGTGCGCGAACCGTTGGCAGTTGATCGCCCGGCTTTAAAAGCCCGGCGGTCAGCCAGCTTTGCACCTGCGCTGCAATCTGAAGATAAATAGGGTCATCCGACCGCATATTTAACCTGAAAGACTGAAAAATATCCTTCAACAAGCCGCCTTCTTTGAATTGTATTATTGTATCATTGTATGAATTGTATGCACAAAGAACAGCATTGTCAAGACAGCAGAAACTGACGGAAGAATCTGCATCGCAAGCTGCCGGAAGTGTCTGCAATGGAAGTAACGGACACGGAAGAAATCAAATGGAAGAATTCAAAAAAACCGCTGTCCAGACAGATAATGACTGGACAGCCAAACACAAAAAGAGGTTATTTCCCCATGCGGAGTATGGTACGCTCGCGGGCGTTATGCGCAGGGAAAATTCCCGACCGGGCTTCATTGACCGCTTCAACCGAAACAAAAGCCTCCGGATTGACCCGGGCAATAATGGTCTGCAACTGCTCCAGATCCCGCCGCTGAATGACAGAATACAACAGTTTAACGCTGCCGGTCGCACCAAGCGCATCTACGGTCGTAACGCCCAAATTATTTTCATGCAACTGCCGGGCCATTTCTTCGCCGCCCTGCGCTACAATCACCCGCACAAGGACCATCCCCAGCGCCAGCTTATTTTCAATCCGCATTCCGGCATAGGTTCCAAAAGCAAAACCAGCCGCATACCCAAGATAAGGACCAATCGAAGTAATACTGCGAATCAGCTGACTGGCAACCAGAACCCAGCACAGCACTTCAAAAAAACCCAGGATGGGCGCAATCATCTGTTTTCCTTTGGCAACAAAAATAATTCGCAGTGTGCCCAATGAGACATCCAAAATACGGGCAAAAAATATCAATATCGGAAGAATAACCCAATTCACCAGGGCCGGAGAAAAGCTTTGATACAGATAAGCAAAAAAACCATCCAGCATAATTATCGATCCTCCGCAATATGTTGTTTATCTGAACCATCCCGATCTGTCACTATAAACATTCCACACCTTTTTAACCTTGTTTTCTGTTTTTACCGGCAGAAGCGGCTGCCCGCTGACAAACACCTGCGCTCCTTCAAAAAGCAGTACCCTGCAGACAAATCTGCGAACATGAGTCAACGGCATGTGAGCCTCATACCTCCACCGCATCCATTATAGTAGATTCCTGAGATTATTTTTTGAATCTCCCATTCAGGCAGTTTTTCCCGTTTGCAGGCATTCGCATGACGCTTTCCCGCCCATCTTCCGGCATATGCTGAATTCTGAAAACCGCGCGAAGTATCAAAAGAAGGGGGCAATCAGACAATTCATGTACTGCGCAACAGGCAGAGAGGTCATCTTCTTCGGTGTTTATTTCATGAGAATTGGTTCACCCCGCTGCGTCAGCGGGATACCCGGCGTGGTACAATTTTGCCGATGAGCGCACTCTATTTACAACAACTCAACCCGCAACAGTACGAAGCAGTAACCACTTCCTCAAAGCAAACCCTGGTATTGGCCGGACCCGGTTCCGGAAAAACTCGGGTTCTCACCCAACGGATTGCCTGGCTGGTAGAAGAAAAGAAAGTTCCCCCCTATAAAATACTGGCCGTCACCTTTACCAACAAAGCTGCCAAAGAAATGCGCAGCCGGGTAGAATCACTCCTGCATACGCAACTGCAGGATATCTGGCTGGGTACCTTTCATTCCATCTGCGCCCGTTTGCTTCGCCGTGAAACAGACAGCCTGCCATACCGTAATAATTTTGTCATTTTCGACGCCGATGACCAGGGAACGCTGATCAAACGCATTATCAAAGAATTAGCCATTGATGACAAAACCTACCGTGCAAACGCCCTGTTAAACAGTATTTCAAAAGCAAAAAATGAACTGCTTCTGCCGGAAGAGTACCCGGTCGGCAACTACCGCGATGAAGTTGTCAAACGGGTTTACGAACGCTACCAAAACCTGCTGCTTGAAAGTAATGCACTGGACTTCGACGACCTGCTCTTTGCGGCTGTACAATTGCTGCGAAGCAACCCGTCGATTCGCATAAAATACGCCAGCCGTTTCGATGAAATTCTGGTCGATGAGTTTCAGGATACCAACCTGGCCCAGTATGAACTGTTAAAATTGCTTTCTTCACATCATCACAGTATTTTTGCCGTAGGAGACGAAGACCAGTCCATTTACCGCTGGCGCGGCGCTGATTACCGCAACGTCTTACGCTTTGAAAAAGATTTTCCGGAATTCCATAAAATTTTACTGGAACAGAATTACCGTTCCACTCAAAACGTGCTGGATACCGCCCAGGCGATTATTAAACGGAACTCCAACCGTACCCCGAAAAACCTGTTTACCGAACGCGACCACGGCGAGGCCAACCTTTTGTACGAAGCGGCTGACGATGCCGGCGAAGCGGTTTTTGTTGCAGAAACCATCAAACAAATGACCGCCAGCAAGCTTGCGCACCTGTCTGACTTTGCCGTCATGTACCGCACCAATGCCCAGTCGCGCCTGTTGGAAGAAGCCTTCCTGCAGGCCGGAATTCCCTATCGGCTGGTTGGCGCACAACGCTTCTACGGCCGGCGTGAAGTTAAAGATATTATTGCCTATTTGCGGCTGCTGCACAACCCCGCAGATGAAGTCAGCCTGACCCGCATTATCAACACCCCGACCCGCGGTATCGGTGAAAAAACGCTGAACACGCTGCTCCTGGCAGCCCGCCAGGCAGGCAACAGCGCAGGCCAGATCCTGCTGGATATCGGAAAGAATGGAACGGCTTCGGCATATTGGCCGCTGCTGTCCGGCCGGGGCGCCCTGATGCTGGCTGATTTTGGGGTATTGCTGCACACCTGGATAGACCGGCAAACCAAACTCAGCCTGCCGCAATTATTTGACACCATCATCAGCGACGTCAACTATCAGAACTATCTTCAGGATAATTTTGATGATGGAGAAGACCGCTGGGAAAACGTACAGGAGTTAAAAAAACTGGCTTATGAATACCAGGATTCCGGCATAACTGCATTTTTGGAAACGCTGGCGCTGGTATCAGATCAGGATACCCTGCCCGAAGCAGAAGACGCCCCAACCCTGCTGACCCTGCATGCCGCCAAAGGACTGGAGTTTTCCAATGTATTCATCGTTGGGCTGGACGATGGCACCCTGCCGCACAGCCGCTCAAAAGACGACCCCGAAGAAATGATGGAAGAACGGCGCCTCTTCTATGTCGGAATCACCCGTGCCAAAAATCGGCTGTTCCTGGTTCGTGCCCAGCGCCGCATCCAATATGGATCCTACGAATTCAGCGAACCCTCCCCCTTTCTGGCAGACATTCCCGCCAGGCTGTTGAAAATTCAGGGCGTTCACCCCGCCGGCATTCCAGGCCGCTACCGTACCGATGACTCCCGGTGGAACAAAAACACAGCATCCCGTCAGGGAGAAACAGCAGCCCCCCGGCGCTGGAGCGCATCACGCACCAACAATGCCGCATATGGCGGGCCGACCCGCGTTATTCCAAAACCGCCGCCAACGGCCCCCAAAGCCGAACCGCAGCGATTCAACCCGTCTATGCACGTCAAACACCCCACCTGGGGTGAAGGCGTAGTGCTCGAAAGCCGCATCAGCGACGGCGAAGAAATGGTCGATGTTTTCTTTCAAAGCGTCGGTTTCAAACGACTGATGGCAACCCTCGCCAATCTCGAAATCGTACCTGCACCCCAATAACTGCCCGTTTTTTTTGCTGTTGGTCTGTTTAAAGGACACCCGCCGGAACGATTCAGGGTATACAGCGCCTGAGACTTCCGGTTTCATCGCCAGACCCTCGGGTTCCCTCACCCTCCGGTTTTCAGGATTCCATTGTCACCGTTTGCCGCATCTGATATACTTTTGAGGCGTTCGGGTGGGTCCGGCGCGGCGGAACCCTGCGAACCCTGTCAGGTCCGAGAGGAAGCAGCAGTAAGGAGGACATTCCGGGTGCCGCCGGGTAGCCTGCCCGGGCGCATTGATAAAAGCCATGACAACACCACCTGTTATCGATTACGAAGGCTCTGATTATCAGCAATCTTTCTGGGAAGAAGGCGGTCGCGCCTATGAAGACGCCGCAGAAGCGTTTGCGCTTAAACGGCTGCTGCCCAACGCAGGCCAACACCTGTTGGAACTGGGCGCCGGCGCCGGGCGCAACACCCCCCGCTACGAAAATTACCGGAAGATCACGCTGCTGGATTATTCACTCACCCAGCTTCAGCAGGCTGTACAACGCCTGGGCACATCTGAGCGATACACTTTTATTGCAGCAGATATATACCGCCTGCCTTTTGTTGCCGGTGCATTTGACGGTGCGACCATGATCCGCACGCTGCACCATATGACAGATCCCGCGCTGGCCTTAAGCCAGGTACGCCGGGTTTTACAGCCCAACGCCTGTTTCATCCTCGAATATGCCAACAAACGCAATTTAAAAGCCATGCTGCGCTATCTGTTTAAAAAACAAAGCTGGAATCCATACAGCCCGGAACAGGTCGAATTCGAAGCCCTGAATTTTGATTTTCACCCGCGCACTGTCGCCGCCACCCTGAAACAGACCGGCTTCTGCACCCTGAAAGAACTGAGCGTTTCGCATTTTCGTATTGGAGCGCTGAAGCGGCGCATCCCACCCCAAACCCTGGCCCGATGGGATAACTTCCTGCAGCCAAACGGAGCCTGGCTGAAAGTAACCCCCAGCATCTTCACCCTGAATCAGGCCATCGGAGATTCTCCCATTGCCCCGGCAGGTTCCTTTTTCCAGTGTCCGGCCTGCGGCGGCCCGATGGAAGAAAACGACAACCGCATGCTTTGTTCAGCCTGCGGAAAAATCTACCCGAAACTGAATGGCATCTACGATTTTCGTCTGCCATCCTGACGGAAACACGTCTTCCTTTTCCTGAGCAGGCGGCACCCCTCAACCGTTCAGGGTCAGCGATCTATATTTTTTCCAACACCCAAAAATGAGACAAGCCCAGCGCCCTGAAAGGGGTCTTTTCCAAAGCCTGCAAAACCACCCGTAAAGCTTTTCCCAACAGCCCAAAGCGGGCAATCAGGTTATCGTAAGCGCCAAAAATAATCGTGCGATGAACCGCCTTAACCGGCAGCCCTGCAAATAAACGCGTCAGATCCCGCACAGTATAGACCTCGACATGCGGGGCAAGCTTATCACGCAATACACGCGGCAGATAATTTACCAGGAAAATATTGCCAAACCGGTATTTTCCCCTCCAGTACACCCCATGCGTTTCAAAAGGATAGCCGCGGTTAGGGCAAAAAAGCACAATCCGCCCCCCCGGCCTCAGAACCCGCACCATTTCCTGAACTGCCAGCTGGTCATCAGCCACATGTTCAAGCACTTCGTGACTATATACCAGGTCAAATGTATCCGCCGCAAAAGGCAGATATTCACCGGCACCGCAAACCACAGTTGCAGCTTTTTTTTGCGCATCCTGGGTACGCTCAAACTCAATATCCATCCCAACCGTAAGATGGTCAGCCGAAGCCAGCCGGCCAAAATAAGCCCCCACACCACAGCCATCCACCAGAACAGATCCATTTAATCGTGCTCCGGCGGCCTCCTGAAGCATTTTCAGGCGTCGTTCCTGGCCAGCCCGCCAGACATGAGAAGGCTCACCGCGTAAAGCAGCTTTTTCGAGATCTACAGGTTGCATCATACTGATTATACCAGCTGGGCTTTTGAATGTTTAACCGGGCTTTCACCCAGCGGCACCCACGCCAGAATCGTAGTGCCCTGCCCAGGTTCGGTACTGAACTCGACATCCCCGGCTACCGTATGCGCCCGAGTCTGAATATTCATCAGACCGTGCCCCAGGGTAAGTTTAAGAACCTTCATATCAAAACCGCGGCCATTATCCCCAATTTCCAGCAAGGCACGGTCAGAAGTGCTCCACAACACAACGTCAACATGACTCGCCCGGGCATGTTTGGCAACATTTGCCAACGCCTCCTGACAAATATGAAAAAGAGTAGCCGCCCCGTTTGAAGATAATTGTGGAATATCTTCCGCCGGCAACTGCAAAGCAGTATCCACAAAAGTATTGGCTTTAAACTCAGCGACCAGACGCGCCAAATTGGCATTCAGACTTTCTTCCTGAATCGTGCGCGGACGCAGGTCAAGAATATAGGAGCGAATATCTCGGATGGTTTTATCCAGATCAGCAATCGCCTGCGAAATCCGTGAACGTGCCTGCGGTATATCATCATTCAGCAGCATACGGGCATGTTCCAAAGTCAGGCCAACCGCATAAATCGATTGAATGATTCCATCATGCAGATCCATAGCAATGCGTTCGCGCTCTTCCAGAACCGCCAAACGGCGCTGTTGTGTGTTCAGGTTAAGGTTTTCGACAGCCGTACCCATCCAGGCGCTGATGGCCGTCATAAACTGCAGCTCAATTTCATCCAATGGCCGCGGCTCGCGAATAACAATACTGAGTGTCCCCAGGACGCCTCCCTGCCCGGTCAGCGGAAAGGTCGAAATCTGACTGAATTCACCGCTCTGAATATCAGGGCTGAGATCCGTCAGAGAATCATCCGGTAAAACATGAGTAAGCAACTGACCACTGTCAGCAACCCGACCCACAATGCCCTCTCTCAGCAAAAACTGCTTTCTGAGAAACAGATCAGTCACACTGGTGCCCTGATGCCGCACCAGCCGAAAAGTCAGGCCGTCTTCCTGCTTCAGGTGTAATTCACCGATTTCAATTCCCATTAAGGCCAAAGCATCCGCCAGGGCTTTATCCAGAATTTCTTCAACCCCATTGGAAGCAGCCAGGGTAGAAGCCAGTTGATTTAAAGCCGCCATGGTCTCATTACGGCGGGTTAAAGCCCGTTCACGCTCCAGCAATTGCTGATACAACTGAGCATTCGTGATAGAGATAGCCGCATACGAGGCCAGCGTCTCAATGACTTTCTGATCATCCGCACTGAAATCAACGATCTCTTTCCGGTTAATTAACAAAATCTGACCAACCTGCTGCTCGCCATACCAGATGGGCACCCCCAAAAAAGAGCGTACCTCAAAAGCAGGTTCGGGCAGATCCATATTCTGCAAACAGGGTTGAATATCCTGCAGGCGGAGCGCATTCTGATTGTGATTGAAAAGCCCAATCATCCGGTTGTTTTTTGTAAAACACTCCATGAAAAAATCAATCTCTTCCTGTTCACCAACCGGAATAAATCTTACAAAATCACACGATTTATCCAACACCCCCACAGCCGCAAATGCTGCATTGATCCTGTTCAAAGCCAGCAAAGCCAGCCGCCGCAACAGAGACTCCAGGGTACTTTCCTGTACCAGCTCCAAAGCAGACTGATGTAAAGCCGCCAGCCTTTCCTGTAACGGTTCCGCCTGAGAAGAAACCACAGGCACTGCGCCGGCAGGTTCTGACACACCCGCCGCCTGTTGTGATAAACACTCCTGTTTGATGTGATTCATAATATGATTGTACACTTAAACAGATGGGCTGCTGACTGACTTGCTCTTCATCCCCCGATAGGCTACAATCTTTGGGATGAACCTTTCTTCTCTCGGGCACGAATGGGCTTTAGAACTGTTGGAGCAGCAAATCATCCTTCAACAGGTACACCACGCCTATCTGTTTACCGGCCCCGATGGAGTTGGCCGCCGCACCCTCGCGCTGCAATTTGCACAACGAATCAATTGCAGCAACCCGCCGCACCCTGGCCAGGCCTGCGAAAGTTGCCGCATCTGCACACATACCAAAACCATGCAGCAAATCGATATGAGCGTCGTTCAGGCAGAAAAAGCCGGAAGCATGCTTAAAGTAGACCAAATCCGGGCATTACAACACAGCGTATCCTTAACCCCGACAGAAGCCCGCTTTCGCATTGGGCTGATCCTGGATTTTGACCAGGCAAATCCCAATGCCCAGAATGCGCTTTTAAAAACCCTGGAAGAAGCCCCTGAACGGGTCATCCTTCTGCTGACCGCAACATCTGCAGAAGAACTGCTTCCGACCATCGTTTCGCGCTGTCAACTGATAAAACTGCGCCCGCTGGCAACCGACACACTCAAGGCAGCATTAATCCAACACGACGGCTTGCCGGAATCCAAAGCGGCAGAACTGGCCCACCTGACAGGCGGCCGGGCAGGCGCTGCCCTGCACCTGGCTGCCAACCCGGATCTGGCAGAAGAAGCCCAAAGCCGGGCAGAACTTTTTTTTGATTTAATCGCACAAAATTACCGCCAGCGATTCAGTCAGGTTGATGGAATTCTCAAAGCTTCAGACCCGGCCGGTTCCCGCCAAAAACTGAAAGACCTTCTGCAAAGCTGGATCGCTGTCTGGCGAGACGCCCTGATCTGTGCGGTACAATCCAATGCGTCGACAACCTACCCTGCCCGGGCGATGGTTATACGAAAACTGACAGATCAACTGTCACCAGCCGTCATTTGCAGCAACATCCGCCTGATGGAAGAAGGGCTGCTCATGCTGGAACAGAACGTTAACCCGCGCCTGTTGCTGGAAAATATCCTGCTCAACTGGCCCAAACCGAGCGAAAGCGCAAAACCATCCGCCTGAACCAAACGACATAACCTTTTGTTTGACTTTTTCTGAGACTCAGGGTATGCTTTCGTCCCATTTCATAATTTCACCTTTTAAAGGATTCAAACATGCCATCTGCCAACACCCAGGACTACATACTGATTGCAGCCATCACAGCCATTGAAAAATATGGCATTGCCAACGTAACCACCCGCCGGATTGCCGAAGAAGCGAAAGTCAACAACGCCGCCCTGCATTATTATTACGGAACCAAAGAAATCCTGGTCGAAAAAGCGCTGCTGCTGACCATTGATAAAATGCGCCAGGACAGTGAAACAATTTTTTCCGAAAACCGTTCGTTTCCAGACCGCCTGCGGAATTTATTCGAATATCTTGCCGATGGGGTACTGCGCTTTCCCAACCTGTTTCGCGCCTATCTGAACAACCCATTGATGGAAGGGGTTTCTTCCAGCCCCTTTTTAGACCTGCTGCATGAATGGCTGCAACGCTGTACCGCAGAATTTGAAGATTCCCTGAGCGATAAAGCCCATCTGCATATGCGCATGTCGTTTCAAACAGCCGTTTCTGCACTGCTGTTTACCGGTTTAATCGCCGAAAAATCCGGTTTCAACAGTCTGGTAAATTTTCACAACCCATCCACCCGTCAGGATTTCATTGAAATGTTAACAAATTTTGTTTATCAACAAACAAGTTTAACCTGAGATTTATGTCAAGGCTAAATAGAAAAGTCCTATTTTCTGCAAGATAGAAATGTCCTATTC
>CAZEEL010000035.1:18012-20959 GCA_964511135.1 uncultured Leptolinea sp. | reverse complement strand
GACTGTCTTTTCGGGCAGTCTCTGTTTTTATTTCAGTTTTTTTCGAATGTTCAGGAATACATCCGGTCGCGGATGGAGCTGAGCTTCTTTCGGAAAAGATCATCCCGTTCGAGCATATGCGCGATTTTTTCGCACCCATAGAGTACCGTCGAATGGTCACGCCCGCCCAGTACGGCTCCAATTTGGGGCAGTGAAACGTTGATTTCTTCTCTTAATAAGTACATTGCAATCTGGCGGGGCAGGGCAATGTTTTTGGTTCGGCAGCGGCCGGTCAATTGGGCTTTTGACAGCCCATAGGCGTTTGCGACCGCTTCTACTACCTCGTCCGGGGCAACACTGCGCGGCGGGCTGATCATATCTGCCAGAGCTGATTGTACCAGTGACGGGGTAATGGGTACCGCGCATAGGTCAGCATATGCCAGTACGCGGGTCAGTGCACCTTCGAGCTCGCGAATGTTCGATTGGATGTGGCGGGCAATAAACTCCAGCACTTCATCCGGCATGCCACGTTTGGCTCGTTCCAGTTTTGAACGCAGGATTGCCAGGCGGGTTTCATAATCCGGCGGCTGAAGATCAACAATCAGACCCCATTCAAAACGGGAGCGCAATCGTTCTTCCAGGGTTATCAATGCTTTGGGGGCCCGGTCAGAGGTCATGATGATCTGTTTATCCATGCCGTGCAGGGTGTTAAACGTGTGAAAAAACTCTTCCTGGGTAGATTCTTTGCCGGCAATGAATTGAATGTCGTCAATCAATAAAACGTCAACATTGCGATAGTTTTCGCGGAAGGCGTTGGTGTTGTGAGTTCGAATGGAGTTGATCAACTCGTTGGTAAACTCTTCAGAGGTGGCATTGATTACCTGCAGATCTTTGAGTGTGCAGGAATTTCCGATTGCCTGCAGCAGATGTGTTTTCCCAAGACCTACCCCTCCATAAATAAAGAGCGGGTTGTAGGCTTTGGCGGGGTTGTCTGATACTGCCAGCGAAGCGGCATGGGCCAGACGATTACAGGGACCAACGACAAACGATTCAAAAGTGTATTTGTTGTTTAATTTTGGATTGCTGATTGCAGGATTTTTATCTGTTGCACGGGAAGAATCTGTTGCTGATTCAGAAACCGGATCGGTGTCCTGATATTGGTGCTGTACGACAAACTGAACCTGCTGGCTGGAACCCATCAAACCGGTCAACAAACGAGACACTGTGGCGGTGAGGCGGCTGTCCAGCCAATCACGGGCATAGGCGTTGGAGACTCCGATTGTAAAGCAGGATTCCTGGCAGGAAACCAAAACTGCATTTTTGACCCAGGTGTCAAATGCCGCTTTGGACATTTCCATTTGCAACTGCCCTCTGGCAGCCTGCCATGCCTGTTGTGAATTCATCAAATAAAAGCTCCTGCACTTACCAATACAATAGACAACCATTCGGGTTGAATGGCTATTTTGAAATGATTATTCTGTTTGCCAATGAAACGGGCTGGACACAAGTCTTAATCAGATGAAGTGATTCTAACAGATTCAAATTTTTAGAACAAGTCAAAACGGGCCGGGGAGTCTAAAAGTTTGTTATTTTTAAGGATTCTAATCTTAAAGAAACCAAAAACAGAACATGTGATCTGATCCTCTTAATTCGTTAAACACTTCGCTTGTAATATGATGGTAATCATTTATAGCCCTATATGTGGGGAAGAATCAAAAAAACAGAAAAGATGTACTAAATCCAGATCTTTGTTTTAAAGTTTGCCGGTTGGTTAAGGAAACATTAACCTTCTGACCTGATGCAAAACTGTGAATCTTACACATGTTTCATCATCAGACCGGCAGCCTGATGGGCAATGTCAATGGCAAAGTTGGTGCCACGATCCCAGGGGTAAACCTGGCTCATGCCGGCATAATACAACCCGGGCAGCGGGGTTTGAACAGGCGGAATATTTTCCGAATGATTTAAAAGGGGAACCGGCTGAGCATATTTAGATGAAAAGAGCCAGCTTTTTCGCACCCAGGAAGAGTCAAAATTTGGATTGATCCTTTTCAGCGAGGGCAGAAAGCGCTCCAGTAATTGTTCTTTGCTCAGAGAAAAATATTCATGCTCCACGGGCAGGTAGTCACCCATGTACAGGATATGGTCGCCGCCGTAATGCTGCGGAGAGAGGAAATTGGTGTGTTCTACCAGCGCCAGGAAAGGGAAGCCGGCATTCTTGGGAAGATTGAACCAATAATAGCCTTTTGTGGAGAGCTGTTGTTTGATTGCAATGGTTAAAACGACTGCGCCCAGGCTTTTCAGAGAACGGAGTTTTTCTGCGTAGTCAGAAGGAAGGTCAGGCGTCATCGAAGCCATGAAAGCCGGTGATGTGGTGACCAGTACCTGGTCAAAATGCTGTGATTGACCCTCTGTGGCAAGATCGAGCCCGCCTTCCGGTCGTGGTTTAATGTGTTGGACGGGTGTGGACAGATGAATATTGACGCCCTGCTGTCTGAGTTTGGAAGCGAAGTCATCACAAAAGATTTGGATGCCTCCTTTATAGGTAGCCAGACGGGTAGTGCGAACGTGTAATCTGGCCCAGAGCCAGGCCATATTTACCTGTTTGGCATATTCTTCACCAAACTTGCCGATTACCATGGGTTCCCACATTTTTTCATAGACCTGGCTGCCGGCATATTTTCGCATCCATGAATCGATGGTTGTTTTTTCCAGGGCTTTCCAGTTATTGGTCAGTCTTAAATACAGGGCAACACATCCAAAACGGATTTTATTCAATCCCCATCCCAGCCCGGGGTAGAGAATGGCGGATGGAATAGAATCAAAGGGGTAGAAATTGCCTTTGTGATACATCACGGTTATCGGTTTGGGGATGATCAGATTTTGTTTCAGTCCGAGTTCATCCATTAACCCCAGCAGGTGTGAATCACTGGTAAACCAATGGTGGTAGTAATGCTCAAGGCTCCAG
>CAZEEL010000035.1:0-17912 GCA_964511135.1 uncultured Leptolinea sp. | reverse complement strand
GTCTTTCCCCAGCGTAACGGTTGTTTGAAGTAATACCAGGCGCCCAGAATGGTGATGGGGAACCAAAGCGCAGCGTGCAGAACGTATGTATAGGCGCTTGCAATTTCTTTCGAGACCCCATAGGCTGCTAAAACGGCAATGCCGGGCAGGTCAAAGGTTCCAATGTAGCCGGGTGCAGAGGGAATGGTGGTTGCCAGGTTGACAATCCCATTCATGAGCATCAGAGCAAAGAAACTGACCTGGAAATCGAATGCATGCATGACAAACCAATACTTTCCGGTTTCGAGGAGCCAAATGATGACGGTGGTGAAGAAAACCATAAAGGCGTCTTTGGGTGATCGTAATGCTTCCAGCCCGTGGATGAATTTGAAGGCGATGTCTTCTGTCTTTTTTTGGAGTTTGGCGGGTATCAGTTTTTGAATGAACCACTGAACCATTCTTTCAGTCTGATAAGGAAGCATGGCAGCGGCCAGAAAAACACCCAGCGCGATCAGGAAAATGACTGCGCCCCAGACGGCAAGCTGGCGGATGTTGCCGATGAACCCTGAGCTGTGGGTGAGATGGGTTAATGCTCCCAAATTCAGGAAAACAAAACCCAGCATGACAACGCCGTCAAAGATACGTTCTACAATGATGGTTGCCAGAGAAGCAGAAATGGGCACTTCTTCGCGGTTTTTCAGAATGACGGCCCGCAGAACTTCTCCAGCCCGGGCAGGGTAAATATTGTTTCCCATATAACCAATCGCAACGATGGGAAACATTTTGCGGGTGGCTATATCTTTCAATGCGCGCAGCAGATAATGCCAGCGCCATGCCCGCATATAGACTGCCAGAAAGTAAACAGCCATCCCAGGGAGAAGCCACATCAGCCGGGCGGTTTTAATGGCCTCCCAAACTTCTTTCAGGTGCATTCCCTTAAAGGCAAAATATAAAAAAACAGCGCTGATTAAAATTCCAACCCAGGTTTGCCAACGTTTCATATTTTAATTATACCCTCTCTGATGAAGCCAACCGATCCTTATCGTGAGTTACAGCGATTACGGTTGAATTCATGGTTATATTTTTCGGAGTTGTCATGAACAGAGTATTCCCTGTCTGTTTTAAGCGGGACGGTTTGTTCGCGATCCTGTCCAGGCAGACGATAGGTTTATAACCATCCCTGGCATCAATCCCGTGATACATCGTCTGGGTTGCAGGGTTGCCATTTTCCGTTCACCATCACACCGGGAACATCTGCAACTGTTTTCGATGGGAACTCATTCAGGAAAACGGCCTGGTTTTGCTCGAGGGTGCGGTATGCTCGAATATTTGCGAGGTTTTGTTCATACCAGGGCTGAGGCAGGTTTTGGTTCATCTGCTGCCATCGGCAGGACAGTTCTGTTCCAAGTGTGGTACGAATGGCCGGTTCTGAAACCAGGGTGAATTGGCGGAACATCTCGCTGACGGCGTCATTGGAAAGATCGCCTGGATACGCATGATCAAAATTCTGATCCGCTATTCCTTTTGCGATGTTTTGCCGCAGGATAAAGCGATCTATGTTGATGCATTCAATCAAAGTTCCAAATATTAAGCCAAAGATTAAAATTGTGATGGCAAAGACTGAGCGCCAATGCATCATTTCCTGCATTGCCAGAGTCATTAATAGACCCATCAGGCAAAAAATAAACAGGCTGGTGTAGGTACGCAGGCGGGTAAACCCATAGGCTTCAAGATATAAGTGCAGTCTCAAATAAGCTGAAATCAGAATAATACCGATCAGAATAAACAGAAGAAGATAAAGCGTGCTCAGCAGCTTTTGCTGCCAGGGCTGGTTGCTCCTGGTCATGCGGGAAAGTCCCCAATATAAGCCCAGACTGAAAATGGTTACCGTTACCAGCTCGTTGAATCCATTGCGGGCGTATTCTGCATAGGTAAAGCCTTCTGCGATAATATTTTCCTGGCCTCCAAAGAGATATTTAAATTGGATGAAAACAAAGAAGCTGAAAAGCAGGATTACTGAACTGAGAACGATGGTACATTCGATCCAGCCCAGGACAGGCCGGATGCTGCCTGAAATGGATGCGGGGGACGGCTCTTTTTCACCGGAGCGAAAGAAGTACAAAAAAACAGCCCAAAGCAAACCGGCGAATATCAGAATGAAAATGCCTCTCCAGACGTACTCAGCCCATCTTTCGATTGAAAACAGTTTCCAAAAGCTGTCAAACGCATGAGAAAAATAAAAATCAGCAGAGGATAACAGGCTGAACAGAAAGAATAACACAGGTACTGAGAGCAGCGCCCCGAGCAGTATGGAGCGCCATGTCTGAGAGGCGCTTTTGGCGTGGGTTTTGACTGCAGGATCTGATTGAGTTTTGTACAATGCGCTGAAAGGTGCAAGCAGAATTCCGATACCGGCAGACATTGCATGAGCAAAATAATCCAACACTCCAAAACGGGCCCAGATTTCTTTGGGGGAGGTGATGATGGCAATCGTAATCAGGGTCAGTGAAATGAGTATTCCAACGGTACGGCTGAAAGGTTCGGCCCGCCAGGCGACTGCCGAAGCAAAGAAAAGGCTTAAAAGTAAAAGCAGCCAATGCTGCACGGGGAGTTGTTTTTGCATGAGAAAAGACAGCCCGATAAAGCACAGTACAAAAGCCAGTATCCAGACGGGATAGTTGGCGGCAATCGGTGCATGCCAGAACAAAATATTCCCAAGCCAGGCCAAACCCAGACTGGCCGGCAGCAAAAAGTTAAATTGATGTTTCACAGCAGGTATCCTAATGGGAAAGAAGAGAGAGAATCCAGGACAGGATGATGAAGATCGAGACGAACACAATTACGATCTGTTTCCAATCTGTGGGTTGCCGTTGCGCTTCTTTTTTATTTTTGTCTTTATGATCTTTCATAACACACCTGTTAAAGAGGATAATGCGATTATAACGTGAATTAACCATCAAAAACTCCCTTTTCACTGTCAAAAGGGAGCAAAGAAGGCTGCGTAAGGTTTAAACTTACTTCTCAGAAGAAGCAGTGGTTGGTTTCGACTCTGTTTTTGATTCTGTTTTGGCTTCGGTCTTTACTTCAGCCTTTTTTTCACTTCCAGATTCAGTGGTCTTTCCTGCAGAATTCTCTTCACTGGAGCTGAAATGCTGCCCGGAAGGGGAGCGATTATCGGTTGCATAGAAGCCTTTTCCCTTAAAAACAATACTCACTGGTACAAACACCTTGCGTAATGCTTCCTGGTTGCAGTGTGGGCAGACCGTCAGGTGAGGGTCGGTGAATTTTTGGGTATGGTCAAACTTGAAACCGCATTGGTCACATTGGTAAGTATAAACAGGCATAGATCACAATTTCCTTTACTTCAATTGTGCTGTATTATAGCTCGGTTAAAGTTCCTTATCAAGCAGACTCAGAGAGTGCTGACATAATTCATATATGTCTTAAGCCTGAAAACCAGGTTTAATGGTTTCGGTCTGTAAAGTTTCCAGTGCTATAATCTTAATTGTATTTCGGTTTTCAATCTTCAGGAATGTATTTAAATTGTAAAACGCATGTCTTTTGTTCATCTTCATGTTCACTCTGAATATTCCATCCTGGATGGCTTCAGCAATCTGGAAAAGCTGACCGGTCGGGTGGCTGAATTGGGAATGCCGGCGGTTGCATTGACCGACCATGGAACCATGCTGGGTACCATGCTATTCTACAGGGAAGCCAGAAAAGCCAGGATCAAGCCGATCATTGGGCTGGAGACGTATCTGGCTCCGCGAAGGATGCAGGACAAAGATGCCGGCAGGGATAAATCCCATTTTCATCTGGTGCTTCTGGCAGAAAATGAAGCCGGGTACAAAAATCTGTTAAAAATAGCCACAGCCGCTCAATTGGAAGGATTTTATTATTCTCCGCGAATTGACCATTCATATCTGGCAGATCATGCTGAGGGATTGATTGCTGCATCTGCCTGTATGTCAGGAGAAATACCGCGGGCTCTGTTGGACGGCGATGTTAAGCTGGCTCAATCGAGGCTGGATTGGTATTTGGATGTATTTGGCAGAGATCATTTTTATCTTGAACTGCAAAGTCATGATATTCCCGGGCTTCCGGCGCTGAATCAGCAATTGGTTGATCTGGCCCGGCTGAATAAGGTTTCGCTGATTGCAACCAATGATGTGCATTATATTCACCAGGAAGATGCAAAATTACAGGATGTCATGCTGGCCATTCAAACCGGCTCACTTTTATCAGAGACAAAGCGGATGCGGATGACCGGTGAAACCTATTTCCTGCGTACACCGGATCAAATGAAAGCGTTGTTTGGAAACATTCCGGGGGCGATTGAGAACACTCTTGAAATTGCCCAGCGCTGTAATGTAAACCTTGATTTTGCCGGGTATCATATCCCTCAGTTTCAGGTGCCGGAAGGTTATGATTCCCGGTCATATCTGCGTGAGCTGTGTGAAGCCGGTCTGGTTCAGCGCTATGGAGATCACAGTCAGGATCCTGAGGTTCGTCAGCGCATTGAACATGAATTGTCTGTGATTCAGACGATGGGTTTTGATTCCTATTTTCTGATTGTTTGGGATCTGTGCAAGTATGCCAGAGAACAGGGAATTTGGTATGGCGTGCGCGGGTCGGGCGCCGGGTCGATCGTGACCTATGTTCTGTTTATTTCCAACTTTGATCCGTTAGCCCATAAACTGATTTTTGAGCGTTTTTTGAATAAGGATCGTATTTCAATGCCGGATATTGACCTGGATTTTCAGGACGACCGGCGGAGTGAAATGCTGGAGTATTGCAGTCAGCGTTATGGCGAAGATAAAGTTGCCCAGATTATTACGTTTGGTACTTTGGGGGCGCGGGCTGCCATTCGGGATGTGGGGCGGGTTCTGGATATTGACAAAGGTGAAATCGATCGGGCGGCTAAAATGATTCCGGCCGGTCCGGGAAAACCCATTAGCATTAAAGAGGCGCTGGAAACCATTCCGGAATTCAAACAGGCTTATGATGAACATGACTATATGAAAGAACTGATTGATATTGCGGAGAAGGTTGAAGGGGTTGTACGGCATGTGGGTACGCATGCTGCGGGGGTGGTGATTTCTGATAAGCCGATTGTCGAGTATATGCCATTGCATCGGCCTACCAGCGGTTCGGAAGATTCACCGATCAAAAGTGTTACTCAATATGAGATGGCTGATTTAGACGATCTTGGAATGTTGAAGGTGGACTTTCTGGGTTTAATTACCCTGACGATTATGCAGCAGGCCTGTGCCCTGATTGAAAAACGGCATGGGGTCTGCCTGGATATGGATCACATACCAACCGATGATCCTCAGGCGTTCGATCTGTTGCGCAGTGGTCAAACGGCAGGCGTTTTCCAACTGGAAGGCACGGGGATGACCCGCTTTCTGACTCAGATGGCGCCGCAGAATCTGTCCAATGTGATTGCTATGGTGGCCTTGTTTCGCCCTGGCCCAATGCAATTTATTCCTGCTTATATTGATCGTCTGCATGGCGCTCCGGTCAGCTATCGTCATCCTGCGCTTGAACCGATTTTTGCTGAGACGTTTGGCATTGGAATTTATCAGGAACAGATTATGCAGGCGGCGGTGGATATCGCCGGGTATACCCTGTCTGAATCGGATGAGCTGCGCTCTGCCATTTCCAAGAAAAAAGCCGAAAAAATTGTTCTTCATAAAGAGAAGTTTGTGAGTGGCGCGGTTAAGAAGGGGATGGATGCTGAAACTGCCAAAAGCATTTTTGCTGATTGGGAAGAGTTTGCCCGCTATGGATTTAACAAGTCGCATGCCTCAGGCTATGGTATTCTGGCAGTTCGTACTGCATATTTGAAAGCACACTACCCTATTGAGTATTTTACAGCTTTATTGTCGTCATCGATGAATGATGTTGAAAAAGTCGCTTTTTATATTAATGATGCCCGGAATGTTGGTATTGAAGTGTTGGCTCCGGATATCCGTTTCAGTGAATGGAATTTCTCTATTGAAGATCTGGCGGATGGTTCAGCAGCGATTCGCTTTGGACTGGGCGCAATCAAAAATGTTGGGATGTCTTCGGTAGAATATATCTGTCAGGTGCGCAAAGAGACTTCTTTTCAGAGCCTGGATGCGTTTGTCGAATTACTTGACCTGCGGCAGGTTGGAAAAAGAACGCTTGAATCACTTATTAAAGTAGGCGCTATGGATAGTTTTGGCGGCCGTTGCGCTTTGCTGGAAGCGATGGATAACCTGATGGCTGTCAGCGCTTCTAACCGGCGTTCTAAAAACAGCGGTCAATTAAGCATCTTTGAAGAGATGGGCAGTTCAATGGTAAATATTACCCTGCCTGACTGTGTTGAGCTGGATCAAAAGACCAGGCTGGGCTGGGAACGGGATCTGGCTGGAATGTATATTTCAAGCCATCCGCTGGCAGCGTATCGCAAAGCGCTGACAAAGAAAACAACTCATTTTTCGAGCCAACTGAATGATGTTGAAGAAAATGGCTCTGTAAAAGTTGCCGGGATGGTGACCCAGTTCAGGCCTTATCAAACCAAAGACGGCAAAATGATGGGTTTTGTTACTATTGAAGATTTTCAGGGATCCATTGATCTGGTGTTGTTTACGAAAACATGGGAAAAATATAGCCGGTATATCATGCCGGATCAGGTTATCCTTGCGGAAGGAAAGGTCAATCGGCGAAATAATGGGTTGTCCATTCTGACTGATTTGGTCAAACCTGTTCAACTGGAAGGTTTGGAGGAAGATACTTTCTCTCTTTCCAGCGGACAGTTTAATGCCACTTCAGCCACCTTTTTGGATGAGTATATTGGATTGGCTGATTATTATAAACAGTATGGTATATTACCTTCAGCATCAAAGGACTGTATGGAGGAGCTTTCAGAAAATGAATCTGATTTGCCGGAAGATGAACCCTATGATTGGTCAGATCAGGAGTATTTCTCTTCTCCGAATGGGAAAAATCAGATCTGTGAAGCAAAAGGCTCTGAGGCTTATGCGGTAGATTTTAAAGAAAACGATTCTGTGGTTGGTGAAGAGGAGAATCCAGGGGAGTTAAATGCAGGGTTTCCTCTCGTTGTGGCTGAAGCGTCTGTGCAGCAAAAAGATTTTGATCCTGATTTTCAACCGGCTTCTGGAGCTTTATTGCCGGAAAGCGGCTGTCTTATTCCGCCTTTGTCAGGGTATCAGGAGACTTCCCGCATGGAGAAGGCGGTTGTGGTATCTTTGTATGCTTCCGGAGACCGTACCAGAGATCAACGCCGAATTCAACGAATTTGCGGAGTCATGCGTTCTTCTCCGGGGAACGATCGTTTTGTTTTGGTAATTCATGAGCATGAAAAGAAGTTTCAAATTGAATATCCTGATCAGACGGTTGGAATCAGCGATGATCTTCTGACGACTCTTCAGGGACTGGCAGGAAGTGAAAATGTTAAAATCTGTTCTCTGGATGCTTGTTAAAGCGGATAGTTTTTTATGATTCTCTCAGAAAAAAACGTAATCATTCTTTTGATCATTCTGTTACTCGGGCTTACCGGGTGCCAGACGCCTGAGGTACCCGTATCGGCGGCTCGTAATGAGCGGGTGATACAGTATATTTTAGCTCCGGATCTTCATCAGGACTGGAATGTGCAGGCAAAACAGACCTGTAATCACGCACCTTTTCTAATGCCAACCGATGGTTATATAGGGTATATCTGGAAAGATTCCTTTTATGCCGGGCATATCCATCAGGGGTTGGATATTTTTGGAGGCCAGGACTGGGGGGAAACCCCGGTTTACAGCGCCTGCGATGGATATTTATCACGGCAGGATGATTGGAAATCAACGCTTGTGATTCGTATTCCGCATGATCCCTTCGACTCGGATCGTCAAATCTGGACGTATTATACCCATATGGCCGATTCTGTCGGAAACTCCACAATCGTTGAAGATTTTCCGCCCGGAACCCGGGAAGTCTGGGTTCCGGCAGGCACGCTGCTGGGGTATCAGGGGAACTATTCCGGTAATCCGTTGAGACCGGTAGGAGTACATTTGCACTTCTCTATTGTCAAAGATGATGGAGAAGGAAAAATCAGCAATGAGCTTCTGATTGAAAACACGCTGGATCCATCGCCCTATTTTGGAATGGAATTGAATCGTGAAAACAATTCGGATGGCATTGTGGTTTGTGAAACAAAACCATAAGTGAATTTGAGGTTTTGCAGACGTAAATCTGATTTACAATAGAGTAAGTTTAAATGCAGAAATAAAAGAGAAGGTTTATGGAAGAAATTGCAGGCAATGTCTTTATTGAAACACAATATTCGGGAGTGACCCTGGGAGCAGTTCTGTGGTCACAGGGGACTATTTTTATTGATGCTCCCATGCGAATGGAGGATATCCGTTCCTGGCGTTCAGCGTTTGTTCACCCCAACAGCACCAGTGAACGCTATTTAATAAATCTGGATGCTCATCTGGATCGAACGGTTGGGGCTCGATCAATGGAATGTACGGTTGTCAGTCATGAAAAAGTGGCCAGTGTATTCCGCAATCGCCCGATCACTTTTAAGATTCAGTCTACTGAGATGGGAGCAGTATCTGAGTTGTTGGATTCGATGGGCAGCATACGCTGGGCACCGCCAGATATTACATTTACTGATAATCTGATTTTTTCAGATGAAGCGAGCAGTATTCACCTTGAACTTCATCCTGGCCCGTCGGCCGGCAGTATCCAGGCAGTTTTGCCCGGAGAAGGGGTGGTTTTTATTGGTGATGCTGTCATGGTGCATCAGCCGCCATTTTTGGCGAATGCTGATATTTTGCAGTGGCTTGCAACCCTTAACCAATTGCTTGAACCAACCTTTCAGAACTATAAAATTGTCAGCGGTCGAAATGGTTTGATTACCCGTGAGCACATTGAAAAACAGATTCAGTGGCTTGAAATGATTAAACAAAAACTGGATGATTTGGCGGCCGGAGAGGGAACCGCTGCTGATACAGAGAAAATGATACCGCTTTTGCTGCGGGAATATAATCAAAATTTGCCGGAACTTCCCATGTATAAAAGGCGGCTTAAATACGGGCTTAATCAGTATTTTTCCAGAAATTATTCATGTACTTCCAATTAGTATCTATTAAGCACAAAGGAATCTTATGAATGCGATTGATTGTTCTCCTGTTGTTGAAGTTACGCGCGGTTCGGTAGTAGAATGTATTCACTTTGGTACAGTGGCAGTCGTTTCAGCAGATGGGAAAACGCTGGGTCATTATGGTAATCAGGATTGTGTGACTTTTCTGCGGTCTTCTGCAAAACCGTTGCAGATACTTCCATTTCTGGCAGCTGGAGGAGCAGAGCGTTTTGGATTGACGGCAGAAGAAGTTGCCCTCATGTGCGCTTCGCATGGCGGGTCAGATGAACATGTTCGGGTGGCGTCATCCATATTGAGTAAAATCGGGGCCCAGGAATCAGATTTAAAATGCGGAACGCATCCTCCGCTGGATGATAAGGTTCGGTTGCGCCTGATTTCTGAGGGGAAGGAGCCTTCTCCAATCCGCCATAATTGTTCCGGGAAACATGCTGGTTTTCTGGCGTATGCCCGTTTGCTGGGAGAACCGCTGGAAAATTATCTGGATCATGATCACCCTGTGCAGCGGTCTATTTTAGAAAACTTTGCTGATTTCTGTGAATTGGATGTTGAAGATGTTGAGCTGGGAGTTGACGGTTGTTCAGCCCCGGTTTTTGCTGTTCCCATGCGAAATGCTGCTTTGGCCATTGCCCGGCTAAGCGACCCGGTTTATGCTCCCCCGAAGATGCAGTCTGCCTGTGCACAGGTCATTGAAGCCATGCAAAGCTATCCTTTGATGGTTGCGGGAACAGATCGGTTTGATACCCGCCTGATGCAGGTTGGCGGCGGGCGCTGGATCAGTAAAGGCGGAGCAGAAGGATATCATATTATTGGAATTCGCCCTGGTATGCTGCAGAGCGGTCAGCCAGGAGCCGGGATTGCTGTCAAGATTGCAGATGGAAATGCGGCCGGACGGGCTGTTTCAATTGTTGCGCTGGAAGCGCTGCGCCAATTGGGAATCTTAAGCGGCGACATGGCAGACCAACTGTCTGAATTTGATGAACGCGCTGTATATAACTGGCGTCATTTGGAAGCCGGAGAACTGCGTTCCTGTTTTACTTTACAGTGAAGTCGGGTATGTTACCTGAGAGTGACCTGAAATCCCGGGCGGATGCTGTCAGTCAAATCCTGATGGATTATTATGGTTCTCCGGATTGGCGGCCGGCATTGGCGCCATTGGATGAGCTGGTTTGTACTATTCTTTCTCAAAACACAAATGATCGTAATCGCGATGTTGCTTTTAATCGCCTGAAAAAAGCTTTTCCTGCCTGGGAAGATGTGCGGGATGCTGAGCCTGAAACCGTTGTTGATGCGATCAGGCCGGCAGGGTTGGCCAATCAAAAAGGTGCGCGCATTCAGAATGTCCTGCGGCAGATTACAGAAGAACGCGGGGAATTGGATCTGACCTTTTTACAGGATATGGATCGTGACAGCGCCTATCACTGGCTGATTGGGTTCAAGGGAGTCGGGCCGAAGACAGCGTCTATTGTGCTGCAGTTTGCACTTGAAAAACCGGCTTTTCCGGTAGATACCCATGTCCATCGGGTCAGCGGCCGGCTTGGGCTGCGCCCGGAGGGGATGAATGCCGAAAAGGCACATGAGCACCTGGCTTCTTTGTTTGATCCCGGTTTATATGGGCCGATACACATGAATATCATCCGTTTGGGGCGTGAGATTTGCCATGCCCGTAAGCCGGAATGTGACCATTGCCCCTTGTCGGAGCGCTGTGAATATCACCGGACTCAGGTTATCTAAATCGACTGTTTGCGTATAGACGTTCAGATGCGGTTTAAAGTTTTCTGTCAGAAGGCAGAGTTTAAAATCATTCCGGATGATTTTTGTGTCATCCGGAATGATTGATAAACGTATCTGGTTAATTAAATACCGGCTGCTTTTCGTAATTCTTCAGCGCGGTTGGTGTGTTCCCAGGTGAGGTCGAGGTCGTCGCGGCCAAAGTGACCATAAGAAGCGATCTTCTGATAAATGGGTTTGCGCAGATCCAGATCACGGATGATGGCGCCGGGGCGCAGGTCAAAGAGTTTGTTTACCAGTTCGGCGATTTTGCTGTCTTCAATTTTACCGGTTCCGAAGGTTTCAACATTAACACTCAGCGGTCGGGCAACACCAATCGCATATGCCAGCTGCAATTCACAGCGGTCAGCCAGTCCGGCGGCTACAATGTTTTTGGCTACCCAACGGGCAGCGTATGCGGCAGAGCGATCGACTTTTGTCGGGTCTTTACCGCTGAAGGCGCCGCCGCCATGACGGCCCATGCCGCCATAGGTGTCAACAATGATCTTTCGGCCGGTCAGGCCGGCGTCGCCCATGGGGCCGCCGATGACAAAACGGCCGGTTGGGTTCACATAGATTTTCATATTGTTATCTACCAGTTCTTCCGGCAGCGTTGGGAAGATGACTTCTTCGCACAGGCTTTCTCTGATTTCGTTGTGGCTGATGTCTGGATTATGTTGTGTGCTGAGCAATACGGTGTGAATACGGGCGGGTTGACCCTTATGGTATTCTACGGTTACCTGGCTTTTACCATCCGGGCGCATCCAGGGAAGTTTGCCGGCCTTGCGCACTTCGGCCATCCTGCGGGTCAGTTTATGGGCCATATAGATGGGCATGGGCATCAGGGTGGGGGTTTCATTACAGGCATATCCAAACATTAATCCCTGATCGCCTGCACCGATTGCCTCAATGTCAGCATCGGTCATCGCGCCTTCTTTGGCTTCCAGCGCTTTATCGACGCCCATAGCGATATCACCCGATTGGCTGGCAATTGCAGATTGTACACCGCAGGTGCTGGCGTCAAAACCCATATCACTGCTGTTATATCCAATGTCATGGACAACTTTGCGTACCAGATCGTCCAGGTTGACAAAAGCTTTGGTGGTAATTTCTCCCATTACCATGACAAAACCGGTCTTGGTGGCCGTTTCACAGGCAACCCGTGACATTGGGTCTACGGTCAGACAGGCGTCAAGTACGGCGTCGCTGATCTGGTCGCACATTTTGTCAGGGTGACCTTCGGTCACTGATTCTGACGTGAACAGGTATTGTTCAGCGTTCATAAAAGTTGTGGTCATATGTATGACTCCTTATAAAATAGATTGCCCCTCTGGAAAGAGGGGCAATCGAAACTGCTAAGTTCCCTCCTATCTTCCAGATCTTGCCTGACGGAATTAGCACCATGGATTTATTGTCCTGGTTGCCGAGGTATCAACGGGCCGATCCCTACACCTCTCTGGATAGAAGCGCCTTTGGGGCTATGTTAAAAAGCATGGTAACACAAAGAAAAAAAGCTGTCAAATCTTTATGCATGTTGTTTTCGTTGTGCTGAATAGCTGTTTATCATTTTCTATGGAATCAATCTGTATAACATCCAACCATCTGTTGAGCCTTCCAAATCGATATTGTGCGGAAGGATGGGGGTTGGCAATGTATCCGTTTGTACCAGAATATATTGCACGCCCTGATCTTTCAACCAGTTTATATCGTTGGAGCGTGTAAACGGATAAATTGGAACCAGCCTGCGTTCGAAGTGTTTACCAAAAATTGGGTATTCCCACACATAAGCAGGTGTGTAAAGCCCAATAGTAGTATCTTTAGGTACTATATCGTCGATCATACGCAGAAACTCGCGGGCAAACCCACCCTGGATTGTCTGTACAATAACCCGATCGTCTTTCCAAATGTTAATTTCTTCCGCCTTCTTTCCTGCTAACGGTTTTGCTGGGTTATATAACATTGTCACAGTTATGGTCGTTAATGCCAGAGTTACTATCATCCAGCGCATCATGCGTGCCAGTTTTCCGGGCTGTATCAGCCCGGCTATCAGTACGGTGTTTAGTGCCACTACCGGAGCAAAATAGCGTCCCTGGAAAGGGTCCCAGCCAGGGCGTTGCCAGGCGTCGGCGATCAGGAAAAGTACTCCATTGAGTATTAATCCAATGCGTACCGGTTCGCGTTTGCGTAATCCAATGATGAAATGAAAGATTGTACAGGGGCAAAGCAATAGAAAACCGAGAGGTCCATACCATGCCTCGTCTTCCTGATTTTCGGTCTGTCGAGACAGGTTGAATATGTGTGGTGGCGTAGTATATAATGTTCCTTCGATCCTGAATCCTGCTGCATTAAAGATTTTTCTGAAAATAACCGCTTTTAATTTATGAGAATAACCATCCAGTGGTTTAGGCAGACCGGATACATCTATTGATTGGTACAACAAGCGTGGAATATTGTAAGCTATTTTTTCCTGTGATGCGTGTATGGTGGTAGTTTTGTCTGTCTGGTTCTCGATAAACTCATCTGGTCCTATCGGGTTGTGATATACAGCCTGGTTGATGCCATATTGGTATGCACCAAACAGCAGGAAGCATACTATACTCATCAAACTCCATGAAATCAGCGGTTTGATTAATGTATGTCGTTTTTGTATCCATAACAGCCCGATCAGAATTGCCATTCCCGGCAGGAGAAAGAAGCAGTTTTGTTTTGTTCCCAGGCCTGCCCCAAGGCTGAGCGCCGAAAGAAACAACATTCCTTTGTTCTTTTCGCGCATTCCAGACAGAAAGAAGAAGATTGTGAGAATATACATTGCTGCTGCTGCGAGGTCATTTTGGGTGGTAGACGACTGCAGGAGTACCAGTGGGAAGCTTAAGTAAATCAGCGCTGCAAAGCCTGCCTGGGCACGTTTCCAGCCCATCCAGCGGGATAGTCCAAAAATTGCCGCAGCCGAAGCCAGGGCGGCAAACCATTGCATAAAACCGACCAATGCATCACTGCCCCAGAAAAGTGTTGTCCAGAACATTTGTAATTGTGCATTCACCGGGTAAATCAGTTGCAATATGCGTGCAGTTGGCCAGGGGAAAAAGGAACCGTATTGGAGCCAGTATCCAACGCGTGAAAGATGTGTGGACATGCTGTCATTGTTATTCGGGGGGACGACGACTATTAACAATGCAATCGTAAGATAAGCTGCCAGCACTCCCGTTCCGAGCAAAACCAATTCTGGATAGTGTAGCAATGCTCTGCGTATATCCTGACGGAATTCTTTTTTCCAGGTACTAAAAGGACCACACACGTTGGGTTTACCGGCATGCAGCCAGACCAGCCAGGCCAGCGCGGCCAGCAGAGCATGTGTTGTCAACATGGCCCATGTCTGGTTCATGACTCTGAACGTGTGGCATATTTCGCAACTCAAAATGATGTCAGCATATATCACCAGGTAAATTGAAAGAACCCAGGCGGGCTTAGAGGGAGGACGTAAAGTTGCGGTTACCAGCAAACTACATGTTAACAAAAGAAGGAAAGCTGTTACTGTTTGAAGAATAGTCATCATTAAACCATGCTGTTATGTTGAAAAATATGCCGTATTTTCGTTGAAAGTATGCATAAACTGACATAAAAAACAGAGAACATGTTATGTGTCATATATTTTCACTCTTTCGATAGGATTTTGCATGTTTGTCTTTGTCTGGGGTGCCGATTGTCAATGGATGATCCGGCAGAAAAAACTTTTTCTATGTATTCAGTCTCTGGATAATCTTTGTATTTTCTGCATGATTCGAAAATAATTAATCAGGTGTTGGGCAGGTTTAATATGGCTTTTATCATTTCCATAAATCGTTTTTATGGGTACCCAGCTTAATCCCAGTTTGTGTCTGAGGCAGATTCCGATCATTTCGACCTCAAATTCAAAGCCATATTCGGTTGAATTCAACAATAATTCGGCCAGCTGGCGGTTAATCAGCCGATATCCGCTTTGGTTGTCTGGAATGTAAGTTCCGGCAGCGGCTGATATGAGTTGCCTGCCCAGGCTGTTGGCCATTTTTCGGATTAAGGGCATTTTTGAGAAATCACGCATGCCGATAATCATGCCGGTTGGTTTGCGGTGATGTTCCTCGATAAATAGAGGAATTTCGTTTGGGTCGTGCTGTCCATCGGCATCCAGGGTGATGATGTTGTTGTATCCGGCTTCGAGGCAGGGGGTCAATCCTAATCGGATGGCTGCTCCCTTTCCCTGGTTGGGGAATTGTTTGATGACGTGGGCTCCATGTGCCTCAGCGATGGAGGCGGTGGCATCTTTTGAGCCGTCATCGGCAACCAATACGGGAAGATATTGCCGGGCCTGGTCGATGACTTCTGCAATATGAGCGGCTTCATTGTATGCCGGAATGAGAACGATCGTTTTCGGGTCAATTGGATACATAGCCTGCTTCCTTAAGTAGAAAAATAGAAATTATTCAGATGTTTTAACCGTGAAAGAATCAAAATCACGGGCGACATGGACATTTTCAAAGACGGCCTGTGCTTCGGCCAGAATATCTTTCTCGCGATAGCGGCGTGAAAAATGCGTGAGAAACAGTTCTTTTACACCGGCTTCTTTTGCAAGGCGGGCAGCCCGACTGGCAGTGAGATGACCGAAAACCAGGGCCATTTCCTGTTCTTCCTGAAGATAGGTGGATTCAATGACCAGTCCATCGGCTCCTTTGCAGACTTCCCGCAGCATGTCGGTATTTCCGGTATCGCCCACAACTACCAATCGTGTTCCGTGTTTATACTCACCCAGAACCTCATCAGGGGTAACGACCCGGCCGTTTTCGAGGGTGATGGTTTGTTCTTCTACCAGCTGACGCCGCACTGCGCCGGGAGGTATTCCCAATGCTTCTGCTTTATCGTTCAGAAAAGGTCGTTTTCCTTTTTCTTCAAAGACATATCCATAATTATCGGCTCCGCGGTGTTCAACGTTAAAGGCGGTAATGGTAAAAGATTTGCTGTCAAAGATTGGGCCGGCAGTGATGCTGTTAAGTTTTAAGCGGATGTCGGGTTGTGCTCCCCGCAGAACAACGGTATACAGAAGATCGTAAATGCGATCAATGGCATACTTTCCGGCATAAATGTTGAGTTCTTCCATGGCTTCCCATCGCATATAGGTGGAAAGCAGGCCGGCCAATCCAAGGATATGGTCCAGGTGACCATGGGTAATCAGAATATTGTTCAGGCGTTTAAAACCGATACCTGCCTGCAAGATTTGCCGTTGCGTGCCTTCTCCGCAATCAACTAAGAAACGATATTCATCATGCGATACGATTAATGCCGGAAGGTTACGGTGCGCTGATGGGGCTGAGGCAGAAGTGCCTAAAAAAGTTAATTCAAACACCTGATTTTCTCCAGGACATTATTGTATCAGAGGCTGAATGTAATTGCAGGTTTTTGTTTTCAGGTTTGTTTTAATCGTCAGGATGCCCGATCATAGACCAGGGGCCGCTCCAGTCGATGGTGATGGGCAGTACTTTTCCGAACAGATTTTCATCGCTTTCGACAAATACCAGTTTATTGGAAGGGGTGCGCCCGCGCCAGCGCTTTTTGACTTTTTCTTCAAACAGTACCTCAACGGTGGTGTTGAGACAGCGGGCATGAATTTCAGCGGCGATTTCTTCCTGTATTTTTTCCAGTATTCGAAATCTGCGCCATTTTTCTTCATCCGGTACATTGTCGGGGTAAAGGCGTGCTGAAAGAGTGCCAGGGCGGGGAGAGTAGCGGGCCAGATGGGCTACATCCAGTTTTAAATCTTCCAGTTGTTGGCGGGTGTGTTCAAACTGTTCTTCAGTTTCTCCTGGAAAGCCGACAATGACATCGGTGGCGATTGAAACGCCGGGAATTCGATCTCGAATACGGGCGACCAGGTCGCGGTATTGGCGGTCGGTGTAGCCGCGCCGCATGCTTTCCAGAATTTGATCATCTCCTGACTGAGCCGGAATTTCAATATGGGGCATGACTTTATCCAGCCGGCGTATGGTTTCGATCAAATCATCACTGAACCAGTTGGGATGAGACGTTAAAAACCGGATGCGTTGTATGCCATCTACTTCCTGCAGCATTTCCAGCAGGCGGGGGAGTTTCGGATAATCCGGTTCGTCTTTGCCATATCGGTCAACAATCTGACCCAGCAGAGTAATTTCCTTTACGCCCTGTCTGGACAGTGAATGAGCCTCCTGTAAAATATCCTGGGGCGGGCGGGAATGTTCTTTTCCACGACGGTAAGGGATAATGCAGTAAGCACAGGCATGGGAGCAACCATATACGATTGGAATGAAAGCCGAGACCAGTTTTCCCTGTTCGGTTTCCGGCAGGATTAATTCTCCATCCTGCCAGGCATACCGGCGGGCCGTTTCGCTGAGTTCCAGTTTTTCGCTTTCTTTTTGGGTGATAAAAGCGATTAAAGGACCTGGGTCAGACGGAGGGGAGAATACATCTACCATTGGCAGCCGTTTTTTCAGAGTTTCTGTCGGCAGGGTTCCTACCATACATCCCATGAGATTGATGATTAAACCAGGCTTACTTTCTTTTAAAGGCTTTAAAGATTGCAGCCGGCCATAAGCTTTGTCTTCAGCGCTCTGGCGAACGACGCAGGTGTTCATTACAATGATATCCGCTTCTTCAATATGCGGGGTGTGCTGACAGCCGAGATGCTCAAGGGCAGAAGCCACCCTTTGCGAATCCGCAACATTCATTTGACAGCCTTCTGTCCAAATATGGTATGTTGTCATGCAGTCGATTATAACAAATCGCTTTGGATTTGGATAATCTGCGATCAGAGCCGGGAATTTAAGAAAACTGTGCAGGCACCTTTTTGTCTATCCGGGCTTTCGGGGATGCTCAAAAACAGGCAAAACCAGTCATAAAATAAGAGGCGATTGCCCTGCAAACCGCTTTGGATTTAGATCAATCTGGTTAACCAGGGTAAAATTGAACTATGGCGATTTTTTCAAAGAAGGTATTGTTGTTTTTACCCCTGTTTTTCCTGCTG
>CAZEEL010000034.1:0-21019 GCA_964511135.1 uncultured Leptolinea sp. | reverse complement strand
AGGATTTATTTCAATAGGTCTTTTCAACATTAATGCTTCATTTATGGTTTATTAATGGTTTTTTGATTCCTGATATAAACCTGAAATCAGTCAACCATAAAGAAAACTGCTCAGAGATTCAGCTGTATTGAAGGTAATTAAGCAAAATGGCGACTGTTTAGCCGCCATTTTGCCTGTTATTTTGAGAACAGCTCTATCTTCCTTTTGAGTTGTCTCTGCCAGACAGGATTACAGGAATTGAACGTAATCGCGATTGACGTCTTTATAAAGAAGATAAGCTGACTTATCCCAACCTGTCGCATAGAAATACTGCGGGCAGTAAGGGGCCATATAAATAAAGTCATCTTTTTGTGTTTCCATTAAGTCCTGGTTCAGCCAATATAAGCCGCGGCCATAAAGCATATATAAACCATGCTCCATCACGTGCGCTTCTACCATCCCAAAATAGGACCCTGGATCAAATACCTGCAGATTGATCCCCATATCAAAGCCAAGCTGTTCGTAAGGCGTCAGATGCTGTTCCATATAGGTATCAACCGGGTCGCCTTTTACATCTTTTTCGTTCGCAACGATTGCCTGCGGAATTTCGATTCCTTCTGCTTTTACATAGCGCCGGCGAATCCAAATAACACGGCTGACAGCATCCTGGTCATTCTTCATGGAATAAGCTGCCTGCGGAGGAAGCCATGAGAAACCGCCTTCATCCATGTTATGCTTTTTACCATCCACTTCCAGTCGGATTTTTCCTTCCAAAACAAACAGGAACTGTTCAAATTCTTCCTGTTTGGTTTTGCTCATCCCGCCGTTGGGATCAAACACCAATTCATGCTCTACAAATTTCGACCCATGCTGGGGAGTAGACAATACCTGAGCCACTACACCGTCAAAACCAGGCAAATGATGATCTACACGACAGGATTTTGGAAACAACATGTAACTGCCAGGTTTGTTAATAGCGCGACAGCGGGAAGTAAGATCCGCATCACTTATAATCATTTTTTCAGTTTGTATTGCTTGCATTCTAAAGCTCCTCTTGGTTTATTTTTTTAATTGCCGTAAAGCCAACAGGGTGAGAAAGCGGGTAGCTTCTACCAGTTGGTCAATAGAAATTCTTTCATCCGGCCCATGCGCCACGGCCGGGTCGCTCGGCCCAAAGATGATAATGGGAATTCCCTTCCCTGCAAACCAACGCCCATCACTGGTCTGCGCATATCCGCCAAACCCCAGGGTTTCGCCGGTCAGGTCACGTAACGTTTTCTCTGCCAACACAGCAAAGGGATCTTCCGGTGATGTTTCAATATTGGGCGCAACTTCGCCCTGGGTAAAGAGTTCATATTTTAAAGGTTCAACGGTTTCAGCATATTCATCCAATAAAGTACGAATTTCATCCATCGCCATTTCGCGCGTTTCGCCCGGCAGCAAACGCCGATCCATCTCGACCTTACAACTTTCAGGAACAATACTCCAGGATATGCCGCCGCTGATTTTTCCAAAGTTCAGGGTGGGTCTGGGAAGATAGGGATGAACCCTTGCATTATAAACAGGAAACAGCTTTTTGTTCAGCCAGGTTAATACCCCTGCCATTTTCAGGACTGCATTATCCCCTGCCCAGGGCATAGCCCCATGAGCAGCTTTGCCAAAAACCGTCAAATCAATGCCGCAGGCAACCCGCTCGGCAATCGCCACCCGATTCATGGTTTGCTCACCCACCACCAGATAGTCAGGCTTAAGCCGCCCGGTATCCCGCAGCCAGACAGTCCCTTCATTGGCCCCGGACTCTTCAGCAGAAACCAACGCTGCCTGTAAACACCCTGCCATCCTGACTTTTGCCCGTTTCAGGGTAATTAAGGCCATGATCTGTGCAGCAGCGCTCCCTTTATCGTCGCCTGCCCCGCGGCCATAAATCATGCCATTCCTGATTTCACCTGAAAAGGGATCCAACGTCCAACTGGCCGGATGGCCGCTTGCTACAGTATCCAGGTGAGCATGATATACCAGACACGGCTGAGCATTGACATCGCCCAAAAAAGCCAACAGGTTTGGCTGATGTTCTTTTTTAGCCGCAATCTCATGCGTCACTTCTGCTGAAGCAAATTTTTCGGAAATGATTCGGGTTATTTCACGGGTATCGCCTGGAGGAAAATCACTGCGCGCCTGAATTAACGTCTGCAACAACTCAGTCACTTCCTGAGGATCAATCATCTCAAGAATTTTTCGTTCTTCATTCGTAATATTTGCTGAAGCAGAATTTAAAAAATTCATCCAGACAGAATCCATTTCCTACGAATAATAATTATATTTTTGAGTACGGCGCAGGCATTGCCCGTAACCAGGCGCAACCAAAATCCGGTGCTCTTTATATACCGTCTTCCCGCGCAAAATCGTCTGCAACACTTTGCCTTTAAAAGAGGCCCCTTCAAATGCACTGAACCTGTTTTTATAAAACAGCTGATCGGCCGTCAACGTCCATTCACGGTTTA
Source organism: uncultured Leptolinea sp. (assembly GCA_964511135.1). GTDB lineage: Bacteria > Chloroflexota > Anaerolineae > Anaerolineales > Anaerolineaceae > UBA4782. The sequence goes on along the minus strand of CAZEEL010000034.1, from coordinate 18,539 downwards.
AATCGACCAGTGCAAAATCAGCGTCTGAACCAGCCTGCAAAGCGCCTTTTTTCGGGTAAATACCCAACATTTTAGCCGGGTTACTGACCAGCATCCGCACCAGATCCGTTAAACCCAAACCACGCTTATTGACACCTTCGCTCAGCATGACGGGAAGGAGCAACTGAATTCCCGCAACACCGCCCCAGGCTTTCCAGATATCCGTCAGTCCTTTTTCCTTCAAATCCCAGGTACAGGGAGAATGATCGGAACCAATAATATCTACCATTCCATCCAGAACACATGACCACAAATCTTCAACTTCATCACGGGTGCGGATAGGAGGGGCACACTTGGCTGCCGGGCCAATCTTTTCAAACATCGCCTGATCAAAAAACAAATAGTGAGGGCAAGTCTCAGAGGTTACATGCGCCCCCTGCTTCTTAAACTGATCAATGGCACGAATTCCATCAGCAATAGACACATGAACAACATGCAAATTACCGCCGGTTACTTTTGCCCAATAACAGGAACGATTAACGGTTTCCAGCTCGGCAAACGGAGGACGGGATTCACACCAGGCTGCGCGGTCTGTCCGCCCGGCATCCCGCATTTGTTTTCCCAAATATGAACACACCCATTCATTTTCAGCATGCAGGCCAATCACATTACCGAGGTCTTTCATTTTCAGCAAGCCTGCATAGAGCATATCATCATTCACCCGTTCAAAATCCACTCCGCTGGCGCTGGCAAAAGCCTTAAAACCAATAACGCCTTCTGCATCCATAGCGGCCAGATCTTCCAGATTATTATCAACAAAGCCGCCCCAGTTGCCATAGTCAATCACAGCCTGATCCGCAACAACGTCTCGCTTATGACGCAAATGATCAACATTCACCGTAGGCGGTGTGGCATTAAGAGGCATTTCCATAACACTGGTAATACCACTGGCGGCCGCCGCCATGGTTCCGGTACGATAGCCTTCCCATTGTTCACGACCCGGTTCATTAAAGTGAGCATGACCATCCACAATACCCGGCAGCAAAGTCTTTCCTTCGGCATCAATCACTTCAACAGCATCAACAGCCGTATCCCCCGTAAAAATTTCTTTTATTTTTTCGCCTTCAACCAGAACGCCGCCATGAAAAACTTCTTTGTCAGTTACAACCTGAGCATTTTTGATTATTAAATCGGGCTTCATTTTTCCTCCAGGATATTCAGGATAATTCTCATCCATTGTACTGAATCTAAGAACAAATTGCCAATATTGAGATAACCCAGGAAACCCACCTTTCTATAAAGAATGCTTGAAACCCTATGGTTTCAAGCGTAAAATACCTGCATTCAGACAGGATCACACATTAAAAAAAGCTGCCAACTTTTTGAGTTGGCAGCTTTTTGTCGGTTCAAATCAGACACCCAGGATCGCTGCGACAAGAGCCATACGAATAGAAACGCTGTAGGCAATCGCTTCAAAATAAAGCTGATGCGGAGAATTATCAATCTGCAGATCCATCTCACCGGCACGGCGCGGCAGGGTGTGGGTTACATAAATGGTTCGGTTCTCATCCCTGGCAACCTTATTCAGGGTTTCATAGCGCACGAAATAAGAATCCATGACTTTCTTGAATGCTTCAGCCGCCTCACCCTTTGGCGCGCTGCAACCGGGAAGATAAACCATATCGGCTTTGGAGATCAGTTTATTGAAAGAATCCTGATTCAGATCAAATTCTTCTGTAAATTTTCCGCCTTTATCCGTAATCTTCTTGCACACTTCTTCAGGAATCCGTTTGGCTTTCGGGCAGGCCAAAATCACGTTAGCGCCTAAGCGGGCTAATCCCTGAGCCATAGAGTGACCCGTGCGGGCTTCGATCAGGTCAGCGCTGGCAACTACAACCGTTAAGCCTTTTACTCTGCCAAAGGTTCGGTACAGCGTGTACAGATCCAGTAAAGCCTGCGTAGGATGTTCCCAGTGACCCCAACCGCCGTTAATGATAGGGCAGGTTGCATAGGGCGCTGCTTCGCGGGCTTCAACGTCATTAGGATGACGCATTACAATCACGTTCGCATAGTTTGAAATAACCCGTAATGAGTCAGAAAGGCTTTCTTCTTTAGCCGCAGAGGATGTAACCATTGGATTGGCTTCACTGATAACATCACCGCCCAAACGATGCATGGCGGTTTCAAAACTCATGCGGGTACGAGTGCTGGGCTGAAAAAACAGGGTGGACATCACATTGCCAGTCACCAGAGGAACCATGGAACGATTGAAAGGCTCTAATTTAAGAGCTAATTCAAATAAACCATAAATCTGTTCATCAGTTAAGTCATTAATTGAGACCAGACTACGTCCTACAAAATTGATTTCATCCACAATGGATCGGAAAGTCATAATTTTTGCTTCAGCCATTTTTTATATTCCTTTTTAATGTTTATGAGATTTTTTAATTCAATCTGAATTTTTACAGTTAACTCCATACCATTAAACTGATTAACTGTCAAAATAACATCAAAAAGATATAAGGAAAATGTAAAGATTTAAGCTGAAGGAAACTTCGAAAACGCAGAAGAAGCTTTCATGATTTTACGATCTCCCCCAGAGCTTCTACGACGGTACCATCAAACTGGGTACTGCTGCAATGTTTTAATTCCATCACCGCTTCTTCGCTTGAGATGCCCATTCGATAAACTCTTCCCAGAATCATCGCGGTATAGGCATCAATAACCGTTATAATCCGCGCCAAAAGCGGAATTTCGGTTCTGCTCAGTTTATCAGGGTAGCCGGTACCATCCCACCGTTCATGATGATGGAGAACAATCGGCAAAACCGGGCACAGCTTATCATACGGTTCCAAAATCCTGACGCCAATGATCGGGTGCAATTGCATCACGCCCCATTCTTCCCGGGTCAAAGAAGCAGGTTTCAACAAAATCGTTGGAGGAATCGCGACCTTGCCAATATCATGCAATAAACCGCCCAATGATAAAACCGAAATGTCTTCCGTTGACAGATTCAGTTTTCTGCCGATTTTTTCTGCCAGAAAACTGGTTAAAGCAATATGATTGCTGTCAGAACTCCCATGCGAATCAACTCTTAAAGCCATACTGATCAACGTATGCAAACAATCCTTCGCATTCGCGTCAAAAAAGCGGAATGTAGAAAAATTCTGTTGAACCATTAAACCAATATCGCTTAACATGAATGCCTGCAGCGAAAACCGACTTTGGCCGAATCCGCATCATCCTTTCTTCAGGATTGAGACAATTGTGCAGCAAACTCAGAAAGAGTATTGGCATGAATAGAGCTGACTTTAATTCTGTCATCTTCTTTCAGGTCAAAAGACTCACCGCTGAAACCATTACGTATGGCACCTTCAGGATTCGACAAAAGCATTTCGCAGAATCGCCGATTAATCACCGCCGCTGAAATAATGCGGCTGAATTCCCTTGCTGTTTGAGTTTCTTCATATCCCGCAGCCGTAAGCACAGCGCTATAGTTGCACATTTTCTCCTCCAATTGACGTTTTCCCTTTCCCCAGGGAAAACAAAAAACAAAACAGTCCAACCGAAATCAAAACATCTCCCACGCTGAAAGCAAATTTAATGGGAAAACACGTTTGAAAACTGAAATAGTCACTAAGAAACCATAATTTGGTCTGATATAACGGCAGAACAATATCCTTGGAATAACCAAATCGAGTGCCTGTTGTCCAATCCAAATTCCCAAGAGTTGCATTCCAGGCATCCAATAATTCAGGCCGAACAGGCATTAATCCGCCATTCAGAATGATGACAGCCATGTTTGCAAGCAGACCCACCCCAATGATCCAGAAAAACGGTTGAGAAAAATTGACCCCGACAAAAAACACCAACATCCAAAGCGTGAGGACCAATGTTAACCGAACAACCAGGTCTGAAAAAAGAGGGCTGGTAATTGGATTCGAAAAGACAATGAACTGAGGAATTACTGCAGCTACAACGATCCACTCTGCTCTGAGACAGACCGATTGTAATTTGCGTTTTCCCAGTTTGGCTCGAATCAATCCGGCCAATAAGCCGCTGATAACTGCCAAAACCATGATCACGACAAGACAGTTGCCTGCTTTCAGAATTAGTTTCCGCCCAAACCGCCCACAGCTAAAGGAGCCGTAGCGCTGATAACAAACAGAACCAGAACAACAACTAAAACGACGAGCCGAATGGTCTCAGGATTGATTTTTGAAATAAGTGTTTTCATGAAAGCCTCCAAATAAGATAATGTTGTATATAACCATTATCTATAAAAAGGTTTCACAACAGGCATTAAAACGGTCTCATTTTCAGGAAAGTTTAAAGATTCTTAATAATTCCGTCATACAGATGTTTCAGTTGCTGAGAAGGAGAAACACCCAATTCTCTCTGCAAGACCGCATAGAGGTGCTCGTACAGTTGAACCACTTTCACCTTACTCCCCTCTGCGGCATAAATCTTCATCATAATTCGATAAATTGCTTCCTGGGTTACATCCACTCTTAAAGCCTGATTACAGGCTTCCATGGCTTCATTGTATCTTTTTAAATCAAACAACAATTCGCAAAGAGAGGCTCCGGCCTGCAGATATTGCAGCCTCAATTGTTCCCGTTCAATAACCGCCCAATCTTCGCCCACTTCAGGCAAATATTCACCCCGATACTGTTTTAAGGCATAGCGATAGTATCCAACTTTTTCTTCCGCTGTTTCAGCACGAGCCGCCAGACGCAATGAACGGGAAAACTCGTCCACATCATACTCATAATCAAGATCCGTATTAAAGAAATAGTAATCATCCTGCAGCAACACTGCGTTCTTCCCCACAGCCCGGCGCAAACGATAAATTGTATTTTTAAATCGAAAACGCATTTCTTCAGAAGATACGTCCGGCCAGAGCAATAACCCGATCGCCTCCTTGGTCATTCCTTCAGGATGAGACAGAAGAATAAAAAACACATCTCTGGCATGCTGAGTTTGCCAGTCTGCATTGCTGATCATCTGATTATTAATTTTGACAGACATTCTTCCCAACGCACGAATTCGATAATGCGCAGGAGCAAATGTTACCTGAAGATTCTTTTGTCTTACCCGTTTTCGCAGTTCAGGTAACTTCGAAATAAACTGATCATTCTCTTCAAAAAGACGCTGCAGCCCCGGCATTTTCTGATAAATCAGTTCACGGGACTTTTCTTTTATGGGGAACTGATTGAGCATCCAGATTAACCCGGTAAACGTATCAATGCTTTCTAATTCCCTGGCCGCCTCGGTCATTAAATCCGGCTGATTTTGGCGGCAATAAGCAACCATCAAACTATATATCACCTGTACAATTTTAAGGTTCGAATCAGCCGGTTGAGCATCAGATTTCAGTTTTAAAAGTATTGCAATGGCTTCACGGTTCAAATCTTTGTGCAGGTTCAACAAAGCCTTATCCATTAAGACCTGCCAGATATCACTTTCGTTTTCACTTTTTTCAGCTTCGATCTCAGCCATTTGAAGCATATCTTCTGCTGCCTGGTATTGCCCTGTTAAAATATTCATTTTTGTCAGAGCAGAATTCAAGTACTGAACGAGATAGCCCTCTTCAATCCGCCGCGCAATTTCGATGGCCTTTTTATAGATGTCATTCGCTTCAACAATCGCATCCAAATCCAGAAATACATCCCCCAGGCTGGCTAAAATATAGGCCTCCATTCGCTGATGACTGCTGATTTGAGTATATTGCAGCGCCTTATCCAGAGTAATAACCGATTCTTCATATTTTTTCTGGTCATGCTGTAATACCCCAAGATTATTCATAAGAGTAGCCTGCCAGGATGCTACCTTCTTTTTGCTCCAATAATCCAGCGATTCTTTGTAAAACTGAGCGGCCTTATCCGGATTCCCAATCGCCTGATACAAAATCCCAATTTCAGATTTTACAACTGCCTCGTTATAGGTATCAGCAATTGATTTATACAGTTCATTCGCCTGTTCCAGAGCGAACAGAGCATCTGAAAATTTTCCTTCCTGATAATAACAAATCCCCATCGTACGAGACGCATCGGCCAGCAAACTTCTCAGTTTCAAATTTCCCTGACTTTGTTCCTGAATACGTTCTGCATCCTGAATCGCTTTTTGGTAATTTCCCATTAAACGATAGGCAGTAGCCCTGCGTGACAGCGTTCTCAGGTAAGCTTCTTTGTCAGATGGCAGCGTAAAAGAGGACACCGCCTGATCATAAAGAGCCAGACCATGCTTAATATCTCCCCGTTGAACCGCCACATTCCCCTGAAGCGAAACCAAAGCCGGGTAACTGCTTCGGACTTCTTCAGGAAGGCCCATCAGCCAGGAACCCAACAACTCTGTTCTGCCGGTCACCGTCAGGTCTGGCCCGGCTTTTTCAATTAAGGCAACCAGTTCAGGCAAATCCTGAAAATCATGATAGATTTTATAGGCCTGTTCCCATTCTCGCTGCCGCTCCAGATGACGGGAAAAACAGATCAAAATCTGATGGCTTTCATCAGAAAACCGTTTCGTCATAGAAGAATACAAATAATCCTGGAAAAGATGATGGTAGCGCAAAGTACGCCCATCTTCGCCCACCGGAAGTACGAAAAGGTTATTTTTAAGCGTCTGATTCAGCAGCCCACCCCAGGAAACATCTTTTAAATCAAGCGCTTCGCCGATTACCTTTTCACATAACTCAGCATCAAACTCTTTTAACAAAGAACTGCTCAGCATGAATTTTTGAATATCCAAAGAATTATGGGACAGAAGCTGATCAAAATATTCCGTTAACCCCAGCCCGGTTATGGGCTTGCTGGCAGTCTGAAACAATTCCAAAGTATCCCGGGCAACCGAAGATAACAGGATTCCTGTAATCCATCCCTCGGTTTTTTCACCCAGCAACACAGCCTGCTCGGGCAAAAGGTCATAATCATATGTATTCTGAAACAGTTTTTGAATTTCTTCCTGATTGAAGACCAGCTCTTCATAGCTGAGACCTCCAACCTCTGATCTGGCAACCAGCAGCGGCAAATCAGGGGTTGACAACAACGTACGTGAAGAAATAATAATGTGACAATTTTCATCTACATCCTGAATGAATCCGCTCATAAACTGATTGATAGAAGCATCTTCATTAACAAGATGGTAATCATCCAGAATCACAGCAAAGTGTTCAGTGATATGATCGAAAATATCGTTAACCATAACGGTTATTAAATAATTCAGGTCCAATTCAGACTGTACACTGCTGCGCAAGGCTTCAAGAGATTCCTGCCCAAAGGATGGAAATATGCGATGAATTGCGGCAATTAAATAAGAGATGAAACGAACAGGGTCGTGATCTAAAACATCAATGGTATACCATGCAATCGGAAAACTTTGACTTTCGGCAAAATCCACCAGCAAAGCTGTTTTCCCATACCCTGCAGGCGCTGCCACAAGGATCAGTTTTTTGTCCATGAATGATTCAAGAATCGAATTCAAACGCGGACGCTGAAGATAATCCGGTCTTTTTCTGGGCGCTATTATTCTGGTTCTTGTGATGGGAAAGTCTGCCATCAATAAACCAACCTTCCGGGGTATGAAGAATTTTTATGTCCCGAATACTTAAAACTTATCATGAACAACCAACTTAAATAGTATACCTGGTTCTCAACGGAAAAAAAAGAAAAGCCGGAATGTTAATCTTTTTAGAGAATACAATCATATTATGGTTATCCATGAATGAAAAAGATATCATCAACCATATAAGAAATACCGATTTATAATTATAGACAATGAATAATTTGCGTTTGAAATTGGTTATCACTCTCTTATCCGTTTCGATAAGTCTCAACTGGCTGTCTACTTCAGCGAAGGCCAATAGCTTTCCGCCCAATACTCCCGGCGATTTAATCGCTCAGACCAACGCTGCCAGAAAGTCTTATGGGTACAATCCTTTACAGGAAGATTCTTTCCTGATGCAAAGCGCTCAAACCAGCGCTGAAATCATGGCTGAAGCGGATAATTGCACCCATGCCATGTACCTCGGGTATCCCTCAGTTACCGAGCGGGCCAAAAAACTGGGCTACGGAAACAACAACGCGGCCTTTGTCACAGAAAATATCGCATGTCTGAATGGCGGGAATTCCTCATTCTACACGAAAGAGTGGTCCACGGATGATTACCTGCTTCCCGTTTCCGGGCCTCAGGCAAGCCTTTACAAACATATTGGAGCCGGTGCAGCCCAGGGCAACAGCGGAAAATGGTATTATGTTGTCCATGCAGGGTACACGACCGGCGCTTACAACAATCCATCCCCCCCTCCGTTTTCTACTCCGCTGCCTGCGAAACCCACCCGTTCAGTAACCCCTGATCTTCAGAATACGCTCAGTCTGACCGCAACTCATCAGGAAGAAGATGGAAGTCTCTGGCACGTTGTAAAACCAGGCCAAACCTTTTCAACCATTGCTCAAAAATACAGCGTTACCGTTGAATATCTCAAAACGTTAAATAACCGCCAAAGCGATACCCTTTTTGCCGGTGAAAAAATCCTCATCCAGCCGGCATATACGCCAACCGCCGCCCCAGGCATCACCCACAGCCCAACCCCGTTTACGGCTGCCCCCCAGCCAACACCCACTCTCCCGCAACCAACCGCAACCTTTTTACCTGTTCTGACCAACACCCCAACCCCGCCGCCGGATAAACTATTTCTGAGCGGAAACCGGCGGATACTTGGTTTTGGAGTTCTGATAATATGCCTTGCCGGAGTTCTGTATCTTTGGATCAGCGGTAAGAAAACCTATTAATCTTTTTCACAACTTCAGGCGCCTGATTTCGTATATTTAAGGAAATCGAAAGAAATCGCGAGAAACCGGCCAGAATCCTGCAACCTGAATCATGCTTTTTAAGAAAACGAACATACCTGTATGTGAACAAAAAAAAGGCTGTCTCAGATCTGCGATATGATTAATATACAGGGTGATCAGGATAAAACAGATTCGGTGATATACATCTGTGCCGGAAATCAGCACAGAACTTATATAATACATTGACAGGGAACAGATTTATGAAAAATACCGTTTGGAGAGCATTATCCGGAATCGTACTTATCCTCATTGGAGTTGTTTCTATTCTGCAGGTTTTGAATATCATCGTTATCAAAGAAGCGTGGTGGGGTTTGTTTTTTGCCGGCCTGTTTTTATTCACTGGAGTTCTTTTTCTTTCTGTATTAATCCGTGACCGTAAAAACTGGTGGGCCTCTATTGCCGGGTTCACCCTGCTGGGATTATCTGCCCTGATGACAGCTTCTCTCATCAATCCTTCCTGGGAACGATATGGTACGTTTATTCTGTTTACGGGAATCAGTCTTGGCTTCTGGGTGGTATGCCTTATCAACCGACAACAGTGGTGGGCCATCATTCCTGCCGGAATAACCCTGTCGATCGCTGTTTCAGATCTGGTTGAAATGACAGCGGCAAAACAATCCCTTTTGATCACAGACAGTTCTGCCCTGCTTCTCTTTGGCCTGGCAGTCACCTTTTTTCTGGTGGCAATTCTCCCAGCCAGAGAATTTCATACCCGGTGGGCATTGATCCCGGCTGGTGTTCTTTTAACCGTATCTTTACTGAATGGGTTATCCGCCACACCCTACAGCCAATTCATTTGGCCGGTCATTTTAATCGCTGCCGGCTGTTATCTGGCCATAAAAGCCCTGACCCGGAATGGTTAACATCATGATTACATTACATAGAAACCGAAATTCTGCTGTTATCGCCGGAATCTGCTCCGGTCTGAACGATTATTTCCACATTCCAGCCATTATTTTCAGACTGATCTTTCTTCTCCTTTCAGCAACCGGCGGAACAGGCTTCCTCCTGTATTTGCTGTTGTGGGTTGCCATCCCTTCGACAGATTATTATTCTCAGGTACAGACATGGCCGCTTCGAATTCAACAGATGGGCACAGAAATCTCACAGTTTATCCAAAGACCCAATCCGAAAGTAACCATCTATCTGGGAATGGGGTTAATTATTGCAGGTGCTGTTTTTTTGCTGAAAACCTTTGATTTTCCCTGGCTCAAACTGATTAATTTTGATCTGATATGGCCCATTGCAGCCATTCTCCTGGGAATTCTGGTTTTATTTTTTGCACTCAAAAAGAGGTAATGCATGGAAGAAAAAAACCAAAGTATCTTTTTCCCGTTATTGCTGATAGGGGCAGGCATCCTCATGTTATTAAATGTTTTAAATGTCCTGTCCGGAACCATTGGAGAATACTTTGCAAAATTCTGGCCGGTTTTACTGATTGTTGCAGGCCTTGACGGTCTTTATAAACAGGAAGGCATCACCAGCCCCCTGGTTGGTATAACCCTGGGAAGCATTTTTTTACTGTCCACAATGGGCATACTCCACAGCAACCCGCTTGAACTCATTTTCCGTCTCTGGCCTTTGCTTCTCATTGGGTGGGGGGTTGATCTGTTGCTGCCCAAAAAAACGGCGTTTTCCCGATTTCTCGCGGTGATCATCGGGATGATTTTAATGGCAGCGATCGGCTGGCTGGCAATTGCCGCCGGCTCACCGGCAGCCGCAGCAAAAAACATCCCCTTACAGCAATCGACCGGGCGTATTGAAAATGCCGATATTACCCTTGAGAATCATGCAGGTCAAATTCATATTTCAGCCGGGCCGGCAGACACCAACCTGATCAGCGGTTCTTATTCAGTCATTGGAACGGAAAAAGCCAAACCGCTGTATCTGCTGCAGGGAACAACCGGATTTTTTCAATTAAAGTCAGAAGGCATGGCCTTTCCGGTGCCATTTGCCGGCAGCAGCCAACTGGCCAACTGGAATATTCAGATTAACCCCACCCTTCCCATCAGCTTAAACAGCCGGCTGATCATGGGAAACCAGACCCTTGATCTTCAAACCAGCCAGGTTAAAACCATTAATTCAGAAACCATTGTCGGATCAACCCATTTAATTCTTCCGCCCGATCCTGCACTGCATGGAAAAGCAAGCGCAGTTTTTGGAAAGATTACCCTGACCATTCCCAGAAATATTCCGGTAATCATTCACACCCATCTGGGGCTCGCATCCGCAGATATCCCGGATGGTTTTGTTCGCGAGAAGAACATGATTTATTCTTTTGGAGCCAAAAGCCAGTCGGCCCCCCTGACCCTGACCGTCACGCTTCCCGTGGGTATCTTCACCATAGACTATGCAGAATAAACCATAAACCGGAACAGATAAAACAACATAAATCACCCATCGGTACTTCACCTCAACCAAAAAACATCCAACCCTGCAGGGCGGGATGCAGGCCGCCGTGCCTGGCGCTGCCCAACTTTTTGTTTAAAACATTCAGTATAATAGTCAGAACCATTTTATTTGGGAACTTTTCTGCTGCTTGTCCCGTCTTATCGAAAGAACAGAAATGGAGGATTTCGAATGAAAAAAAACTTTTTTGCAATCACCGCCGGAATGATTCTGCTGCTGAGCTTAACCGCCTGCGGTTTCACCACCGGCAACAGCAACCCATATCAGATTCAACCGCAACTGACCGCCTCTGGAACCGGAACCGTGTACATGACCCCGGATATTGCCTATGTGTTTATTGGGGTACAAACCAGAAATGAAGAAGTGACTGCAGCCCTCACTGAAAACAATACGTTGGCAGCCAACATCAGCAAAGAACTTCAGAAGCTGGGTGTTGAAGAACGGGATATTCAAACCAGCGCCTTCAATATTTACCCCAACTTTGAATACAGCCCGGAAGGAAAACAAAGCACCACAGATTACACGGTAGACAATACCATTTACGTTACTGTCAGAGACCTCTCCAAATTAGGGAAAACACTGGATGCCGCCGTTCGAGAGGGAGCCAACACGATTAATGGCATTACCTATGACGTTCTGGACAAAGAAGCCGCCTTTACCGAAGCCCGCAATCAGGCGATTGAAAAAGCCAGGAGCAATGCAGAAGATCTGGCACAGGCGGTGAACGTTAAGTTGGGAAAGCTGATTACCATTAATGTTTACCCAAACAGCCCAACCACCTCATGGTATGATCAGGGATATGGATATGGCGGAGGCGGAGCAGGAACAATCATGAACAACCAGATTCCCTTATCCTCCGGACAATTGATTTTGACCATCAATGCGGATATTGCCTACGAAATTATCAATTAATCAAACCACGTCATTGACAGATACAGCCATGCAAAAAAATGGCTGAATAAAAAAAACAGGAGCTGACAAAAAAGTCAGCCCCTGTTTTTTTTGGATACAGAATTAAATTAATAATCTTTTCCGGTAATCAGATGAAGTTTCTTTAAACTATGATTAGACTGAACCCGCCGGCGCGTACCGGTTAAACCCCGCAGAACCAGGCTATCGGTCGCAGCACCATCCGCAGTGTAGTCAACGCCGCTCAGGAAGTACCCTCCCGTAATGGCTGTCACTGCGAAAAATATATCGTCTGTCGAAACCAGATCATTCATCGTTAATGTTTTGTTCACATCCATATTCAATCGTCTGGCTGCTTCCAGTTCTGAATCAGAGCGAACATAATACTTTCCCTGAATATTTCCGCCGGCACACCGCAAAGCACAGGCCGCCAACACGCCTTCCGGAGTTCCGCCAACGCCAATATACACATCCACATCTGAGTCGGGAATCGCCGTCAACAGACAGGCCATCACATCGCCATCCGGGATCAGCCGAATGCGCGCCCCGCAGTCTCGAACTTCCTGAATAATTTTTGAGTGCCGTTCACGATCCAAAATCATGACGATCAGGTCATCGACATCCTCTTTTTTGACCTCAGCAACTCGATGCAGGTTTTCTTTAATGGACAGATTAATATCAATGACTTCACTGGCCTCGGGACCAACGGCCAGTTTATGCATATATACAAAGGGGCCAGGATCCAGCATGCTCCCTTTTGGAGCCAGAGCCACGGTAGAAATGGAATTCATCAAACCAAAAGCCAAAGAGCGCGTCCCATCAATCGGATCCACTGCAATATCCATTTCAGGGCCATCGCCGGTTCCCAGTTCTTCACCATTAAACAGCATCGGCGCTTCATCCTTTTCACCTTCACCGATAACCACCCTGCCGCGAATATCAATCGTATTCAGCATGTCCCGCATGGCATTTACCGCTGCCTGATCTGCAGCAATCTTATCGCCTCTTCCCATCATACGGGCGGCCGACAAAGCTGCAGCTTCTGTTACTCTAACCAGGTCAAGTGCAAGATTACGGGTAGGGGCATTCAGTTCCATAATTCTTTCTCCTTTTTTCTATTTTAAGATGATAAACACCAGCAAAAAATAAGCGATAGGAATCGCCCATAGCCAGGAATCGATTCGATCCAAAATACCGCCATGACCCGGAAGCAATTTGGATGCATCTTTAATTTTAAACTGCCGCTTAATGAAACTTTCAGCCAGATCACCCAGCGGCGCAAAAACTCCCACCACTCCACCAATCAAAACGCCATGCCACATTAAAATCTCGGGCACACGTAAATTCCACAGAAACGCCAACCCAGGGGTCAAAACAAGTCCAAACAGAACCCCGGCAATATAGCCTTCCCATGATTTGTTAGGGCTGACGATGCGGGTCATTTTATGTTTTCCCATCCTGCTGCCTACCAGATAAGCTCCCAAATCTGTCAGCCAAACTGCAGGCAATGCAATCAGCACCCACCAATTTCCATGCAGAAGCAAACGCATCCGTATAAAATAACTTCCCAAATAAGCTATATACAGTATACCGCCAAGAGACACCAAAAGATCAGAAGCCGCTAGAACACGGCCTTTTTCAAAACGAATGAGATGAAATGTTACGGTTGAAAAAACATAAAGAACCAATACCAACTCATCCAAATGCTGAATCTGGCTCTGAACGGCCAAAATATAGAAGACGGTTCCGCTGACACACAGAACAGAAGGAACTTCATACCCGCCATGCCGAAATATCAAAAACCATTCCCAGCTGGCCGCACCCAACAACACACTGATAAACAAAGCATAAGGCCAGCCACCCCAGGCAATAAAACCAGCGCACACAGGGATGAGGAAAATTAAAACAATGATTCTTTTGCTCAGTTGAGACATAGCGTCTTTATGGCTTGCCCTGTGAGTTTACCTTACCAAAACGACGGTCGCGGCGACTATACTCTTCCAATGCTCTATAAAAATCCAGTCTGCCAAAATCCGGCCAGAGAACCGTCGGAAAGTACCATTCTGAATAAGCGCCCTGCCATAAAAGAAAATTGCTGCTGCGAACTTCTCCTGAAGTACGAATAATCAGGTCAGGGTCAGGAGTTCCAGCGGTAAATAAATGGTCTGAAACAACCTGTTCGTTAATATCTCCGGCTGGAATCCCTTCTTCAACAATCTTTTGAACCATGCAAACCAACTCATCCCGGCTGCCATAACTGAAAGCCAGATGCAGAAAAAGAGTAGTATTCTCTCGGGTAAGCTCCATAGCATGCTGAATTTTATTCTTTAGCCCTGCCCCCAGGTGACTCAAATGACCGATATGATCCAACCGAACCCCTTCTTCACACAACTCAGCCAATTCTTTATCAACAACTTCTTCCAATATTTTCAGCAGACCTTCAATTTCTTCTTTAGGGCGATTCCAGTTTTCAGTAGAAAAAGCATATAAGGTCAAATGTTTAACCCCAAACTCAACACTTGCCCGAATAATTTTACGAAGGTTTTCTGTCCCTGCACGGTGACCGGCTAAACGGGGCAGCCCCCGCTTATTGGCCCAACGGCCATTGCCATCCATAATAATGGCAACATGCACCGGGATTTTACTTAATGGAGGTAAGGCAGGTAATTCAGCCATTGACAATTAAACCTCCATTACCTCTTTTTGTTTTCGTTCACAGACAGCGTCAATCTCCACAATCATTTTATCGGTCAGTTTTTGCATTTCTTCTTCCCCCTCTTTCATTTCGTCTTCCGAAATCATTTTCTCTTTCTCAAAATCTTTCAGATCTTTGATCTGATCGCGGCGAACGTTCCGAACAGCCACCCGCGCCTCTTCAGCCCGATTACTGACTGTTTTAACCAGATCACGGCGGCGCGCCTCCGTTAACGGAGGCAGGTTCAAACGAATGGCTTTTCCATCATTGTTCGGGGTCACACCAAAATCAGAAGCTAAAATCGCCCGTTCAACCATTTTGAGCGTAGAAGGGTCAAAAGGCCGAATTAACAACTGACGGGCTTCCGGAACACTGATGCTTGCCAGTTGCAACAATGGCACTGCCGAACCAAAATAGTCAACCGGTAATTTCTCAACCAAAGCCGGAGTAGCTCTCCCGGTTCTGATGGCTGAATAGTCTTCTTCCATCGCGGCAATTGCGCTCTTCATTCGATTTTCTGCATCTTTGATAAGATCCTTTATCATAGTCAGGCTCCTATAATTAATGATATGGCGTTCACCCATCCCCTTAATTCATAAATTGTATCACAGGCAGGTTATTATCCCGTCAAAAAGAACACCAAAAGTAACAGGAAAACAGTCCTGTTTATTTTATCTGTTTTCTGCCTGAGCAATCACCATAGCAACCGCATATTCTTTTTCATGACTGATACTGACTGTCCAACAACAAATGAACAAATCCTGCGCAATCTGAAGGGCTGGCCCGGAAAGAAACACCTGGGGAGCGCCCCTTTCATCTGAAACAATCTCGATGCTTTGCCAACCGACAGCGCCAATGCCGCATTGCAGGGCCTTGGAAACTGCTTCTTTGGCGGCAAACACACCGGCGACATGACTAAAAGAAAGCGGCTGATGGTTCTGCTCCCGGGCCGATAACACCCGCTTTAAAAAACGCTGATAAACAGCGGGAGAAAGATCCCGCAACCTTTTAATCTCTACCAGATCTACCCCGGTATATAATCGGTTCATTTCTTTTCGTTAAGCGACTCCGGCGCTGGCAATGACCCAACCATCTTCGGCCAGATAACGTTCTGCCACAGCCTGAATTTGTTCTGCCGTAATTGCCCGCACTTTGGCAGGGTACTCACGGTAATAATCCAGGCCCAGCTGAAAGCGTTCCATGTTCAAAACAGCCGCTGCCACACCCTGATTGGATTCCATCATCAGCGGGAGGCGGCTGACAAAATTCAACTGATTATCTTCCAGTTCTTCTGCTGAAACCGGTTTTTTGCGAAACCGGCTGACTTCTTTCAGGATTAAATCAACAGCCTTTTTTACATTGGCTGGATTGACCCCGGCTTCAATTTCCCAGCTTCCCAGATCTGTGTACCCATTCAGTGAACTGCCCGCATAATAAGCCAGCCCGGCTTTTTCTCTGACAGCCGCTCCAATTCGACCCATCATGCCAAACTGCCCTAAAATACTGTTTCCCAGGATACCGGCCAAATAATCGGGCGACAATCTGGAAGGCCCCAGCGTTCCCATGTTGATATCTGTCTGACTCATTTGATCAATTTTGACATGCCGCCGTATATTATGGGCCGGTCTGGCCACAACCGGAACATGCCGTGAAACCGGCGCCGGCTGCCTCTGCCAATCCTCGAACGCATTACAGATCATTTGCAGCATCTGACCGGTATCCAGCCCGCCGGTCATTACCACCGTCATATCACCGGAACCAAAATGGTCAGTATGGAATTGAATCAAATCTGCACATTGAAATTTAAATACACTTTCAGGAGTTCCAAATTCCGGACGGCCATAAGGATGGTCTGGAAACAGGAATCGATCACATTCCTGCGACGCCATTTCAGCAGTATCCTGGGCATGCAGGGCAAACATGGTCATTAATTGGGCTTTTACCTTCTCCAAATGGCCTGATGGAAAGGTTGGATATCGAATCGATTGAGACAAAAGATCCAGTAACAAACCCGCGTCTTCTGTCAACGCTTTCCCGCTGAAAGAAGTGGTATGAACACTGCAACTGAAACCAAGATTAATCCCGGCGCTTTCCATTTCATCATAAATTTGCTGAAATGTACGGTCAGCGCTGCCCCGCAGCAGCATTAAAGAAACTGCATTTGCCAGCCCCTCCTGCCCCAAAGGATCTGCCAAACTGCCGGATGAAATATAACCGCTGAGCGCCACACTGGGGCTGAGAGGGTTGGAATGACAGAGAACGGTCATTCCGTTGGGCAGCTCTGTACGTACAATATTATCCATTCCTGGAAGTTTACAAACGCCTGAGCCCGACAGAGTCATGGTACCCTCCCATCCGTCATATTCGGCACACTGACGCCCACCACCCTGTGATTGGCACCCAAATACTGCCGAGCCACCCGCTGAACATCTTCAGGTGTAACACAACTGATGCGTTCAACATATTCTTCAAACCAGTCATAATGATCAAACATTTCAGCATAGCCCAACCAGAAAGCCTGGTTGGTAATGTTTTCAGAGCCATAGATAAATTGCGCTTTAGCCTGTTTGGCCGCCCGGGCTATTTCTGTCATGGAAACCTGCTCCGTTTTTAACCCTTCCAGCAGGTCATCCAGAGCAACCAAAGCCTGTTCAGCCGTTTTTTCCGGGTGCAGCGTCACATGCAGTTCATAAAGATAAGGGTCGATCGTCGGTTGCAGACTGCCGCCCGCCCCCACAGCCAGATCGGTTTCTACCAATGCACGATACATCCGGCTGGTACGATTTGAAATTCCCCCGCCCCCAAACATGTTTAACGGAGACGGCCCGGCCAAAAGGCTGTCCAAAACCGAAAAAGCAAAGAAATCCGGATGACTGGCCTGAGGAGCCCGATATGCCAGGTGCAGAAAAACGGTACTGCCCGGAGTTGGCACTTCCAAACGCACTTCTTCCGGCAACCGGGCATCAGCGGCAATGGCATGCGCTTCATAATGACTGTTGGGAATCGACCCATAGGCCTTTTCCAGTTTTTCCAACATCGCCTTCGTCTCAAAATCACCCGCAAGACATACGACAGCATTCCTGGGAGAATAATACTGACGGTAATGCCGGTAAAGATCATCCCGGGTAATCTGATGCAGATCTTCGGTTTCTCCGATCACCTCATGCCGGTATGGATGCTGCATGAAAGACTGCTTTTGAACCGCCTCTTCCAGTCGAAAGGTCGGAATATCTTCATTGCCCTCCCTTTCTGACAGAATAACCGTCCGTTCTGCCTCTACTTCAGCCGGGTCAAACAGACTGCCCTGCATTCGATCTGCTTCCAGCTCAATTGCCAGATCAATACGATCTGCCTGAATGGTTTCCAGGTAGGCCGTCCAATCCAGATACGTCATCGCATTCCATAACCCGCCATGCCTGGAAATAACCCGGTCCATTTCCTCGCTGCTGCGATTTTGGGTGCCCTTAAATTGCATATGTTCCACCCAATGTGAAATGCCGGTTTTCCCGGGGATTTCATTGCGGGAACCTACCCGGTACCAAACCCACTGGCTGATAATCGGAGCGCTGTGGATTTCTTTGAGGTGAATGGTTAACCCATTCGAGAGAGTAAACATTGAATTATTTTTTTTCATAGAATTCACGTAAAGAGTATTATACCGAAAGAAAAATTTCGTGCGGGCAGAAATCATCCCGATC
>CAZEEL010000033.1:0-21048 GCA_964511135.1 uncultured Leptolinea sp. | reverse complement strand
ATATATACATGCAGAAGCATATCCAGCCGGCGAATTAAAACATGGCCCAATTGCATTAATTGATAAAAACATGCCGGTTATTGCAATTGCGCCCAAAGATCAGTGGTATGAGAAAATGCTTAGCCAGGTGGAACAGACAAAGTCAAGAGGCGGGCGGGTGATCATGGTGGCCACTGAGGGAGATCCAAAAGCAGAAAAACTGGCCGATGATGTTTTTTGGGTGCCTGAAAATGTGCCATGGATGTTAAGCCCGATCATTAATGTAATACCGCTGCAGATGTTTGCATATCATGTAGCTACTATGAAGGGGTTAGATGTTGATCAGCCACGGAATTTGGCCAAAAGTGTAACCGTGGAGTAGTTCAGAGAGGATGTTTAAAAACAAAAATGCCGGTCACATATGGCCGGCATTTTTGTTTTTAAAACAAGGATTAATAAGATTTAAATGTAAATGTTGCAAAACCGCCGGATATGGCTATTCCGGATTCGCTGTAGAGCTGATAGTAAACCGTTTGCGGTTTCATATCTTCAGAACCAAAGGCCCACAGGCTGAACTCTATCTTTTCTCCGGATGCCACTGTTTTTTCGAGAACTTTAAAAGTTTCAACCGTTACATATTCACCATCCTGCCGCAGCAAAGATAATTTGCTGCCTGGGCTCCAGGCAGCCTTCCCTGTATTTAAAAACCCAAAAGCAATTCCAAAACTTTCATTGGGTAAAAATTCTGTCTTGTTTTCAGGAAAGGTTGTAACATAGGTCAGTTTTGCTGAATAGGCCGGCTGAGGCGTTGCGGTTTCTGTTGGAATGACCGTGTTTGTAGGGATTATGGTTGCCGTTGGCACCAGGGTTGCTGTGTTGGTAGGCGTAAAGGTTGGTGTGGCCGACGGATTTAAAAAAGCTTCAGTGGTCATGGCAGCAAAAACAGTTTCAAAGGCTTGCTGCGTTGCTGTTTCTTTGCCGCTTTGGGTCAGAGTACTTAAAGAACAGTTAGAGAAGATTAATGAAATACATATAACCGAAAAAAAGAGGACAATCTTGTTTTTCATGGCGCTCCTAAATATACCCATCAATTTTACCCTATAAAGACAAAACAGTTGTACGGGCTATAAAAAATTTACTGAAAAGGAATGATGGGAATGATATGGAATGATGATAAAATGTTCATAGGCAGGTTTTATAATGAGTTACTGTCAAATCAATAAGATATGCATTGTTATGCAACAGGACAACATGATTGCTGGAATACGTTTTGGAAAAACAGGTAAGATATATCACTTTGATGCAGCACATATTCAGGATATACGAATTGGGGATGCTGTTGTTGTAGATACTGCCAGAGGAAATCAAATTGGCTGGGTTGCAATGCTTGTGAGCAATGTCAGCCTGGACGAAGGCGAAGTGCTAAAGCCGATCGTCCGACTGGCAAATGCCCAGGATCTGGCACAGCAACAAATTCTGAAAGTTCGTGAAAAAGCGCTGGTTGAATTCTGTCGTATTAAAGTTGTTGAGAATAAATTAGTCGGAGTTAAAATTGTTGATGCTGAATTCAGCTTTGATGGTGTACGGCTTTTGATTATGTATACTGTTGAGAGTGAAGAGAAAATTGATTTAAAAGTCATTAAACAGGACGTTCAGCAAATTTATAATGGAACTCAAATTGAATTAAAACAAATTGGGCCTCGGGATATGGCGAAATGTATGGGGGGGTTGGGCGCCTGTGGGTTGGAAAATCGTTGTTGCAGTACTTTTCTGTGTGATTTTAATTCAATATCCATTCGTATGGCCAAAGAGCAGGGAATCTCTCTTACTCCTGGTGAAATAACCGGTATTTGCGGCCGTCTGCGATGCTGTCTGTCTTATGAATATGATCATTATCTGGCTGCCAAAGAAGGAATGCCCAAGCGAAAAAAGATGGTAAAGACTCCTTCGGGTGTTGGGAAAGTAATTGATATTGCGCCGCTTAGCGGGACGGTGATTGTGGATATTCCTGAGGTTGGGACACGCAGTTTTCATAAGGATGAGGTCAATGTAATCGAATCCGAAGCTCAGGAGCCGAGAAAACCACAGCAAACTCATCAGCCGGCAAAATCTGGAAAATCCTGAGAAACCAACGAGTAAATTCAACCATAATTGTTACTTAATACATGATCCGAAAGCTTGTATTGCTGTTTGGAGGTGTTATACTGTTGTGTAGTGAAAAGATCATATTAATCAGAGTATTCATGGAATGAATAATCATTTTTCCTCCAAAAAAAATACCACGTATGATTTTTTAATTTATCTGGCTAAAAATTATCAGGTAAATGAACGTATTCCTGCGCTGAATGTTCTTTCAAAAGAAATTGGGTTAAGTACATCCAGCCTGCGGGAACAAATGGAAGTTGCCCGTGCCTTAGGGATCATAGATGTTCGTCCGCGTACTGGGATTAGAAAACTTGCATATTCGTTTCGGGCTCCTGTATATCAAAGCCTTTCTTATGCTATAGAAGAAAATCGTGATATATTTGCGGCCTTTGCTGATCTTCGATTTCATCTGGAAGTTACCTATTGGTTTGAGGCGGTTTCTTTGCTTACGAATGATGATAAAGAGCAATTACAGGATTTGGTGAAAACGGCCCGTATGAAGATCATGCGTATTCCTGTTCAAAACCCCTTTCAGGAACACAGAAATTTTCATCTTCTGATCTACAAACACATCCATAACCCTTTTTTGACAGGTATTCTTGAATCGTATTGGGAGTTATATGAAAAAGCCGGATTGGATGTTTATTCCAGTACCGGTTATTTAAGCAAGGTCTGGGATTATCACCATGAAATTGTTGAATGCATTGTAAAAGGTGAGTATCAGACAGGTTTAATTGCTTTAAAAGAACATTTTAATTTATTTACCAACCGTAAAAAAATGGTTGAGCATCAAAAATTCGAATGATTATGCGGAGCAGAAAGCATGCAGGAAAAGCGGATTAATGATTTTTGTATTACTTTCGGTACCGTAAATGGTTCAGGCAGTGCAACGGCAAATAATGCACTCTTAAGAGCTTTATTTAAAATGGGTGTCCCTGTTTCAGGGAAGAATATTTTCCCGTCCAATATACAGGGCTTAGCAACCTGGTATTCCATTCGCTTAAGTAAAGATGGTTATTTTGGCAGGGTTGAAAAAGATGATATTGTTGTTGCGATGAACCCAACAACCCTTGTTCAGGATTGTGAAGCGATTCTGCCAGGCGGCGTTCTCTTTTTTCCAGACCATTTAAAACTGCCTGCTCTGGATAAAGATTTTATCGCTTACCCCATGCCTGTTAATGACATTGTAAAAGAATTTAATGCTCCGCCAAAATTACGTGATTATATTTCCAATATGGTCTACGTTGGGGTACTTTCAGATGTTCTGGGTATTGATTTGTGCAGCATTCATGAAGCGTTGGAATACCACTTTAAGGGGAAAACATCTGCTGTTCAATCTAATTTTTTAATTATCAATCGGGCGGCTGAGTGGTCGAAAAACAATCTTCAGAAAATTGATTCGTTTTATGTTGAGCCGATGTATGGAACAAAAGGATATATCTTAACGGATGGGAATACGGCAGGCGCTTTAGGCTCAATTTATGGGGGGGTTCAATTTATGGGCTGGTATCCTATTACACCCGCTACCAGTTTGGCTGAAGAATTGAATACTTATTTGCCACAGTTACGCAAGGATACACAAACCGGAAAGAATACCTTTGTAGTTGTTCAGGCAGAAGATGAACTGGCGGCTATTGGAATGACCATTGGTGCAGGCTGGGGCGGATTAAGGGCTATGACTTCGACATCAGGCCCTGGGCTAAGTCTGATGGCGGAATATATTGGTTTGGCGTACTTTGCGGAAATTCCGGTAGTTGTCTGGGATGTGCAGCGGGTAGGTCCAAGCACAGGACTGCCAACGCGGACTGCTCAATCCGATGTAAGCTCAGCCTATCGTTTAAGCCATGGAGATACTCAGCATATATTGCTTTTTCCGGGAACTGTAGATGAATGTTTTGAAATGGGATGGAAAGCTTTTGACATTGCAGAACGTTTGCAAACTCCGGTGTTGGTTTTAAGTGATTTGGATTTAGGGATGAACAATTGGATGTGTAAAGAATTCAAATATCCAGATAAACCGATGGATCGTGGAAAAGTATTATGGGAGGAAGATTTTAAAAAGATTTTGGATCAAAATAAGGGTGTGTGGGGGCGTTACCTGGATATTGATCATGATGGCATTCCTTATCGCACATTACCAGGCATACAAAATCCAAAGGCTGTTTTCTTCAGCAGAGGCACAGGGCATGATGAGTTTGCAGGATACTCGGAGGACCCAACTGTCTGGAAGAAAAATCTTAATCGCTTACGATTTAAGCTGGAACATGCAGCCGATTCACTGCCTGCTCCCATGACATGGGGTAACAGTCAGGCAAAGATTGGGTTGTTATCCTATGGTTCGAATGACCCGGCTGTTCAGGAAGCTCGTGATCTGTTACTGCAGGCAGGTTTGGAGATCGATTATTTAAGATTACGTGCTCTTCCGATTCATTCGAAGGTTCGTGAATTTATTGCCTCGCATGAGCGGGTCTATGTCATTGAAAATAACCGCGATGCTCAAATGTGGCAAATTCTTGTACAGACATGCCCTGAATATGCCACCCGATTATATCGGGTAGCTCATATCGATGGTTTGCCGTTGACTGCTCTGTGGATTAAAAGTCAGATATCAAATTTTGAGAAACCTCTTTTGAAAGAAGAAAAGCAGGCCTGATATGTTCGATAAGAAAGATACAGAAATTACTGCCGGTGAAGCTACGAATAAAATTGGATTTTTAAAATCCGACTATAAGGGAAAGCTTTCTACTTTATGTGCAGGGTGCGGTCATACATCGGTTGCCAATCAGATTATTACCGCCTGTTATGAATTGAATTTAAGACCTGAAAATATGATGAAATTCAGCGGGATTGGATGTTCCAGTAAAAGTCCGACATATTTTCTTGGAAATTCTTTTGGGTTTAATGGTCTGCATGGCAGAATGCCTTCTTTGGCTTTAGGGGCTTCTTTTGCAAATACGTCAATGAAAATTATTGGAATAAGCGGAGATGGTGATACAGCCAGTATTGGGTTGGGTCAGTTTATGCATCTGGTGCGGCGTAATTTGCCTATGGTTTATATTATTGAAAATAATGGAGTTTACGGACTGACAAAAGGTCAATTTTCTGCAACGGCAGAAAAAGGCTTGAAGTTAAAAAAACAGGGTGTGAATCAGTTTCTGCCTGTTGATATTTGTCTGGAAGCGCTGGCGGCAAATGCCAGTTTTGTTGCCCGTTCTTTTGCCGGCGATCCACGGCAATTAGTTACGCTGATCAAAGCGGCCTTTTCTCATCGCGGAACGGCGGTTATTGATGTGATCAGCCCATGTGTGACCTTTCATAATACAGAGAACAGTCATCATTCTTTTGCATGGGTAAGGGAAAATAAAATTACTGTTCAGGATGTTGGATTTATCTCACCCGAGGAAGAAATCATGATTGATGATTATCCTGAAGGCGCTACTCAGGATGTTAAACTTTTTGACGGGTCTGTCCTGCGCTTAAAAAAAGTTGACATCGATTACGATCCTACGGATAAAGTAGCAGCTTTTCAATTACTGGCAAAAGCAGATATGGACGATAAAATTATTACCGGGTTGTTTTACATCAATCCTGAACAAACTACTATTGTGGATATGCATGATCTTCCAAATGATCTGCCCATGAATCGAATTCCTGCTGACCGATTAAGACCGAGTGAAGCGAGTTTACAGGCGATCAATGAAAGTATGCAATAAACTGCCGGTTATTTACTGATCGGATGATCCAGATTTTTGATCCA
This sequence comes from uncultured Leptolinea sp., assembly GCA_964511135.1. Lineage (GTDB taxonomy): Bacteria > Chloroflexota > Anaerolineae > Anaerolineales > Anaerolineaceae > UBA4782. The sequence continues at coordinate 15,167 of CAZEEL010000033.1, read as the reverse complement.
TTCACTCCAGGAGCCAATATAAATCTTTGGTGCAGGAAGGCCTGCGTATACAAAGCCCATCAAGAGATTGCATGAAGTAACCCCTGAACCGCAATAGACTACGGGCGGAAGGTTTGATTTATTCAGCAGTGCGGACAGCTCATCTTTTATCTGTTCAGCAGGTTTGTATTCACCGGTTTCAGGCAATATCATTTTTCCGTGGAAGTAATTCAGCGCTCCGGGAATATGCCCGGCAACCGGATCAATGGTTTCATTTTCACCGTGGAACCGATCATTGGATCTGGCATCAATTAATTGAAATACAGGGTTGTTCATATTCTGTTCAACATCCGGGGTATTAACGACGGCATCAAAATTCCAGGTATATTGCTGTTGAGAAAGCGCAGTGTTTTTTTTCTGAATATCCTTACTGACGGGATAATTTTGCTTGTTCCAGCGGTCAAATCCTCCGCTTAATATGGCAACATTCTGATGACCGATGCAGTGCATCAGAAACCATAAGCGGGCTGCGTAACCGCCATTATTTTGATCATAGACTACAACCTGTGAATTGGGTTGCAGATTCCAGCTTTGAATCAGTTGGATGAAAGATTTCTGATCAGGAAGAGGGTGACGGCCGCTTTTGGGCAGGATCGGTGAAGATAAATCTGAGTTTACATCAGCAAAAAAAGCATTTGGGATGTGGCCTGTTTGATATTGGTGGTAGCCCCATGTTGGACGAAAAAGATCGTATCTGCAATCGACGATAACGGTGTGTTGGAGCGAATATCGATCAGCTAATTGTTCACAAGTAATAACGGTAGTGTACATATTTATTTCCTTTGAACTTCAGGGTAGTTAAAGATATTTTTACATTTCACCAATGGTGTGCAAAAGCGCCATATTCGGGGTTCGATTTATAAATACGGGCAAGCCACATAATATTACCACCTGATTCCCAGGTTTATAATCTGGAAAGGACTGTAAAAATGAATCAAGTTTTAAAATCATTTCCTCAAGCGAATTCGCATAGTCGGCAACGTGCGGTTGCACACCCCACAATAACGCCATTTTATTAAAGGTTGTCTTATGGGGGGTAAATGCCAATATGTCTGCTGAAGGTCTGACTTTTGACATTAATAATGCAGACTTGCCCGAAAGCGAGAAAACGGCTGTGCTGACAACATCACGGTCAAACGCCAGTTCACGGGCAGCCAGACAAACAGCAATCGCGTCATTGTTATTTTCATTTGGTGTTTGCGCATAGTCATAATATCCCCATTGCATTAAATGCTTTTCCGCTGTAAGTACAATTTGATTCATGTAGCTGATTGATTCAATCGGAAATGCTCCCATAGCCGTTTCACCGGAAAGCATCACTGCATCAGTTCCATCAAAAATTGCATTGGCAATGTCTGAAGCTTCGGCTCGTGTTGGGCGGGGGTTATTAACCATCGACTCGAGCATTTGTGTTGCAGTAATTACGTATTTAAATTTTTTGTTGGCTTTCAGGATGGCAGCCTTTTGAATGATGGGCACCTGATCCGGTGAAGTTTCAATGCCCAGATCACCTCTGGCAACCATAATGCCATCGGCGGTATCCAGGATCGCACCCAGATTTTCAACTGCCTCAGGTCTTTCGATTTTTGCAATAATCATGGGGGCGTGGACAGAATCAGCACAACATTTATTGACAATGGCCTTTACATCCAGAATATCCTGAGATTCACGAACAAATGACAGTGCAATTGCATCGACGCCCAGGTTAATGGCAAATTCAAGATCCACACAATCCTTACTGGTTAAAGCTTTTACCTGCAGCATGGAACCTGGTAAATTAACGCCTTTGTGTGGTAACAGTAATCCGCCGTTGATTACTTTAATTTCTACAAGATTATCAATGATTTGTGTCACTGAAAATTCCAATTTTCCGTCATCCAACAGAATGCGATTTCCGGGTTTTAAGGCCTGTGATAAGCCTTTTACATTTATTTCAATCATGGGTTGTTGAGACTTTGAATTTCTGTCAGAAGAATCGTCCTGCGCTTTTAAATACGCAATCTGTCCATTCTTCAAATTAATACCCTCTGCAGGTACTTTGGCCACTCTAATCTTTGGCCCACTGAGATCTGCTAAAATCGCTATCGGAGTATTCAGATCGCCGGCTGCTTTTCGTACGATTTTAATGGTTCGGAGATGTTCATCATGGGTTCCATGTGAGAAGTTAATTCGGGCGACATTCATTCCTGCCTGAATCATTTTGGAAATGATGGGTTCCTGGTTACTGGCAGGGCCAAGTGTAGCGATTATTTTTGCTTTTCGATCCATATATTTAACCTGTAAAAAAGTGATTTTCAAGTATTTTAATCCATATCATAAATTACCCCCGGTACATCTGGACTGGGGGTAATTTATTCGTGTTCATTTCATGTAAACCAAACTTCAGTATTGTTTTTAGTCCATCATGAGCACATCATGAATGATGGTGAGAGCCCAGTCAATTGTTTCTTTGCTGATAATCAGCGGAGGTGCAAAGCGAATGGTGTTTTCATGGGTTTCTTTTGCCAGAATACCGCGTTCCATTAGCGCTTCACAGAAGCGCCGCGCCCCGCCGGATTCAGGCTTTAATTCAACTCCAATCAACAGTCCTTTTCCGCGAATTTCATAAATATGTGGGCTGGGTATTTCGCGAAGTTTTCCCATAAAGTAATTACCAAGTTCATACGACTTATCAACCAAATTTTCATCTACAATCACCTGTAATGCAGCTCTGGCAATTGCACAGGCCATGGGATTGCCTCCAAAAGTTGAGCCGTGTTCTCCAGGAACAATAATACCCAATATGGGCTCATCTGACAGAACAGCTGAAACCGGGTAGAAACCGCCTGAAAGGGCTTTGCCGATTATCAGCATATCCGGTTTTACATTGTCATATTGTGAGGCAAAAAGTTTACCGGTTCGGCCTAACCCGGTTTGGATTTCATCTGCAAGAAATAAGACATTATTCTGTTTACAAAGGTCACTGACTTTTTTGAGGTAGCCATCGGCAGGAATGATCACTCCGCCTTCACCCTGGATTGGCTCAAGTAATACGGCTGCGGTATTGGGGGTAATGGCTGATTGAATGGCTTCAACATCGTTATAGGGAACCAGTTTAAACCCAGGGGTAAAAGGACCAAAATCGTCACGATAGGCTGGTTCAGATGAGAAAGAAATGATGGAAATTGTACGGCCGTGAAAGTTCCCATCGGCAACAATAATTTCGGCCTGGTGCCTGGGAACTTTTTTAATCAAATAGGCCCATTTTCTTGCAACTTTCAGTGCAGTTTCAACGGCTTCAGCGCCGCTGTTCATGGGAAGAACTTTTTCATACCCTGTTAAATCGCATAATTCTTTGTAAAAAAGCGGAAGTTGATTGTTTCGGAAGGCACGTGAGGTCAGGGTTAGTTTTTGCGCCTGGTCAGTCATGGCTTTAAGAATACGTGGGTGGACGTGTCCCTGATTAACCGCTGAATAAGCGCTCAGGCAGTCTAAATATTTTTTTCCTTCGGTATCGTAAACCCAAACCCCTTCCCCTTTAACCAGGACTACATCAAGCGGATGATAATTATGTGCACCATATTGGTTTTCTAATTCAATGTATTCCCTGATGTTCATTATTTTAACCCTTTTGTCCTTTCTTAGTCCTTTAATAAATCAGCTAATATGGCTTTTTGGGCATGCAGTCGGTTATGCGCCTGAGGGAATAAGCGTGAATGCGGCCCATCAGCTACTTCATCGGTTATTTCCTGACCGCGATGAGCAGGCAGACAATGCAGTACAATCACATCTTTGCGAGCTTCTGAAATCAATTGATGGTTTACCTGATAGGGGGGGAATACCTCCTCACGTTTTTTACTTTCTGCTTCCTGGCCCATACTTGTCCAGGTGTCAGTATAGATAACGTGTGCATCTTTAACTGCCTCATGCGGATCACGTAAAAAGCGCAATCTGTTTCCGCTCTCTTTTGACATTAAAGTTGCCTTTTCAATGGCCTTTGGAATAATGTCATATCCTTCAGGGCTGGCAATGGTAAAATTTGCTCCTAATTTTGTACAGACATTCATCAGTGATACAGCGACGTTGTTTCCGTCACCAATATAAACCACATTCAGGTTTTTCAGTTTTCCAAATTCTTCCTGAATGGTTAATGCATCTGCCATGGCCTGGCAGGGGTGGTTGTAGTCGCTCAGACCATTGATAACCGGCACTGTCGCCCACCTGGCTAACTCTAAAATATGCTGATGATCAAAAACCCGCGCCATGATTCCAGAAACATATCCGGAGAGAACCCGGGCAACATCTGCAATGCTCTCACGCTGCCCAAGTCCAATTTCACTCGGAGAAAGATAAATGGCATCGCCGCCCAGGTGTTTCATTCCCATTTCAAAACTAACCCGGGTACGCAAACTGGGTTTTGTGAAAACCATTCCCAGTACTTTTCCTTCGAGGATGGGTTTGTTTCCGCCTTTTTTGTATTTCTTTTTTAGTTTAACTGCTGAATCAAGAAGATCCTGAATATAGCTGCCTGGATAATCGGCAATCTCAATGAAGTTCTTTTTCATTTTTGCTCCCATATAGAATGAGTTAAAACAAACTTAAAACTCAGTATAGCAGAAGTAAAGGAAATAAAGAATAGATTTTTGAACTCAAATCAGGATTAAATGTCATACATCTAATGACAATGAGCACAGGATTTTCCGGAGCAGCCGCTGCAATTGCTGCCTGACGACGATGCATTTGAAGTTTTTGTGCAATGTGCATAGCACTGTGAAATTGCTTTTTGGGTATCCTGGCTTTTGCAAACGGGGCATACAGTCGGGGTGTTGCTTTCTGAAATGCTTTTTCTCAACTCAAAGTTACTGCCACAATTGCGGCACTTGTATTCATATATGGGCATAATAAGATGTTCCCTGCAAAATAAATATTAATTTTTCAGCCGGTTTATTCGTTAATTATTACATAATTTTACAATATGTTTACACTAAAAAGCCAACTATTAATAATTTAACTTGCTATAATCACGTGAGTTATATGTCTATTATTTGTTTGGAGGAATCATGAAGAAGCAATATTTGTATGCAACATTAATTGTGTTGGTAATTTCTCTGGTTATTCTCAGCGCATGTTCTCCGGCGGCGACCCCTGAACCTGCTGCCGAAGTAAAACCCACAGAAGTTGATGCACTTAAAACTGAAGAGTCTGCTGAGGCAAACAAGGCTCCTGATAATTTGGGAACTCCTGAAAACCCGATTATCCTGGCTTTTGCTCCATCGATGACCAGTCAGCAGATTTTGGAAAGCGGCGCTCCTCTGGCAGCAAAACTGGAAGAACTGTCCGGGTACACTTTTAAAACCAATTTACCTACTTCGTATGCTGCGTTAATTGAAGCCATGGGTTCAGGGAATGCACATATCTCTTTGTTCCCAACCTTTGCTTATCTTGTGGCGCATGATAAAGGATATGCGAATGTTGGTCTGATCGTAGAACGATATGGTTCAACCAGCTATGGCGCCCAGTTTATTGCAAAAAAATCCAGCGGTTTCACTTCTTATTTCGATGAAACGAAAAAAGAAAATACTGCTGATGATAAAACAGCCTTAGCCCAATTTGATGGCAAAAAACCCTGCTGGACAGACCCATTGTCAACTTCAGGCTATATTGTACCTTTTGGAATATTATCAAAATCAGGAATTACTACAAAACCAGGTGCGTTTGTGCAGGGACATCCGACGGTTGTCACTGCATTAAATGCCGGCGGTATTTGTGATTTTGGTGTCACCTTTATTGATGTTCGCACAAACAAGGATGTACAAGCGTCGATTCCAAACGTAATGGAAGAAATTCAGGTCATATGGCGCACGGATAAGATCATCCCTAATGACAACATTTCTTTTGCAGCCAATCTTAAGCCGGAAATGGTTCAGAAGATAAAAGAAGCCTTTTTGGAACTTTCATCCACGGATGAAGGCAAAGAAATTCTTAAAGCAATTTATGAGTTTGAAAAAGTTCAGGAAGCAGACGACACTTTTTATGACGACTTTCGGGTTTATCTGCAGGCTGCCGGCTTTGACTATACTACCCAGGTTAAATAATAAATTATCCCGGAAAATTAATTACAGAGGAGAAATTCTATTCTCCTCTGTAATTCCATGAGGAAAATTGTGTTAGAGGTAAAAAATCTTTCAAAGACATACCCTAATGGCACAAAAGCGTTGCAGAATGTCAGTTTTACTGTGCCGGATGAAGAATTTTTAGTGGTCATTGGTCTTTCCGGATCTGGAAAATCAACCCTGCTGCGCTGTATAAACCGCCTGATTGAGCCGACGTCAGGACAGATCATTTATAACGGGCAGGATATTACCGCTGCAAATGGATCAGAATTGCGGATTATCCGCCGGCATATTGGTATGGTTTTTCAGCAGTTTAACCTGGTAAAACGTTCAACGGTCATGACAAACGTGTTAAGCGGACGATTGGGATATATTTCAACGCTCCAATCTCTTTTCGGCATTTGGCCTGAATCTGTAAAAAGGCAGGCTTTTGCAGCACTGGAAACGGTTGGCATTGAAGATAAGGCTTACTCTCGGGCTGATGCTCTGTCAGGCGGGCAGCAACAGCGGGTTGGCATTGCGCGCGCAATTATGCAGGAGCCAACTTTATTATTGGCAGATGAACCCGTAGCAAGTCTTGATCCCGTTTTAGCGCATTCGATCTTACAGTATATTGAACTTCTTAATAAACATAATCACACAACGGTAATATGCAGTCTGCATTTTCTGGATTTGGTGCAACGTTACGCAACCCATGTGATTGCTTTAAAAGATGGGCAAAAAGTCTTTGAAGGCCCTCCTCAGGAAATTGATAAAATTAAATTTAAAGAAATTTATGGTGAGGAAGCGCAGGAAATCAGAGCTGCTATCATATAAGATGACTGATCCTTCCAGAAAAAAAATTTTAGCCATATTGTTTTCTCTTTTGATTCCTGGTCTGGGGCAGATTTATTTGGAGCGAAAGAAAAGGGGCAATACTGTTCTGATATTGGCTGCTTCTGCGTTACTGGCAGTAATATGGCATCAGCATTATTTTTGGTATATTGTTCTTGCTCTTATTTGGGTCTGGAATCTTTATGATGTGTGGAAGTCTCCCATTGGCATTCATCTGGCGCCTGCGGTTATTCTTTGGCTTTTCATTGCTTATGGAATTGGCATCCAGGTTACAGAATTTAATCTTGCAGCCCTGGTAAAACACCGCGGAAGGGCTTTGGCAATCATTGAGCCAATGTTGCACCCGACCTTTATCGAACATAAAAAAGAGATATTGAAAGGATATGTATGGTATGAAGTTCCGTGTTCAACATCTCCAAAAACTCCTGACAGAATGAATCCAGGTGGAGTTCGGGTATATGCCTTTCCTGAGTGTGCAAACATCAATGAGTATGTTACGATACATGCTGAAGGTTTGTGGCCTGATTACCCGGTGCGATTGTATTGGTATGACACCATTTCTTCTCAATCTGCTGCATGGGATAGCCGAACAGATGAAAATGGAAAAGTGACTTTTTTCTTTGCACTTCCAAATGCGGCTTTGGCGAATGCAACCGACCCTAAGGCATCAACCCTGCATCAACCTACGGTTGAGCAAAGCCGGGATATACCCGGATATCAACTGACAAAAACCGGGTATTACCTGGTAAAAGGTCTGATTGAAACCATCGCTTTGGCATATCTTGCTACTATTCTGGGGTCTATCCTTGCGTTACCGGTCAGTTTCCTGGCCGCAAAAAATCTTATGTGGGGAAATGTATTTACCCGAACGATTTATTACATTGTACGAACAATCCTGAATATTTTTCGCTCCATCGAATCATTAATATTGGCCATTATTTTTGTTGTAATCGTTGGATTAGGTCCTTTTCCAGGCCTGCTGGCGATTACGGTTCATACGATTGCCGCATTGGGAAAGCTTTTTTCTGAGGTTATTGAAGGAATTGATTCCGGGCCCATTGAGGCAATCAAGGCAACCGGAGCGAATTGGATACAAATTGTTCGTTATGGAGTTATTCCGCAAATTGTTCCGCCATTTATCGCATTAACGATCTTTCGCTGGGATATCAATGTTCGAAGTTCAACCATTATTGGCTTTGTTGGCGGCGGAGGAATAGGGTTCTTTCTTTATCAATGGATTCTGTTAGGAGATTATCGTTCTTTGTCGAGCGCTTTTATTGCAATTGCCGTCGTTGTCATTCTGTTAGACTTCTTTAGCGCCAAATTACGGGAAAGGATCCATTAGTTATTGATATGAAATTACTTTTCCGCTGGCTAAAACCTTTTCGTTTCACCATACTGATCATTTTAATCAGCATTTTTACCGTTTTCAGCATACAGATTACTGAGTTTAATGTATATAAACTGGTTGTATCCGCTCCCAAAGCCGGAAAAATTTTAAAAGAATTTCTGATTCCTGATCTTTTTACCCAATCAACAGAAAGTCTTTCTTTTAATGCTGATTTTCCTGTGCCCTGCGGGTCTGCAGCTGAATCAGCCGTAAAAAATGAAAATTCAGGGATTGAATTGAATGTGCCCTGCGGCAATGTGGGTGACAGTGTTAAAGTCACCTGCAGAGGACTGGAGAAAAACACACAGGTCATTGTCTGGTGGGTTTTTCCCGATGGAAAGCGTTTAAGTGCCGGAAAGTTTACTACGGATGAGGCGGGTGAGTTTCAGCGAGATATTGAGATACGGCCGATTGTTGCCACCAAAGACGGAAAGCCCGCAAAGATTGAAGCAGAAGTCAGTCTTAAGTCTCAAAAATTAATGTTTTCTGATACGGTCAAAGAAGTTGTCGATTCTATGATGGTAACCATCTTTATGGCATTATTGGCAACTACCCTGGGCACCATATGCGCGGTTCCTTTAGGTTTTTTAGCAGCCAGCAATATATCAAAACATGGTTTCCTGGGGAATATTGCATATTATGTTACCCGATTTGTTCTTAATCTGATTCGTGCTTATGAACCGCTTGTAATGGCGACTGTTTTTGCATTAATCGTTGGATATGGCACACCTTTTGCCGGCATTCTTGCCCTGATCTTTGTTACGATTGCCTCTTTGGGTAAGATGTTTTCAGAAGCAGTAGAAAATATTGACCCCGGGCCGGTTGAAGCGTTGAAATCTACCGGAGCCAACTGGATTCAGGTCGTTATTTATGCAGTTATTCCGCAGATTATTCCTGAATTTCTCTCTTATGTCATTTATCACTGGGATATTAATGTACGTGCATCAACGATTATTGGATTTGTAGGCGGTGGCGGGATTGGATTCTATCTGTCTCAGCGTATTAATTCCTTTGACTATTCCAAAGCAGGAACAGCCATTTATGCCATCATTCTCGTTGTATGGATTTTGGATTTTATCAGCGCTAAAATACGCTCAGAAACGATATAACGCAAAATGATATTATAAATGGCTGCTTCCTGGTTTATCACCACTGCTGTTCGTTTAACCAGATACTTAAACGGGTATTCCCTGCCGTTGAGCCTGTTTTAAGTTATCTTCAAAGATTTTCCTGAAATGATACCCGTATACAGTAAAAGTGATGGCGAGTGGAAAATTTTTGGTATCTTTGAATAGAGTATGGAAGAATAATTTCCAATAATACTTTCTTTCTTTTCCAATGATTCCCATGTGCCAGATCGTTTTGAAAAACGCCAGGATTTCACTGGGATCGATCTTAACAGAAGCAGAAGAAGGTTTATAGTTGCTTAGAAACGTGCCTACCCGTTCATAAAAAGCTTTAGGCGAATATATGTCTTTTAAAATCGCATAATAACCGGCTTGCAGAACCTGCTGGTCCATCACAGGGATGATATTGGATGTGCCATCTGTATTATCTCCTGACATTTCCCGGATAATTCGGCCTTCACTTTCCATTCTTTTATATAGTTTGGTACCCGTGGGCGCCTGGAGGAGACCCACCATTGCAGTAACAATTCCACTTTTTTGGATGAACTCAATCTGTCTTTTGAAGATTGTTTCTGTGTCATTATCAAAACCAACGATAAAACCGCCCATGACCTGCAGACAGTGTTTTTGAATTGTTTTCACAGATTGAAGAAGATCGCGATTTCGATTTTGATTCTTTTGACATTCGTTTAAACTTTCATCAGCAGGTGTTTCTATACCAATAAATACAGAAATAAAACCAGCCTGTACCATCATATCCATTAATTCCGGGTCATCTGCCAGATTTATGGATGCTTCGGTAATAAACTGATAGCCAACTTTTCCTTTTCGCCAATTGATTAAAGCTGGAAGGATCTCCTGCTTAAGAAATTTTTTATTTCCAATAAAGTTATCATCTACGAAAAACACATTTCTTCGCCATCCAAGTTCATACATTTTATCCAGTTCGGCAATGATTTGTTTGGCTGATTTCAGTCTGGGCCTGTGACCAAGCAATGACGTGATGTTGCAAAAATCACAATTGAAAGGACAGCCACGTGAAAACTGAATACTCAGAGATTCATATTGATGTATGTCTGCCAGCTCCCATAAAGGTACAGGCGTTTCTGTTATTTCAGGAAACTCAGAAGACTTATATATTTTTTGAGGATTTCCATTCAGGAAATCTTTTAAAAAGAGCGGAAGGGTGATTTCTCCTTCATTGAGTACAAAATGGTCTGCTTCATTTTCAAATGCAGGGTAATCTTCAGTAAAGAGGGGGCCGCCTGCTACGATGGTTTTTTGATGTTTTCTGCCTGACGCAAAAACTTCATGAGCTGATTTTGTTTGTACAACCATGGCGCTGACAAAAAGCAGATCAGCCCATTCAAGGTCAGCGTCCGTCAATGGCGTAACATTCATGTCAATCAGTTTCAATTCCCAGTCTGTTGGCAGCATCGCCGCTACGGTTATCAAACCTAAAGGCGGTGAAGATGCTTTTTTATTGATAAACTTCAGGGCATGATTAAAGCTCCAAAATGTATTTGGAATTTCCGGGTATATCATTAATACTTTCATAAATCTATTCTCCTGATTTCTGGTATGAATCTTAATCCGTGGAGTTGTTTTGCTGAAGTATCAAACAGCATATCTGATTCATATTCCAGGGTATATGTCGACTGGCATGGTATCGTCTGTTACAGCATAGATTCATGCATTGCAGTACGTATGAATTCGCATATTACAATGGTTTAAGAATCGCTTATCTTTGATGGGTCATCTATCCAATGAACCGCCGATGCAAATGACATATGATCCGTTTCTTTACTTTTTCCAGAGACAAACCATAGATCACTGTCTTCCTGTGACTGGCTGCGAGAAATTTCATCCGTTTGTCCGGGGGTAATTTCCTGTGCATAATTAATTTGCAGCCAGTCAATCGATTTCTTTGAATAATGTTCGAAGTCAAAGGCATCGCTTACCCAGTCAATGTAGAAACTGTTGTTAACATGACCTACAAAATCAAGGCAGGAATACCCCGCAGTAATATCAAATCGTTTTTCAGAGGTATTTGGGCAGACAATTTTATCCAGCATTTCGTCTAACCCATTTTTGTCTTCTATTTTTGGAATATCCAGGCAGGTTTTGGCAGGAGGAACCAGCCGGCGATTGCATATATCAATAACTATCCAGGCTGAGGTTGCCAGCGCCAATTGTTTTCCATCGGTAGTGACAAATTCATAATCACGAATATAAAAAATCTTTTGCTGATGTGTTTTTGGCCAGGTTCGAAGTACAAACTGATCATACATGGAAGGGTATTGTAATATTTTCAGTTTCATGCGCGATAAGACCCATGCAAGACCCTGCTCCTGAATATTTTGAAAGCCAAACCCCATTTCAGCATTATGGGTCATGGCTGCTTCTGTCGCATATCTGAAAAACATTGAAGGCTTCCATTTCATTCGAAAATCACACCCGGAAGGGTTTGCGGTGACAATGCTCTCGTAAACAGGGTTGTTTATCATTATGATTCCAATCTTTTTATTGATATGGCAAAAGTGCGGTTACTTATCGCTGCTCTCAAAGTTTCTTACTGAAGAAGGACTGTAAAACTTACTGCGAAATCTTAAACCGGAAAGTAACTTTGCTGAAGTATCAAATTACATATCCGGTTCATATTTTCAGGATGTGTCAACGGACATAGCCGGCTATTCTACGTACGAATGCTATAATTGCAATGTGAAAGCAACACATTTTCGTTCAAAAATCATGACCGGGCGGGGCAGTGATCTTGCTTTTGCTGTTATTGTTTTAAGTACCTATTTTTTTATTTTTACGTCAATCAGCCTGTTAAGCACCATAAAAATTATCTTACTTCTTATACTTGGCGTTATTAATCTGGCCAGCGGTATTTACGGTTACGGCTTTTGTGTAAGAAATGAATCGCGGGCGACAAGCCTGATTTATATGGTTTCACAGATTATTGTTGCTGCATGCATATTATTTCTTACCAATCCGGGGCGATATAGTATTTTATTATTACTTCCATTGATAGTACATTCCGCTATATTATTAACCGGTTTTGACAATACGATTACCAACGTATTTATTTCCCTTACCTTTACACTCGCCATTTACCTGAATGGCAATGTTACACAGCTTTGGGAAAATCTGGCTTTGCTTGTAGGCGCGCAGCTTTTTATCGTAAATTTTATTCAAATGGTTATTAATGAAGAAAGTTCACGAGTTGAAATTGAGGGGTTGATTAAAGATTTGGAAGTTTCAAATGAAGTTTTACGAAACTATGCATCGCAGATAGAAGAGCTGACACTTGCAAATGAACGAAATCGAATGGCAAGAGAAATTCATGATGGTTTAGGTCATTATTTAACAACGATTGGAATGCAGGTTAAAGCTGCACAAACAGTACTGCAAAAGAATCCTGAGAAAGCGCTTGAACTGTTAAAAAATGCCGAAATTCTCTCTCAGGATGCCTTAAAAGATGTTCGTCACTCTGTCAGCGCTACCCGGCTTGAATATGAAGAAAAAATTCCTTTTCAACAGAGACTGAATGGCTTATTAAAACCATTTGAAAACACCGGATATACGATCAGTTATGAAACTCTTGGCTCAGAACGACCTCTGCCATATGAATCTGAAACGTTATTGTTTCGAATCATGCAGGAAGGTTTAAGTAATATCGGCCGGCATTCAAATGGAAAAGAAATAAACATTATCATGGATTACCAGGAAGATGATTTTGTTACTTTATCTATCCAGGATAATGGAACCGGTACTCATGAGATTGTTGAGGGAAATGGAATCATTGGTTTACGGGAACGTGTTAAAAACAGGAATGGGGCTATAGAAATAAAACGAACGGATAAGTATTTTATTTTAAAAACAAAGGTGGCCACTTCATTATGACCATACGTATCATCATTGCCGATGATCAATCACTGTTTCGTGAAGCATTGAGCACGTTATTGCAGGCTCAGACTGACTTTGAGATTGTTGCAGAAGCTTCAAATGGTATGGATGCTATTCAGAAAACACAGGAGTTTTTGCCGGATATTATCCTGATGGATTTAAGGATGCCAGTTATGGGAGGAGTGGAAGCAATTCAGATTATTCATTCAACCTATCCGGATATTAAGATCCTTATGCTTACTACGTTTGATGAAGATGACAGTCTCATCGAAGGTTTAAAAGCGGGTGCATCAGGCTTTTTATTAAAAGATATGAATTCTGAACAATTGTTTGGCGCTATTCGGCAGGCTGTTTTTGGAGAATACATATTAGCTCCCAGCGCCATGAACAAGTTATTGGAACGATTAACACGATTAGAACCTTCCAAAAAAACAAACAGTGTGAATAGTCCTGTTGAATCTTTAAGCCAGCGGGAGGTTGAGGTTCTTTCATTGGTTGCAATGGGCTTATCCAATAAAGAAATAGCAAATAAACTTGTTATTACGGAAGGAACTGCCAAAAATCATATCAGCAGTATTCTTGCAAAATTAAATGCACGAGATCGCTTACAGGCAGTTATAAAAGCCAAAGAATTTGGTATTTTGTAGCAGGTACAAAATGAAAAGTAACATAGAAAAAAATACTGTAACTTTTATAGGCATCATATTCCTGATCATCGGATTTGGATACCTTATTTCAAAATTATTAAACTCAACCGGATTTTTGCTTGGCAGCTTGCTTATCGCCATGATATTGCTGTTTGTTCTTGGTGTAATTATTCGATCTGATTTGTGGAAGATTTGCGGATCCATATTATTAAGTTTTATTGCCGGAATCATTACCGGCTTTTTTATCATGCCGGATATTCTGCTTATCAGAAAAATTGGCATTTTAATGTTTTGTTTTTCCCTCAGTTGGTTGTTTATGCCCTTATTTTTAAATAAACATGACGGAAAATCAATTCTATGGCCCTTAATACCAGCCAGCGCGATCTTTCCTTTTTCTGTGATATTTATACTTGGAATAGTAAATTATCAGGATATCATTTTCTCAGCTTGTATTGGAATTGGTTTTGTTCTTTTATTGTGGGGTGGTTGGAGAAAAATCTTTGGTTTAATAATCCCTGGATCTTTATTAGTTTCTGCCGGTATTGGTATGTTTTTTTCACTTCGTAATGAAACCATCAATGATCCGCTCTCTCAAATTGGTATTCTGTTAGTGTGCATTGCTTTTGGGTGGTTTTTAATTGCTTTTCTTTCCAGACTGATTTATGCAAAGATTGTCTGGTGGCCGCTTATTCCTGGCGGTGTCTTTTCATTTGTTGGCTGGGGGCTTTCTGCAGGCGGAAATATTAAATTAGCGAGCAATCTTTTAGGAAACAGCGGATCTTTAATTGTAATTTTAGCAGGTCTTTATCTATTGTTATGCAGAAAAGATATTCATAAATAAGCTGGCAAAATGCCTGTTTCGGAAGCACATCATAATTTTTTCTACGAAAGTTTGCATTTGGTTCTGTAAACTTCCGGTCACAATCAACATTAATTTAACAATCTATTAACCTGTTCCAAAGTCAACTACATTACCATTAGTTGGTTTTTTATGAGCTGCCATAGGTTTTAAGACCGATAAAATGCAGAATTTCAGATAGAATAGAAAAGAATTTAAGGAGCATATTATCTTATGAAGAGTAATCAAAAACAGGTTGGGATTGCCATGCTTGTCTGTCTGGTGATG
>CAZEEL010000032.1:0-21303 GCA_964511135.1 uncultured Leptolinea sp. | reverse complement strand
GTGTGATCGGGGTGGAAAACAAAAAAACGTTACCGTGATACTTTTGTGTCTGATGGATAATTTTTTATGCGACGCCATCCGGGTGAAATGCTTTTCCCACGGCGGGATGTGGGCATCCCGCCCTACATGGTTTGACGGTTTTTGGGTTGAGGCCGAAGGCCAGGTGGGTGGTTTTAAAGCCATTCGGCCTGTGTTGGGGAATTTGGCCATCATTATGAAAGGTATGCAGCTCATGGTTTTTGCCGGGCGTGATGTTTGATGATGGGGTCATGCTTTCTGTTGTGCGTGGAATCCATGCTGGTGTAGGGCGGGATGCCTTCATCCAGCCGTTACCTGGAGGGGTGTCGTATCCGGCGGGGGATGAAGATAGAATGCGCCTGTGTGATCGGGGTGGAAAACAAAAAAACGTTACCGTGATACTTTTGTGTCTGATGAATAATTTTTTTATGCGACGCCATCCGGTGAAATGCTTTTCCCACGGCGGGATGAGGGCATCTTTTGGGTTGAGGCTGAAGGCCGGGTGGGTGATTTTAAAATCATTCTGTATGGGCGTTGGGATTTCCTGTCAGGGCAAAAGGTGGCAGTTCAAAAGTGTCAGTTCAAAAGGTTGTATGAGTAAATTTCATGATAGAATTATTCTTCTCGGTGAGGTGAATTGATGATCAGATCCATTACAGTTATAAGAGATGGCAACGGCAGTTGTTGATGCTTTGCAGGAGTGCGCCTGTAGATGGGTTTGTAAATTTACTATCAAACCACGGGTAGCTCAAACCCGTGGTTTTTATTTAATAATGTGATTGACGGGGTATCTTATCCGCTTGGGGCAGGATGGATTAATCAGGAAATGTACATATGCAGGACAATATTAAAAAAACAAAACGAAGTTCTCCTCCGCTGATTTCAAATATACTGATCCTTTTTTTAATCTCAATGATTTTGGCCAATCTGGCAGGGAATATGTACGGAGGTCTTCTTCCCTTATATCTCAAAGAGCTGAATGCTTCAGTTACCCAGATCGGCTTATTTTTTACTTTATCTCAGATTGTTCCGCTGATTTTACAGATATTAGGCGGGTGGATATCGGACAATCTTGGCAGACTGAAAAGTATTGCGATTGGCAGTGTTGCCGGAATTATCGGCTATGCGGTGATGATTGTCTCTCCGACCTGGCGCTGGGTGTTGCTGAGCGAAGGCATCAATGCGGTTACGCGTTCTTTAATTGGGCCCAGTTTTGGCGCTTTTATTGCTGAGCAGTCTGAAGCGCATAATCGGGCAAAAGTTTTTGGATTTACTCAGTCGATTTATTCTATTGTGGTGGTTTTGGGGCCTCCGATTGGCGGCTGGCTGGCACAGCGCTATGGTTTTCGGGTCATGCTGATGGTTGCGGCATGTATTTATATTTTTGCGACCCTGATTCGGGTTTATATGGCAAAGCATATCGATTCGGGGGTCAAAGCTGATCGCACGGCTCTCAGCTTTCAATCCTTAAAGAAAAATATAGGCTTGATGATTGGCCTGATAGCGGCCGGCGGATTGATTATGTGGATGATTATCACGGATGGGGTGCGGGATATTGCATTTACCATATCTTTTAATCTGATCCCTGTTTTTCTTCAGGATATTGCAGGAATTTCACTGATTCAAATCGGAACGATGGAATCGGCTTATGGCATTACAACGATGCTGATTAATTATCCGGCAGGCTGGTTATCAGATAAAAAAGGGGAGCGGGTTAATCTGGTGATTGCTTATTTGTTCTTCTTTGCGGGTCTGCTGGTTTTTATTAAAACACATACTTTTACCGGGTATATTCTTTCCTGGGTCTTATTGGGCATGGGAGATGGAATGGCCGGACCGGCTTATCAGTCATTAATCAGTAAGGCTGTGCCTGATAAATTGCGCGGTACGGCTTTTGGCATTATGAGCTCCAGCCTGGGGTTGTTTTCATTGCCGGCTCCGGCTATTGGAGGGAAAATGTATGAAAAATTTGGGCCGCTGGTTCCTTTTCGCATCACCATGTGGGCTTCTTTGCTGGCGATCATTCCGATCTGGTTAAAATTCAGGCAGACTCCCCGTGAAAAAGCTCTGATTGCCGATATGGAAGAATCTATGGCAGAATCTGTGGAAGAATCCATTACAGAAAATGACCGTTTCCCGGTATAGGATTTTTTCATTTTTAATGATAAAAATAGCGCGGTATCAGACGATATCATTTTGTAACCTGTTTTAAAACCGGGGCAGCTGCGCCGGAGAGACAGGAATGGGAGAATGTTGGTGATTAAAGCGATTATTTGGGACCTGGGCGGGGTGCTTTTGCGGACGACAGATCAGGCGCCCCGTATGGAATTGGCAAAGAAATTTGATATGACTTCTGAGCAGTTGGAAAGTCTGGTGTTTCATTCAGAAAGCTCAAAACAGGCTGAAAGAGGCGAAAAAAGCCTGGCAGAGCACTGGGTTTGGCTGTCAGAGATTCTGGATTGTTCGGTTGAGAGTATGGCTGCGTTTCAGGAGGAGTTTTTCGGGGGGGATTGTTTCGATGGCGATTTATTAAGCTGGATTCAGTCCATGCGGTCTTTCTGTAAAATGGGGTTATTAAGTAATGCCTGGGCCAATGCACCTTATCAGGCAGATCAAAAATACCCGGGTTTTTCCGCGCTTTTTGATGCAGCGGCGTATTCGGTTGACATTAAAGTTCGAAAGCCTGATCCGGCAAGTTATCAATGGGTGGTGTCGAAACTGCAGGTGCATCCGGCTGAGTGTGTTTTTGTGGATGACATGCCCATGAATCTTGAGGGGGCTGCCAGCGTTGGAATTCAGCCGGTGCATTATAAAACGACTCCCCAGGTTATTCAGGATCTTTCTGCTTTGCTGTCACAGGGGGGTGCAGTAAAAAATGATTAATCCGGCCAGTCAATATAAACAGCTTAACAAAAACACCCGTTTGTTTTTGACCGCAACCATCATTGATGGCATTATTACCAGTACCACGCAATTATTTTTTAATTTTTTCATTCTTTCCCGTGGTTTTGACAGGCAGTTTCTGGGATTAATCAACAGCCTGCCGTCTCTGGCTGCTTTATTAATGGGTTTACCTCTGGGGGCATTGGTTGATCGAATTGGAACCCGAAAATCGATGATGATTGGGCTTTTCTTTCAGATTATGGGGATGGCAAGTATCCTGCTGGCCAGACCCGCCTGGCTTTTATTGCTGTGCAGTTTTATCTATGGGGCCGGCAGTTCTCTGTATAGCATCAGTCTGGCGCCTTTTATGATGCAAAACAGCGTTTCAAATAACCGGTCTTTTATTTTTACTTTAAATTTCGGGTTACAGACTTTAGCCGGCGCATTGGCAAGTCTTTTTGCCGGGCAGTTGCCTGAATTGCTTGCTCCCGTTTTACATACGGCGTCAGACAGTACGGTTGTTTTTCGGTTTATTTTACTGGGCGCGGTTGTCATCGGGTCGCTGTCTTTCCTGCCCATCTTTTTAATTCGAGAACAAAAAACAAAAGCGGAAGAAAAGAAAGAAACCGTTTCTTTTAAATCACAAATCGGTGGGTTGTTAAAATCATCTACGGTTTGGAAATTGTTGGCGCCGAATATATTGATCAGCTTTGGGGCGGCGATATTAATTCCCTATATCAATGTTTACTTTCGGGAAAAGTTTTCACTTCCGGAAAGTGAGATCGGAATCATATTCAGTATTTCGTCGCTGGCTATGGCGGCTGCATCGCTGTGGGGGCCGGGGATGGAAAAAGTCTTTCGAGGAAAAATTCCTGCGGTCGCGGCGACTCAATCCAGCAGTTTAATATTTTTAATCATTTTAGGATTTGTTCCCCATCTGCAGTATGCAAAAATCAGCTACTGGCTGCGGGGGGCGTTGATGAACATTGCTTCTCCGTTGTTTACGACCTATTCTATGGAGCAAATACCGCAAAAGTCACAGGGGGCGGTGAACAGTCTTATCAATATGACCATGACATTTGGGTATACGGTTGGCCCATTGATATCCGGATATGTGCAACAGCGTTTTGGATTTCAGCCCCTTTTTATTGCGACGACTGTGCTTTATGGCCTGGCAGTGGTCCTGACCTGGCTGTTTTTCTATAAGGCAGAGAAGGGTGCAGCATCTTTAGCAAGCGTTCCATGATGGGCAGACAGCTCCTGGTGTTTCAGGAAAATTCTGATGATCTGGAAGATTGTCATAAAAAATTATTATGTTTATATGCTTTTTTCGGGTTATTCCTGAGCTATCATAAAGTGTATTCATAAATTCCCAGCCATATTTTCGATAATTCTATATATAAGGATATGAAAGATGCATATTATCGTACCTATTAAGCAAGTTCCTGAGTCCAGTAATGTAAAAATGGACCCCGAAACAGGCACTATGTTGCGTTCTGCTGTTGAAGGGGTCGTTAATCCTATGGATCTTTATGCTATTGAAGCGGCGTTGTTGTTGAAAGAAGCGCATGGAGGATCGGTAACGGTTATCAGCATGGGGCCGCAAAAAGCAGAGAGCGCTTTGCGCGATGCGTTGGCGATGGGGTGTGATAACGCGGTTCTTTTAAGTGATCGCAAATTTGGCGGTTCGGATACCTGGGCAACGGCTTATACCCTGTCTCTGGCTATTAAGCAGTTAGCTCCGTATGATCTGATTATTTGCGGTGAAAGGGCGACCGATGGAGAAACCGGGCAGGTGGGGCCTGAGCTTGCCGCTGCTTTGGATGATCCATTGGTGTCTTATGTCAGCCATTTTTCAGATGTCCATGCTGATTCGATGCGGCTGGAAAGAATGGTTGAGGGAGGCCGTGAGCAGGTGCTTGCTCCTTTGCCATTGCTTATTACGGTTACCAAAGACATCGGAAATCCGCGATTGGGTACGGTTCGAAGCAAACTGCAGGCGCGCAAAGTAGAAATACCGGTGTGGGATGCCGAAAAATTACAGCCTAACGAAGCATGGCTTGGGTTACATGGTTCACCAACCCGGGTTGTAAAAATATACTCGCCGAAACTGGCCCGCAAAGGGGAACTGATTGAGGTGAAAACCGAAGCGGATCTGGAAAAGGCTGGCAGGGCGTTTATCAAATTCCTCGAAGATCGAGATATTACCCAATATATTCCGAATTGTGATCATGGAGCGTAAGCGATGAGTGGCGAAATTTGGACGATTTCAGAACAAAAAGAAAATATTTTAAAAGACGTTTCTTTTGAGCTTTTGGCATGGGGCCGAAAAATTGCTGACGACCGACAGACTTCTTTGTGTTCGATTGTCATGGCAGATGATATCAGCGATGAAGAATTATCCCGTTTATTTGTGCTGGGAGCAGATAAAGTATATGTGGTGAAAAACCGTGTTTTCTGCAATTTTCTGGTTGACCCGCAGGTAAAAACCCTTCGGCATCTGATCGAAACCTATCAGCCGGAAACGATTTTGGCTGCTGCTACTACCAGCGGACGTACTGTTTTGCCATATCTTGCCATGCAATTACACACGGGGCTTACGGCGGATTGTACCGGGCTGGAAATTGAACCGGAAACGGGTAATCTGCTGCAAATACGCCCGGCCATTGGCGGGAATATCATGGCGACCATTAAGACGCCCAACCATCGGCCGCAAATGGCTACGGTTCGGCCCAAATCGATTGCTTTGCTGGACATTCAGCCTGACAAACGCGGAGAAATTGTTAAAGTGGATGTGCCTGACAGTTGCTTTACTTCGCGTGTGCAATTTGAAAAAGCAACCCGGGAAGGCCGCGGCAATGCAGCTTTGGAAGAGGCAGATATTGTAGTATCAGGCGGTATGGGGATGCAGGGGCCGGAGAATTTTGACCTGGTTACGAACCTGGCAGATCAACTCGGGGCTGCGTTGGGTTCTTCGCGCCCGCCCGTGGATCATGGCTGGCAACCTTATGTGCGGCAGGTTGGTTTAAGCGGCAGAACCATCAGCCCGGCTTTATATATTGCCTGCGGTATTTCAGGGGCGGTTCAACACCTTGCGGGTATACAAACTGCCAAAAACATTGTTGCCATTAACAGTGATCCGGAGGCGGCTATTTATCAGGTCGCTGATTTTGGGATTGTGGGTGACGTGCTGCAGGTTTTACCGGCGCTGACCCGTTACGTTGAAGAATACTGTAAATCAAAACAAAACGCATAACGAATCATCAGGAATTTTGTATTAAACATAAAAGGAGACAATAATATGGAAAAGAAACGCGTAGGAATTATCGGCGGTGGTATTGTTGGTACAGCTTTGGGGTATAACCTGAGTTTGCATCCCAATATCGAAGTGAGCCTGTTCGAAAAAGATCAGATCGGTTCCGGCACTACGGCTAAATCGGCGGGTACGGTATGTTTGTTTGACGATTCGATTCCGCATGAGTTCTGGCAAATGCGGCTTTTTGGTTTCCAAACGTATGAAAGAATGGAGCAGGAAGAAAAAGGATCTGCTGGTTTTGATAAAACCGGTACGCTGGTGGTTGCTACAAATCCTGAAGTTGAAGCGTATATCAAAGCCGGTATCGCGCTTACCAAAGGCGCAGGATACACCGGTGAATATATTACGGATAAAGCACGTATTAACGAATACTGCCCTGACCTGGATGTGAGTGATGCTCTGGGCGCTGGCTGGACGGCCGATGACGGTTATTTTGACGCCACTATGGCTTCCAATACCTTTGCGAAAAAGATGAAAGCAAATGGCGGACATGTCTTTCCGTTTACAAAAGTTGAAGCGTTAAAGAAAAGCGGAAATAAAGTAACCGGGGTTGAAACGAATAAAGGATCGTATGATTTTGATCTGGTTGTCGATGCTTCAGGCCCGTGGTCGCGCTATACATCCCGTATGGCAGGTTTGGAACTTCCGATCTGGCATACCAAGGCTGAAGTATTCTTCCTGGTTCCTCCGGCCAAAAAACTGGATTATACCTTCCCGGTTCTGAAATATCCGCGGTTCTATGCCCGCCGTGAGGGGGATAATATCTTTATTTGCAAAGCCCACCTGACGATGGATTTAACGGACCCCATGCATGCCGGTATTTGGGACCCTGACAAACTGACGCCAACCGGCGGTACCGATGATTACTTTATCGAGTTCCTGTTTGGCGAACTGGAAAAATATGTGCCTGGTCTGCTGGATTCCGGTGTCGCTTCTTCCTGGCTTGGGTATCGGGCTGAGCCGCCGGATTTTCTGCCGATTTTGGGCGATACTCCTGTAGAAGGATATATGCTGGCCGTTGGCTGCGGAGGCAATGGTGTGATTGAAGGGCCGATGATCGGCCAGGATTTGGCGCTTTATATTGCGCATGGAACGAAATCATGGCTGATTAATCGTTTCCCATTATCCCGTTATGCCGCTAAATTTGATCTGACGGCTGTTCCTGCAAAATAAGCCACGGGTTATTGATCCTCAGCAGAGGCACGATCTTTGTGCCTCTGCTTTTATGGCTGGTGATTCCATTCTGCATTGTGCATGGTTATCCCGGGCGGTCGTTATTTCATCGTTTTCAGCACAAGGTATCGAAAACAGGTTAAAAATGGGGAGCGTTGTTCCAGAAAGCATTGCGAATGTGCAGGAGCTGAAAATGACGATGGCGAAGCGTGTTTGTATGTTGTTAATGAAGGATGACCAATGATGTTATTTGTCCAATGTCTGGTGCTGTGCATTCTGTTCACCATAGCTATTCTGCCCGCACAATACAATAACCCATTGTGTCAATTGGCTTCATACCCAACGAAAATAAAGAAAAGGGTTTACGAATTACCGCAATATAAAGAATATATCGCTTCAGTGGAGCAAAAGAATTGGATACGCAAATTTGCGGGCGTCTTTATCATTGCGATACTGCTGGCTGTAGTTGCCTATGCTTCAGGTAAGAGAACATTTTCAACGGCTTTTTTTCATGGATTTGTCCTGTTTCAATCGGTGAACCTGTATGATTTAATCATTCTGGACATAACAGTATTCTGTAACAGTAAAAAGTTGATGATTCCGGGAACGGAAGATATGAAAGAAGAATACAAAAATCCCATGCACCATATAAAAGGAGCTTTGATCGGAGTATTCATTGGTACTGCTGTAGCGTTGGTGTCTGCTTTGCTGATACAGGTGATTGTGCCATTTGTCTGATTTTAAATGTTGTGATACTTGCCGGGGCAAAAACATCGGGGCGAAGCTGCCAAACGCGAAGTGATTCTGGTGTTTGCCGGGTTCGTTGTATTGGTTGTATCGCTTCGCTGATGATCTGTTTACAGACCTGTCTGTGAATTCCATTGCATTCATCTGCTTTTGCGGTTATAGTAAGCACCAGGCTTTTTACAGGAGTGTGATCAGAATATTGCATACTGCAGATAAATGATGAAGCGGCCAGATACATCACAGGGGAAAATAGTTTTTGCCAGGCAAAATGGATGCCAGACAAAAATGATTGACTTTTTATCATCTTTTTGATATACTTTTCGTTTGCTTGCCGTTAACAGGCTGTTATTGGATTAAATACCTGCTAAAACAGGACTAATCGATCAGGAGAATACGAATGTCTTCTATTTTGCCCGTAAAATCCTATGCGCGCATCCCTCAAATTTTTAATCTTCCTAATCTTATAGATGTACAACTTGATTCTTTTCAGAGACTTAAGGCAGAAGGTCTGCAGGACCTTTTCCATGAAATCTCGCCGATTGAGTCGTATAACAAGGGGATGAAACTGGTCTTTCCAAGCCGGACACAGGAATCGAAAGATTTTGACCTGAAATTCTGGTTTGGTGAACCAAAGCATGGTATTGATGAATGTATTGAGCGTGACCTTACTTATGCCAGCCCTTTGTATGTTTCAGTTTTATTAATGGGCAGTGAGGTTCCGGAACCCATTAAACAGGATATTTTTCTGGGTGATTTTCCGGAAATGACTGAAAAAGGTACCTTTATTATTAATGGTACTGAACGGGTGGTTGTATCGCAGCTGATTCGTTCTCCGGGCGTCTATTTTGAGGCGCCCATGGATCGTACAACGGGCTATCGCCTTGCTACCGGAAAGCTGATTCCGGATCGCGGCGCATGGATGGAATTTGAAACCCGCAAAAATGATTACATTATTCTGAAGTTTAACCGTAAACGTGTTGTTCCCATTACCATTTTCCTGCGGGCGTTGGCTGCCGTAAATGATGGTTTGGTGGATTCGCCTTTAAAATATGGTACCGATGAAGAATTAATTGAGCTGTTCAAAGATGTTGATAATAATACGGATCGTATGTTTATCACCTCGACTTTACGGCAGGAACCTGAGTGGGATCTCAGCAGCGGTATTACTGTGGCTGAAGCGGCCCTGTTGGAGTTTTTCAAACGCATGCGGCCTGGTGATCCGGCAACGGTCGAAAATGCCCGCCAGTTTTTGGAAGAACAACTGTTCGATCAGCGCCATTACGACCTGGAAAAAGTAGGCCGTTATAAATTAAATCAGAAACTGGATTTGATGGATAAAATACCGGTTTCTCATCGCACGATAACCAAATGGGATATTGTTTATCTGGTGCGCCGGATGATTAATATCAATAATGAAAAAATTGACAAAGACGATATTGACCATTTGGGAAATCGTCGGGTAAAAACCGTTGGCGAATTGATTCAGAATAAACTGCGTATTGGCCTGCGCCGAATGGAACGGGTCATCAAAGAAAGAATGTCGATTCGTGATCAGGAGAATATTTCGCCGGTCAGTCTGGTGAATATTCGCCCGGTGGTGGCTGCATTGCGTGAGTTTTATGGGTCAAGTCAGCTGTCTCAGTTTATGGATCAGACGAACCCGTTGGCTGAATTGCGGCATAAACGAACGCTTTCAGCGCTTGGCCCCGGTGGTTTGCGGCGTGAACGGGCTGGCTTTGATGTTCGTGATGTTCATCATTCGCATTATGGCCGTATTTGCCCGATTGAAACCCCGGAAGGCCCCAATATTGGTTTGATTGGGCGTCTGGCGTGTTTTGCCAGAGTGAATGAATATGGTTTTATCGAAACCCCTTATCGGCGGGTGGTTCGGCATATGAATCAGCACGATAAGCAACTGTTGAATCGAAAGCTTTCTGCTGACTATGCTGATAAATCCGGCAGGGTGATTGGCAAAGAAGGGGAGCGGATTGATGCGCAGATGCTGGAAGATATTAAAAAATCAGATAATGCTACGGTGTTTATTGTTCCCTATGTGACGGATGAAGTGGAATACCTTTCTGCAGATGCTGAAGATAAATATATGATCGCTCAGGCGAACTCGGTTTTAAATGATCATAACGAGTTTGAACAGGAACGTATCTCCAGCCGTTATTATTCTGACTTTGTTGAAGTGGGGCCGCGTGATATTGATTATATGGATATTGCTCCGCAGCAGGTAGTTGGCGTGAGCGCTGCTTTAATTCCTTTCCTCGAACATGATGATGCCAACCGGGCCCTGATGGGTTCCAACATGCAGACTCAGGCAGTTCCATTGATTAACCCGGATATTCCTATCGTTTCAACGGGCATGGAAGCTTATGCCGCTCTGGATTCGGGGCAGGTTTTGACCGCTAAAGAAGATGGCGAAGTTGTCTCAGTGACCGGGCAGAAAATTGTTGTAAAAAATACTGAAGGGGTTACCCGTGAGTATGCTCTGCGCAAATATCAGCGCTCCAATCAGAGTACCTGTATTGATCAGCGCCCGGCAGTGACGAAAGGTCAGGCGGTGCGCGATGGCGACATTTTGGCAGACAGTTCTTCTACCGTGAACGGGAATCTGGCTTTAGGCCAAAATGTTGTGGTTGCCTTTGTTTCCTGGGAAGGCGGCAACTTTGAAGATGCTATTCTGATCTCTGAAAAACTGGTTGAAGATGATTATTTCACTTCAGTTCATATTGAGAAGTATGAACTTGAAGCGCGGGATACAAAACTGGGTCCGGAAGAAATTACGCGGGATATTCCCAATGTTGGTGATGATGCTATCAAAGATCTGGATGAAGATGGGATTATCCGAATTGGCGCTGAAGTCAGCCCCAATGATATTCTGGTAGGTAAGATTACCCCGAAAGGGGAAAAAGAATTAACGCCTGAAGAAAGACTGTTGCGGGCCATCTTTGGCGAAAAATCGCGGGATGTAAAAGATACTTCTCTGCGAATGCCGCATGGCGAGCGCGGCAAAGTGGTTGAGGTTCGAGTCTTTACCCGGGAAGACAGTGATGATCTGTCTGCCGGGGTAGAAAAAATGGTGCGTGTTTCGGTTGCTCAGCGGCGTAAGATTACCGCCGGAGATAAAATGGCCGGGCGTCATGGAAACAAAGGTGTGGTTTCGCGCGTGGTTCCGGTTGAAGATATGCCTTATCTGGAAGACGGAACTCCGGTGGATATCATCTTAAACCCGCTGGGTGTGCCGGGGCGTATGAATATCGGTCAGATATTGGAAACGCATCTTGGATGGGCTGCCAAACAACTGGGTTTTCGAGCGGTTACGCCGGTATTTGATGGAACGAATGAAATTGAAATTGAAGCCGAGCTGGCACGTGCCTGGCTTATGGATCAGGCCTGGTCTGATGCCGGTCAGACTGCCTGGCAATGGTTTAATGAAAAGGATATCTCTTCTGAGCAGGTTCGTGATGACGATGAAGTGCGGCTGCTTTATCTGGAAGAAATGTTAAGTGATCAGGATGTTAATATTTCGAAACTGGTATCTGATATTTCTTATGCCCGACGTGTGACATTAGAGGCATGGCTGGAAAAACAGGGGTATGATTCGAAAAAGATTCTTGAGTTTGAAAGCATTGAGCCGGGCGTCAAACAAATTCGCGATATTGATTTGGATGCAATCAGCGCCTGCCTCAGGATTTGGTTGAGCCGAAAAGGGATTGATACAAAAGATGTGGCCGATGCCGACCTTCGTACAAAAGCCAACTCTGTTATGGATGAAACGGGCGACCCCATGCCGATTGTTGGTAAACAAATCTTATGGGATGGCAAAACCGGCATTCCCTATGACCAACCGGTTACTGTTGGGGTTATGACGATGCTGAAGTTACATCACCTGGTTGAAGATAAAGTTCATGCCCGTTCTACCGGCCCCTATAGCCTGGTTACGCAGCAGCCTCTGGGCGGGAAAGCCCAATTTGGCGGCCAGCGTTTTGGAGAGATGGAAGTCTGGGCTTTGGAAGCTTATGGCGCTGCTTATACCCTGCAGGAGATGTTAACGGTTAAATCGGATGATGTTCAGGGCCGGGTGAATACGTATGAGGCCATTGTTAAGCGAGAGACGATTGAAGAGCCAAGCCTGCCGGCTTCTTTCAGAGTTTTGGTGAAGGAATTGCAAAGCCTGGGGCTGGCGGTTGAAGCTGTCATGGATAATGGTGAAGTGATTCGTTTCGGCAAAGATGAAGAACGAATGCGGCCTCCAAAAGTCAAAACCGGCCTGTTGGGCCTGGGTGAAGATTTTGGAGATTCAGGATTAATGTTTTAGATCATCCAATCGAATAAAAAAAGACCTGTCTTGAAAATGGCAGGTCTTTTTTTATTCTCCGGAAATTGCCCGATATATTCCATGAATGAAAATGTTGACTTTAATCCGGCAGCCATAAATTTATTTTTACGGATGTTCAGGCAAAAAGTATTACACGTCTTTATTAAATCTTTATCATACCTTTATGATATTTTTATTTCATATTTATCTTATCTTAATGGTAATTTGTTACACTGAAACTAGTTTAATCCAAAATTTTTCCCTGTAAAGAGAGTAGGCACCCATGGGATATTCATTTCAGTTCAATGTCATATGGCGAAATTGGGATTTGTTTGCAGAAGGGATCTGGCTGACCATCCGCATGTGTCTGGTCTCAACTGGTATCGGGTTGTTACTGGGCATTGTTCTGGCTGGATTGCAACAGACGAAAAAGAAGTTTTTTACGATCCCCATTCAGGCCTATATTGAGATTATTCGTAATACTCCGTTTTTAATTCAATTATTCTTTATTTTCTTTGGGTTGCCAACGCTGAATATATATGTAAATGCCAACCTGGCAGCTACCATTGCTCTGGTTGTTAATACCGGGGCCTATGCCACAGAGATTATTCGGGCGGGAATTGAATCGATCACGGCTGGTCAGATTGATGCAGGGAAGGCGCTGGGCTTATCGCCGGTTCAGATTTTCAGGCATGTTATTCTGATGCCGGCATTAAAGATTGTTTACCCCTCTATTACCAGTCAGTTTATTCTTATTATGTTGGGCTCCAGCGTTGTTTCGGTCATTGCGGCGAAAGAATTATCCTATGCTGCAGGGTATTTACAGTCGAGGACTTTTCGCAGTTTTGAAATATATCTGGCGACAACTTTAATGTATTTGGCTCTCTCTTATCTATTCCGCGGAATATTTAATTTGATTGCTGCCATGATCTTTCCAAAGACAACTACTCGATAGAGAGGAGAAACACAATGAGAGAGTTTATTTTTAGTGAAGTAATGCGTTCTCTTCTGCTGGCTACCCGATGGACGCTGGTTTTATCACTGATAGCATTTGTTGGCGGCGGGTTCTTTGGTTTTTTGGTGATGATGATGCGGATTTCTTCCAGTAAGATCATTTCCGGAATAGCATCTGCCTATATTAATTTCTTCCAGGGCACGCCGCTGCTCATGCAGTTGTTTCTGGTGTTTTTTGGTATTCCGATTGTACTTCATTATGATGTTTCTCCCTGGATCAGTGCAATTGTTTGTCTGATTGCCTATGTGACCGCTTTTCTGGCTGATATATGGAGAGGCAGTGTTGAATCTATCCCAAAGACACAATGGGAAGCGGGCGCCGCGTTGGGGCTTAATTATTTTCAGCAATTGTTTCTCATTATCATTCCCCAGGCCGTGAAAGTGTCTATTCCGCCAACCATTGGTTTTCTGGTGCAGGTGATCAAAAATACATCCCTGACTTCAATTATCGGGTTTGTCGAATTGACCCGCCAGGGACAGATACTTAATAACGCTACCTTTAAACCCTTTCTGATTTTTACATTGGTGGGCGTTGTATATTTTGCATTATGTTACCCGCTGTCTCAGCTCAGTAAAATGGCTGAAAGAAAAATGACGACAGCTTCACGGTAACCGGTATTCATTTTTCCAACGTTAAAGGAGATATAGATATATGAGAAAACTTCGCACAACACAATGGTTCATGCTACTTTCATTAGTAGCGCTGGTATTTGCTCTGGTTGCCTGCGGGCCTCAACAGCCTGCCGCTGATGCCAATACCGCTGGAACAGGCTCAACCACTGCGCCTGCAGCTGCTTCAACCACCGATTCTTTAGATCGTATTCTGAAAGATGGTGTGCTCAAAGTTGCTATTCCTCAGGATACGCCCCTCTTTGGCATTCAGGGAGCAAATGGTGAATACGAAGGATATGATGTTGAATTCGCCAACATGCTGGCAAAAGATCTGGATGTGAAAGTTGAACTGGTTCCTGTGACCAGCCAGAACCGTATCCCGTATCTGACCTCTGAAAAAGTGGACCTGGTCATTGCCAATATGGGCGTCAAACCCGAACGCGCTGAAGTTATTAATTTCTCGAACCCGTATGCTCCTTTCTTCTGGGGCGCATATGGTTCCAAAGACCTGGCTGTGGCAGGCCCTGCCGATGTAAAACCTTACAAAGTAGGCGCCACCCTGGGAACGTTGGAAGAAATTGCGATTACCGGCGCCGCTCCTGAAGGAACGGTTATTGAGCGCTATGCCGATCAGGCAACCACGGTTCAGGCTTTTCTGTCCGGTCAGGTGGATATTATTGTCTGCAGCAATGCCATCGCTGCTCAAATCGTGAAAGACCATCCGGAAATGAAAGTGGAGCAAAAGTTTATTCTCCAGCAATCTCCCTGCCATATCGGTGTACGCCGTGGAGATACTGCTTTGCTCTCATGGGTAAACTCTGCAATTTATTTCCATATGTTAAATGGTGATTTGAACAAGCTCTCCAATAAATGGTTCAACGAGCCGTTGCCGACCTTCCTGCCTTACTAGGATGATCAACTAAAAAGCGGGGCGGTGCAAACACCGCCCCGCCATTAAAACTTTATCGAAAACTTTATCGAGGCTCCAATGGAAAATGAGACAAAAGAATTAATAATTTGTGAAGATATCCATAAAGTATACGGAAAATTTGAAGCATTAAAAGGGGTAAATTTACGGGTAAAACAGGGAGAAGTTATTGTCATCATTGGGCCTTCAGGATCCGGAAAGTCGACTTTTATTCGATGTTTAAATCGTCTGGAAGTACATCAAAAAGGAAGAATTGTTATTGATGGGATTGAATTAACGCATAACATGAAAAACATTCAGGAAATACGCCGTGAGGTAGGAATGGTTTTTCAACAATTCAACCTCTTTCCGCATATGACTGTTTTGGAGAATATTGTGTTGGCCCCGATGAAAGTCAGGAAGTGGAGCCGAAAACAGGCGGAAGAAGTTGCCAACAAGTGGCTTGATCGGGTTGGAATTAATGATCAGGCTAACAAATACCCCGGGCAGTTATCCGGAGGGCAGCAGCAGCGTGTTGCGATTGCAAGAACTTTAACCATGCAGCCGAAAATTCTGTTGTTTGATGAGCCAACTTCTGCATTGGATCCTGAAATGATTAAAGAAGTATTGGATGTAATGCGTGATCTGGCAAACAGCGGTTACACTATTTTGGCCGTCACCCATGAGATGGGCTTTGCCCGTGAAGTGTCTAATCGGGTAATTTTTATGGACAGCGGAAAGATTGTTGAAGAGAATACTCCTCAGGGTTTCTTTACGCATCCAAAAGAAGAACGAACAAAAGCATTTTTAAGTCAGATATTGCAGCATTAATTTCTACGTATAACATTTTGGATGGATGTTTCTCTTTAATTGTTGCTGATGTTTATTAAATGATTAAAGAGGAATGTCCATCTTTTTATATTTATGTGCCCTGGTTGGCTTGCTGATGGATTGTTTCAACAGGTTTTGAGCCGCAGGGTATGGTCTTTGTGATTATTCTGGTTCAAAACAGGTTACAGGGGGCGCGGGAATGTACAGGGTGTTTTCCTGATCTTCATGGATGTTATTGTTTTTCGCACAGTCGGCTTGAAAAATATTTTGAAATCAAAATTCTATTATAATGATGTAATGTATATCTTTGGCATTTTATCTATTTTTCAAATACT
This sequence comes from uncultured Leptolinea sp., assembly GCA_964511135.1. Lineage (GTDB taxonomy): Bacteria > Chloroflexota > Anaerolineae > Anaerolineales > Anaerolineaceae > UBA4782. Next base: position 5,143 of record CAZEEL010000032.1, on the reverse strand, counting down.
GTTTCTTCCAGGTTTATTGTTTCAAAAAGTGTATAAACCAACCGGAAGCGGAGCGTATCGGCTCAGTTTAATCATTGGCATTAGCATGTTGACGAATGCCGTTATTGTTTATCCACTGGTTCTTTTGCATATCTATACTCGGACGTTGGTGCTTGTTCTGATTGTTGTTGAAGTTGCGGTTTTAATTTGGCTATCCAGAATGATACTGGCTTCTGGTATAGGAAACATCTTGTCTTTTGTTATTAACAAGATTAGATGTGTCTGGAAAAACTTCAGTGAACTATTCAAATGTGAGTATTCTTCTGTCAGTTTGAAATTTTTGCATGGCAGTGTTGTATTTGTAATTTCTGTAGTTGCTGTCGGATTATTGTTTTGGTTTCTTAAATTGATACCCTATAATTTTGGAACCGTGTTTAATACCTGGGATGCTGTGGTTTCCTGGAATGCCTGGGCTCAGGGTTGGGCTCAAAATAAAATTCCATCAGTTCATCTAACTTATCCTCAGCTCTTATCATTAAATCTTTCTCTTACCTATCTTCTCATAGATAATTATCAGATTAGTTTATTTGCCAAGTCTATCATGCCTGTTTTTGTGATTCTGACCGTTTTTCAAACGGCTGAATTAGCCGTCAAGACGAAAAAATATGGTTACCTGATTGGAGTTATCTTTATTTATCTGCTCTATAAGAAGTATCTTGGGGAATACCTGATTGATGGATATGCTGATATACCGGTTGCTTTTATGACACTGACTGCTCTTATCCCTTATCTGGAAATGGACGATTTGGCTGTTGATCATAAAAGATTTGGTCAAAGTATGTTGCTGGCAACTGCGGCGGCATTAACCAAGCAGGGGGGGGTATTAATTCTTTTTATCGTACCGATTGTTTCTTACATTAACGCATATAAAAAGGAAGACAAATTAATTAAAAACATGCTGTTGTGGACAGGAATTGGGTTGATTTGTATATTACCTTGGTACTTACCGATTTTGGTTCGAATCTTACAGGATAGCAGTGTAGCTGGTTTTGATCAGTATATTGCGCTTTCGGCACATGAGCAGTCCAGTGCATCACCTTTGGGTCGTTTATTTAATAGTTTTCTGGGATTGGGAAAATACTTTTTTTTGTATTTATTTATGATTCCCTCATTAGCGTTTCTTCCCCGTAAATACAGGGGATTGATATTAATATTTATTATTCCTTACGCAGTTTTTTGGGGAATTGTCACCAGTTACTCTGAGCGGAATTTGTCAATGACTTTTGCTTTGGTAGCCATTCTTTTTGGGTTAACTTTAGAAAGAATTGTGAATTGGTTCTTGATGAAAATGGATCGTATAAACCCGGATCGAATTCCCTTTGGATTTATCCTTCTGTTGTTATCCATTCTAATCTTTTGGTTTTCTTACAATTTTCCTGATTCAAAGTTGAAAAATATTTGGGTGACTGCGCAAAGTAAAATATTTTCACCAGAAATTAATGAAGCACTGTTAACAATGGATCGTTCTAATCCTGATTGTGTGAAAATACTAACTGATTATCCTGTTGATTATATTCCTGGCTTAGATGGTATGCAGACACATTCAACTTTCAATGACTATGTGTATCACGAAAAAATGAAACAAGATCCGCATATCTGTTGGATTCTTGCCAGATTTAATGTTGATCCCCAAATTGAAAATGATATTGCAATTAATCTTCAGAAAGGAATTTATCAGGAGTTGAAGGTAAGTTCTGATTGGATTCCTTATCGATTAATTAAAATTAAGTAATTTGTTTGTCAGTATACTGACAAACAATCGACTCTCTCGGGTATAATAAAACCAGTTTTAAAAAGCAGAAGATGCTGGAAAAGCCCGTTTCTTGACGGTCGTTTGTGCCCATGATATAATCCCTCTTCGTTGTGTCTCAGGGTGAGTACTCTGTGCATATCATTGCATGCGACCATTGCGTTTTGAAGTGGTCTCATCTGGCAGTAAAAATAAAAACAGGCTGAAGAAGCCGGATTTCAGTGGAGGAAGAAAAGGTGCCAACCATTAATCAAATGATCCGCAAGGGTCGCCAATACAAAAAGTCAAAAAGTAAGAGCCCTGCCTTACAGTACACATTTAACACAATGAATCATCGCCGTGTACGTCAGGCAGATGGTTCACCGCAAAAAAGGGGTGTTTGTACTGTGGTAAGAACCATGACCCCGAAAAAACCGAATTCGGCGTTACGTAAGATCGCCCGTGTTCGGCTGTCGAATGGAATTGAAGTTACCGCTTATATTCCTGGAGAAGGTCATTCTTTACAGGAACACTCTGTTGTATTGGTTCGCGGCGGGCGTGTAAAAGATCTGCCTGGTGTGCGGTATCATATTGTGCGTGGTACTCTGGATACTGCCGGGGTTGCCAAGCGTAGTCAGGGACGCTCCAAATATGGTTCAAAACGTCCTAAAAAATCGTAGAGTGGAGAAGTAAAAAATGAGACGTTTAAGCCCAGAAAAACGCGAAATTAAACCGGATGCCCGTTATAACAATCTGGTTGTGCAGGAATTTATTAATCGAATTTTCAGCCGGGGGAAGAAAAGCACCGCGACATCGGCTTTTTATGATGCCATGGATATTGTTAAAGAAAAATCAGGAAAGGATCCGGTTGAGGTTTTGGATGCAGCATTAAAGAATGTTGGTCCTGTAATGGAAGTGCGGCCTCGTCGTGTTGGTGGTGCGACCTATCAGGTTCCAATGGAAGTTCCTGCTGAACGTCGCCTGACTTTATCGATGCGCTGGATTATTTCTGCATCGCGTGCCCGCTCTGGAAAGTCATATGCTGAAAAACTCGGTGGAGAAATTCTGGACGCTGCTGCCAATCAGGGCGCTGCTGTTCGAAAGCGCGATGAAACTCATAAAATGGCAGAAGCAAACCGTGCTTTCTCCCATTATCGAATGTAGTCCTGAAAAGATTTAGGTATTATTCTTATGCCCCGTCAATTTCCTATTGAAAAGTATCGAAATATCGGCATTATTGCACATATTGATGCTGGTAAAACGACTACTACTGAAAGAATTTTGTACTATACTGGTAAAACTTATCGTTTGGGCTCGGTTGATGAAGGAAATACTGTCACCGATTGGATGGCTCAGGAACGCGAAAGAGGCATTACCATTGTTTCTGCGGCGGTGACTGCTGAATGGAAGGGTTATCAGGTCAATATTATTGATACCCCTGGTCACATTGATTTTACGGCTGAAGTTCAACGATCTCTGCGGGTTTTAGATGGCGGGGTGGTTGTTTTTGACGCCACGCAGGGAGTTGAACCCCAAAGTGAAACCGTTTGGAGACAGGCGGATCGTTACGGAGTTCCAAGAATTTGTTTTATTAATAAGATGGATCGGACAGGGGCTTCTCTGACTGATTCAATTGCTTCTATTAAACAACGGTTGGGCGCTAATCCTATTGCGATGCAGATTCCTATTGGCACCGAATCTGCTTTTGAAGGTGTAGTGGACCTGTTGGTTGGGAAAGCATACTATTGGGATGCGAATGATCAGCACAAAGGCTTCCGTGAAGCGGAAATACCGGCAGCCTTGCAGGCTGAGTATGAAGAGATGCGCGCGCTCATGGTAGAAAGTATTGCCGAGTTGGATGATGCGCTCACGGTAAAGTTTTTGGAAGACCAGAAAATTGAAGTAAGCGAGTTAAAAGCGGCTTTACGCCAGGCGGTCATAGACAACAAAGCGACGCCTGTGTTTTGCGGTTCATCGCTGAAAAATAAAGGCGTTGAAATGGTTTTGGATGCGGTGGTTGACTATTTGCCATCGCCTGTCGAAGTTCCGCCGGCAACCGGAGTACGGGTTGGTTCTGAAGAAGAAATCACGATTGAACCGATTGATGAAGCTCCGTTTTGCGGTCTGGTTTTTAAGATTGTGGCCGACCCCTATGTGGGAAGACTGGCTTATTTCAGGGTTTATTCCGGAAAGATAAGTCAGGCCGATACCGTTTACAACCCTTCGAAGCGTAAACGAGAACGGGTTGGGCGGTTAATTCGGATGTATGCAGACCGGCGTGAAGAGGTGACTGAGGTTGGTAATGGTGATATTGCCGCAGTGTTGGGATTAAAAGAGACTTTTACCGGCGATACATTATGCGACAATTCCCGCCAGGTCATGCTGGAGACAATCAGTTTTCCTGAACCGGTTATCTCTATTGCGGTAGAACCGAAAACGACCGTTGATCAGGAACGTATGGCAGAAGCCTTGCGCAAGTTGGCTGAAGAAGACCCGACCTTTAAGGTGCGCAGCGATGAAATTACCGGACAAACTATTATTTCCGGTATGGGTGAATTACACCTGGATGTTCTGGTTGACCGGATGATGCGCGAATATAAGGTGCTTGCCAATGTAGGCAATCCCAAAGTTGCGTACCGCGAAACCATTACCCGCCCGCGGAATGATGTTTCCTATAAATATGCCAAGCAAAGCGGCGGACATGGTCAATATGGTCATGTGGTAATTAATGTTGCGCCAAATGAACGCGGCGCAGGCATCATTTTTGAAAATAAGATTGTTGGCGGCTCCATTCCAAAAGAGTACATTCCTGCCGTTGAAAAAGGAATCATGGAGGCTTCTGAAAGCGGAGTTCTGGCCGGGTATCCATTTGCTGATATTCGTATTACTTTGATTGATGGTTCTTATCATGAGGTTGACTCCAGTGAGATGGCTTTTAAGATGGCTGCTATTTTTGCTTTCAAAGAAGCTGTGGAAAAAGCCGGCGCGGTATTGCTGGAACCTCTCATGAAGGTTGAGGTTTTAATTCCGGAAGAATATTTAGGGGATGTGCTTGGTCAGCTTAGTTCTCGCCGTGGAATGATTACCGGTACTGAAGTGCGTCATGGGAATGCTCAGGCAGTGAAAGCTTTTATGCCTCTGGCTGAAATGTTTGGATATGCAACCGAACTGCGTTCGATTACGCAAGGCCGTGGTGTGTTTACAATGGAGTTTGATCACTATGCGCCGGTATCTGAATCTGTGGCTGAAAAAATATTGAATCGTTAAAAGAAGGATTTTTTAAGGAGAAGGAAATGGCAAAGCAAAAATTTGATCGAAACAAGCCACATTTAAACATCGGCACAATGGGTCACATTGACCATGGGAAAACGACCT
>CAZEEL010000031.1:0-22119 GCA_964511135.1 uncultured Leptolinea sp. | reverse complement strand
TTTTTCTTTTTTCTTCCTTAGGTATTGACTTTCATCGTTCAGATTGTTTTTTGTTTACTGGTTTCTGTTTTTTCTCCTTACTACAAAATAAAAAGCCCTCCGACCGGAGGGCTCTTGTTCATAAAATAACAGAATACTAAACCGCTTCCGATCTGGTTGGAGGTTGTTGATTGTTTCGTCGGTTTTGTCGCAATTGAAAAACGGTTATTTCTGTATTCATGGCAGATGTCTCCAAAATCAGCGGCTTAAAATTTGAGAGAGAAATTCCTGGATTCTCAGGTTATCAGAATGCTCAAAGAAATCTTTTGGGGTGGCCTGTTCGATAATCTGACCTGCGTCCATAAACACGATTTCATCTGCGGCGGCCCGGGCAAAGCCCATTTCATGGGTAACTACCAGCATGGTGATGCCTTCTTTGGCCAGACTGAGCATTACTTCCAGCACTTCTTTGATCATTTCAGGGTCGAGGGCGCTGGTAGGTTCATCAAACAGCATAATTTTCGGGTTCATCGCCAGGGCACGGGCAATGGCAACCCGCTGCTGTTGCCCGCCGGAAAGTTGCTGGGGGTAGTTGGCTGCTTTTTCGAGCATGCCGACCCGCTGTAATTTTTCGCGGGCGATTTTTTCAGCTTCATCTCTGCTTATTTTTTTTACAACTCTGAGAGCCGTGGTGACATTTTCCAGCGCTGTAAGATGCGGGTACAGGTTGAAATGTTGAAATACCATGCCAATTTCAGAACGGATATGATTCAATTTGCGTTGATTGCCATTGATGTGTTCGCCTTCAATCCAGATATACCCTGAATTTTCAATTTCGAGGTGATTAATGCAACGCAGCAGGGTTGATTTTCCTGACCCGCTGGGGCCGAGAATTACAATTACTTTTCCGCGTTCAACCTCAAGGTTGATGTTCCGAATTGCTTCTACTGTTCCAAAGCTTTTCGATACATTTTCCATTTTAATAATGGGGTCAGCTTCAGCTATGTTCATTTTTGTGCAGCCTCTTTTCAATATATTTCACCAGGAAAGAAAGTAACAGTGTCATGACCAGATACATGATGGAAAGTGTGAAGTAAGATTCGCGAAACTGGAAAGTGCGTCCGGCATACAGGCGGGCAATCTGGGTAATATCGCGAACAGCCAGGATGGATACCAGGGATGAATCTTTGAGCATGGAAATAAAGTCATTGCCAATCGCAGGCAACACATTGCGGATTGCCTGCGGCAGGATGATGTGCTGCATTGCCTGGCGATAGCTCATCCCCTGTGAACGGGCGGCTTCCATTTGCCCTTTGGCAATGGATTGGATTCCAGCCCGAAAGATTTCAGAAGAGTAAGCCCCATAGGTAATCGACAGAGCGGTGATTGCTCTGGCATTCATGGGGATTGAATCAGGTTTAATGGCCGTCAGGGTTTTTCCAATAGAAATCAACCCCATATCGGAGAGCCGTGCCCCGATTTGCGGGATCAGTTCTAACACTGCCGGCATTCCAACCAGTGCGATAAAGAAGATCAGTACCAGCATGGGAATCCCGCGGATGACCTCAACATATAATGTCGTCAGGTTATTCCAAAAGATGTTCTTTGAAATGCGGCCGAGGCTGGTGAACAAGCCCAATACGATGGCAATGGAATAAGAAATCAGCGTGGTAACGATTGTTACGGTGATGCCCGCTTTAATGAAGTTGAAGGCATCATAAAAATTGGGGTTGGTATTAATTAAATAAACGGTAAAAAGAATGATGACAAATATGGCCATCAGCCACCAGGGAAAGCGTGTCAGACGGGTTTTGAGATCTTCTCTGGAAGGAGCAGGAGGCCTGGCGGATGTGGTGTCAAGGGTTTCGTTGTTAATCATGGTTTTCTTTTCGATAATAATCGGGCGCCGGGTATTTTACATTGTGCCCCGGCGCCCATATTGAATCATTCAGCTTTTTATATCTTCGATGGTAATTTTGAAATCAGGTCCAAAATACTTAAGATTAATTTTGTCCATCACGCCATCGGCTTTCATTGCTTCAACCGCCTGGTTTACCGGCGCGACCAGTTCGCTTCCTTTGGGGAAGAAAAAGCCCAATTCGTCCGATGAGAGAGATTCACCGATCAGTTCCAGTTTGTCGGCGTTCTCGCCCTGAAATCCCAAACCGGCAACATTATCAATTAATACCGCGTCAATTTCTGAAGCCATCAGGGCCTGTACGGCAAAAGGCATTTGTTCGTAGGCTTTAATTCTGCCTTCGGGTACGTATTTGGCAGCCGTTTCATAATTGGTGGTGCCTGACTGTGCCCCAATGGTTAAGGTCTGATTTGTCTGGAAATCGGTAATAGAGGTGAAACGGGTTTCGCCCCTGCGTACCAATAAGCGCTGCTGCAGGCTGATGTAGCCAACTGAAAAATCGACAATCTCCAGACGTTTGTCGGTAATGGTGATTCCATTTGCACCGACATCGGATTGCCCGTCAGCAACCGATTGAATTAATCCATCCCAGGCAGTTTCTTTGAACACCGGAATGCAGTGCAGGCGGGTGCAGACTTCTGTCCAGGCTTCATAATCCCAGCCGCCGGGTTTTCCGGTAGAAATTTCAATATAGTTGAAAGGCAGATAGGCATTTTCAACGGCAATGGTTACCTCGCGGCATTTGAGGTCAACCAGAGCGGTTTCGGCGGAACCAAGACAGCCTTCGGGTTCGGTACCTGCAGCAGGCTGAGTAGATTCAGAGATGGCAGTGGATGATTCAGCCGTGTTTTCAGGGGCGGCTGTGGGAGCGGCGCTGCAGGCTGCGGCGAACAGCAGGATTGCAATGGCGCTCAGGAGGATAACTTTGTTTTTCAAGATGGACTTCCCTTTCTTTTGTTTTATTTGCTTCAATTTCTTCACTTCCAAATTTTTCATTTCCAACCTGTTTTCTTTATTTAAAGTCACCTTCCCAACAGAACATCACCGCCTTTCCTTATCAGAAAATAAAAAAGCCCTCGCTTAGGAGGGCTTTTTGAATAACAGGTAAATACAATTACTTACGAAATACTAAACCGCTCCCAGGGTGTGCAGGGGTAGATGCTTCTTATTCTTCTTGTCAGCGGTTCGTAAGCGAATAATCATGTGCTTTTTATATCATAAAGAATTTTGCTTGTCAATGAAAAAAACATGAAAAACTGAGAACATTGAAGCTGTTAGACGCTGCAGGCGTTGTCAGGCGCTTGACGGCAGGCGGGGAAAACGGTATAATTCAAGCCTTGAATATTGCGAGTTAATCTTTGGATCATTCATCTGTCATTGAACGTGACTTAATTCTTCTCGAACAAATAGAACAAAATCCAGACATCAGTCAGGCGTCTTTGGCTGATCAGGTTGGTGTTGCGGTTGGAACGGTTAACTGGCATTTAAAACGGTTAATCTCCAAGGGGTATGTGCAAGTCAGCCGTCTGGAAAGAAAAAAACTACGCTATCTCATCACTCCCGAAGGGCTTGCACTGCAGGCAAACCTGACAATGGATTATATTCAGACTTCATTCCGTACTTATCGCCTGGTGCGGGAACGGATGCATGATGTGCTTGTACAGGTTAAATCGGCCGGGTATGCCCAGGTAAAGATCAAAGGTTCCGGCGAGGTGGCAGAGGTGTGTAAGCTGTCTTGCCTGGAACAGGGATTGCAGGTTTTAAGTCAGGGGGATGTTCCAAAATTGGAAGTGATTGGCTTTAAAATAATTCTCCATTTCCCTGAAGCGGGTATGAAAAGGACATAATATGATGAATCAAACCTCTCCGGATTTTTGGAAAAATAAGAAAGTTTGTGTTACCGGCGGAGCCGGGTTTTTAGGCAAAATGGTACAAAAACATCTCAGAGAGCATGGCGCTGAGAATATTTTTGTACCTGTCTTTGACAAATATGATTTGGTCAAAGGGGAAGACATTGATCGGATGTATGATGATTCAAAACCTGATTTGGTCATTCATCTGGCGGCTCATGTTGGCGGAATTGGCGCAAACCGGCTTAAACCGGCTGAATTCTTTTATGATAATCTGATGATGGGGGTACAGTTGATTCATAAAGCCTGGCAGCGGGGAATTCCAAAATTTGTGGCTTTGGGGACGGTCTGCGCTTATCCAAAATTTACCCCGGTGCCCTTTAAAGAAGAAGATATTTGGAATGGTTACCCTGAGGAGACCAATGCCCCGTATGGTCTGGCGAAAAAGATGTTGTTGGTGCAGTCTCAGGCTTATCGGCAGCAATATGGGTATAACAGTATTTTCCTTCTTCCGGTGAATCTCTATGGGCCGGGAGATAATTTTAATCCTGCCAGCTCACATGTCATTCCGGCTCTGATCAGAAAGTGTATCGAATCTCAGGAAAATGGCGATCAGATTATTGAAGCCTGGGGCGATGGAAGCCCAACCCGCGAGTTTCTCTATGTTGAAGATGCTGCTGAAGGAATTGTCCTGGCGGCAGAGCATTATGATGGCAGTGAACCGGTTAATATTGGTTCCGGGTATGAGATATCCATTAAAGATTTAACTGAAAAAATTGCTGCTCTGACCGGTTTCAGCGGAGAAATTCGCTGGGATGCTTCAAAGCCTAACGGTCAGCCTCGCCGGGGGTTGGATTGTCAAAAAGCTGAAAAATATTTTGGTTTTAAAGCGCAAACCGGTTTTGATGAAGGGTTGAAAAAGACAATTGATTGGTATCGTGAAGCGCGAAAGGCATAAGGAGTATTGTGAGCAGTATTGCCGATTCACATACAGCAGCAAACAATTCGACGGTTCCGGTTACCCGTATTCGTCCTGCAACCGGCTGGCACGCCTTAAATTTACGGGAGTTCTGGAGATATCGTGAACTGCTTGTTTTTATGACGTGGCGTGATTTAATTGTCCGTTATAAACAAACGATTTTGGGTGTATTGTGGGCCATCATAAACCCGATTCTCAGCGTGGTTGTTTTTTATTTTGTATTTAATCAGTTGGGTAAGCTGGAATCAGACGGGCTTCCATACCCTGTTTTTAACCTGGCAGGGTTAATTCCCTGGAATCTGTTTGCCGTGGGGTTGGGTCAGGCGAGTCGTTCGCTGATCCAGAATAATCATATGTTAACGAAGGTTTATTTTCCGCGTATGATTTTGCCGGTTTCGTCTGTTTTGGCGGGGTTGGCAGATATGCTGATTGCCTTTGTCATCCTGATAGTGATGATGGTTTATTATCGTATCGTGCCATCTTCAAATATTTGGGCTCTGCCGTTGTTTATTCTGATGACGCTGGTAGCGACCATTGGGGTTGCGTTTTGGTTGTCAGCCTTAAATGTTTTGTATCGGGATGTGAATTATATTTCACCATTTTTGAGTCAAATTCTGCTTTTCTTATCTCCTGTAGTCTATTCTTCCGGTACCATCCCTCCCGTGTTACGGATGTTTTATTCGCTGAACCCGATGTCGGGTGTGATTGATGGTTTCAGATGGTCTATTCTTGGAATTGAACAGTCGGCCCCCGGTGTCTGTTTGCTGATATCCTGTGTGTCTGCGGTGGTCATACTGATCAGCGGTATGTTCTTCTTTAAACGTATGGAACGCATTTTTGCAGATATGGTCTAACTATGAGTGATGCAGTGATTCAGGTCAAAAATTTAGGAAAGCGCTATCGTATTGGCGCTACCGTTGTTCAATATCGTACAGCCCGTGAATCCATTCAGGGGGCTGTTCGTTCTCTGGTTAACCGAACCGGTTTATCCCAAAAAACTGACAGTTATATCTGGGCTTTGCAGAATGTTGATTTTGAAGTGCGGCAGGGGCAGGTGCTGGGGATTATTGGAAAAAATGGAGCGGGAAAAAGTACGCTGTTGAAAATATTATCCCGTGTCACGTATCCGACTGAAGGGATGGTTGACATTCGCGGTCGGGTTGGAGCTCTTCTGGAGGTTGGAACCGGTTTTCATCCGGAACTGACCGGAAGAGAAAATATTATGCTCAATGGCGCCATTCTGGGCATGCGGCGAAACGAAATACAGAAAAAGTTTGATGAGATTGTCAGTTTTGCTGAAGTTGAAAAATTTATTGATACTCCTGTGAAACGTTATTCCAGCGGGATGTATTTGCGGCTGGCTTTTGGTGTGGCCGCTCATTTGGAACCTGAAATTCTGGTGGTGGATGAAGTGCTGGCGGTTGGAGATGCTGAGTTTCAGCGGAAATGTCTGGGCAAAATGAGCGATGTTGCTCAGCAGGGCCGAACGGTACTGTTTGTCAGTCATAATATGTCGGCCATTTTGCGGCTCACTCAGGAGAGCCTGGTCATTGAGAAAGGCCGGCTGGCTTTGCGGGCTCCTACTCCAGAGGCGGTGGATTATTATCTGGCGGGTGGTTTTTCACTGGATGGCAGCCGGGAATGGTCTGAAGAAGATATTCCTGCTGCGGCAGCTCCTTTTAAACCTGTTTCATTGCGAATCGTAAATTCGGCTGGCCGGGTTACAGATACGGTCCGTTCAGTTGATGAGACCATCGTGGAGTTTACCTATTCTCTTTCTGAGCCGATTACGGGTCTGCGAACAGGGATTTATTTAATTACTACCCGGGGTGAGTATATTTTTGCTTCTTTTGACACGGATGATGAAAATCATTATCGAACGTATGCAGTGCGTGATGCAGGGACGTATTGCAGCCGTTGCGTGATCCCTGCTGATACCCTGAACGAAGGGCGATATGTTATTGGGGTAAACGCCAGTTCTTTTCGGATCAAACGCTATTTTCAGGACGAACAGGCTGTAACGTTTAATGTAGATGCTGCCGGCGCTCCCGGCATGCAATGGCCGGAACCGCGTCTTGGAGCTTATCGGCCACGGTTATTATGGGAAATTAATAAGATTGATGAATGAATTGATAAGGTAGACAGGTAAACTTATGCCAGCCAAGAGCACAACGATTATCAAGGAAGTGTTGGGTGAAATTCCGTGGACCGCAGAGTTGTATTGGTTAATGCGTCAAAAAGGGAAAACTTTTAATAGTCATTTCACTTTAAAGGGTCTGGAAGAGCACCTGCCGGATTTAATGAAAGCGGTAAAACAGCAAAGGGCTGAAGCAGAACCGGGGAAAAAGATATTTGTATTTGCTACACTTCATTACTGGATAGAGCATGCTGCTTTATTAAGTCTGGCTCTTGCTGCGCAGGGGCATGAGGTCTTCTTTGCATATTTGCCTTACAGCGAATGGCAGGTGCCTATCAATAAATTTGATCTTCGCCGTCAGGGTCTTTATGCTCACGAGGTTTTAAAGCAACTTACCCCGTTGGTGCATGTTATTTCATTGATGAAGATCAATACGGAAGGGGTGGAGTTAACGCAAAGTATGCAGAGCGCTGTAACACAGGTTACAGAATATGACACTCAGTATACCCTTCAGGTTGAAGACGTTGATCCGGAAAACGAAATTTATCAATTGCGAAAAAAGAGAAATAAAGCTGCCGCTAAGGCATTTGCCCGCTTTTTTCGTGAGCATAAAATGGATGCGGTTGTGGTACCCAATGGAACGATTCAGGAGATGGGGGTTGCTTATCGAATTGCCAGGATTATGAAAATTCCGGTTACCACTTATGAATTTGGTGAGCAGCGGCAAACCATCTGGTTGGCTCATAACGATGAAATCATGCAGCAAAATACGGATGATATGTGGAATGCCTGTAGAGACATTCCATTGTCGGAAAAGGAAAAGGGCGAAGTCAGAGAGTTATTTATTGCCCGAAGAAAGGCAGACCTGTATGGGAATTTTGCCCGCCGTTGGCAAAGCGGTGCATCTCAGGGCGGTCAGAAAGTCAGGCAGGCGTTAGGGCTGGATGACAGGCCGGTTATTCTTTTAGCTACCAATGTTTTAGGTGACAGTTTAACCCTGGGGCGTAATATCTTTTCAAGAAGTATGGCTGAATGGGTCAGCCGGACAATTCAGTATTTTGCCGGAAGGGATGATATTCAATTGGTTGTTCGGATTCATCCGGGTGAGGTTCTTACTCATGGAATGACGATGGGGAGTGTGGTGCGGGATGTTCTTCCGGAATTACCGGAAAATATTCATCTCATAGGAGCTCAGGATCCTACGAATACCTACGATTTGATGGAAATTGCTTCACTTGGTTTGGTGTTTACGACCACCGTTGGCCTGGAGATGGCCATGACCGGCGTGCCGGTGATTGTTGCCGGAAAGACCCATTATCGAAATCGTGGCTTTACGCTTGATCCGGCAACCTGGGTTGAGTATTACAAAACCCTGGGACGGGTTATCACAGACCCTGAAGCGTACAGGCTGACAGAACAGACGGTTGATTTAGCCTGGCAATATGCGTATCGCTTCTTTTTTGATTTTGCCAGGCCTTGTCCGTGGCATCTGGTACGGGTTTGGGACGATTATGCGCAGCGACCGCTTGATCAGGTTTTAAGCGCCAGCGGGAAAGAACTTTATCAGGATACATTTGACTATTTTTCGGGAATGCCCATTGATTGGGATAAAATATTTTCTGCATATACAGATGATGAAAAAGAAGCGGAGCGCTGAAAACAGGTTGTTTATATGATGAGTAGAAAGATGGATGTATCGTCAGAAGTTCAGGAGTTTTATAACCAGGTCGGCTGGACAAAGCAAAGTGATGGCTTTTATCAAAATGCCCGTTATGAAGATTTGCGCCCGGTATCGGCTGATTATATTCATCGCTGCCATTTAAGGGTAAAAAAGCATTTACCTGTTTCAGGGCAATATTTATTGGATGCCGGTTCAGGCCCGATACAGTATCCGGAATATATTAAATATTCTCAGAATTATCAATATCGGGTTTGTGTTGATTTGTCGATCGTTGCTTTACAGGAGGCCAGAAAGCAGATTGGTGATCATGGTTTGTTTGTGGTGGCGGATGTTACCAGGCTTCCTTTTTTGGAGGGTGTGTTTCCTGGCATCGTTTCTTTGCATACATTTCACCATATTCCTTTAGATTCTCAGATGAGGGCTTACGAGGAAGTTTATCGAACAATGGCTGCAGAGGGGCGGGCTGTTGTCGTGAATGGCTGGACAGATCCCTGGCTGATGCGTATCAGCAACAGGTTGGTGCAGTTTGCTGAACGCTGGGGCAATCGTTGGAATGATTCACAAAAAAAGGAGATCGGTTCAGGCAGTGTTCAGACTGAGAAAAAAAAGCAACCGGTAGGTACATTTATTAATAAGATGAATCCTGAATGGTTAAAAAATCATTTGCAGGGAAAGATATCCTATCAAATTTTCTGCTGGAGGAGCATTAACGTTCGGTTCATGCGGGCATTGATCCATGGGAAGATTGGCGGGAGCTTGTTTCTCAAACTGCTTTTCTGGCTGGAAGACATCTTTCCGCATTGGTTTGGAAAGAATGGGCAATATCCTTTAATTGTTTTATATAAAGATTAAAGAAATCCTGGAACAAAGAGGCTATGTTATGTATTGGAAAGATAAAGTAGTTCTGGTAACCGGAGGCACGGGCTCATTTGGAAAAAAATTCATTGAAATGGTGCAAAAAGAATATCAACCGGCGAAGATTATTGTCTTCAGCAGAGATGAATTAAAACAACATGAGATGCAGGTCGCTGGATTTAACCAACCCAATATCCGTTATTTTATTGGTGATATCCGTGATCGGGAACGTGTGCGCCGTGCTTTAAATGGTGTTGATGTTGTAGTGCATGCGGCTGCCCTGAAGCAGGTTCCGGCCTGTGAATACAACCCGATGGAAGCCATTAAAACCAATATTTTGGGAAGCGGCAATATTATTGATGCTGCCATTGATGCGGGGGTAGAACGGGTCATTGCTTTAAGTACTGATAAAGCGGTTAACCCGGTAAACCTTTATGGGGCTACCAAGCTGGCGGCGGAAAAACTGTTTGTTCAAAGCAACTTTTATGCCGGCGGTACCAAAACCCGTATGTCCTGTGTTCGCTATGGAAATGTAGTGGGCTCCCGCGGCAGCGTGGTTCCGGTGTTTCTCAAGCAGCGTAAAACCGGTCAGATCACTTTGACGGATTCCCGTATGACCCGTTTCTGGATTTCGCTGGAGCAGGGTGTTCAATTTGTCATGAATTGTGCTGAAGTCATGCATGGCGGAGAGGTTTTTGTTCCTAAAATTCCCAGTATGAAGGTTTCTGATCTGGCGCGGGTGATTGCTCCGAACGCCGTCGTTCAGGAAGTTGGAATCAGGCCGGGAGAAAAACTGCACGAAGTCCTCATTTCAGATGATGAAGCTCGTTCTACGATTGAAATGGAAGATATGTTTGTGGTGCAGCCTCCCAATGCTCCCTGGTTTGGCCGCGCGTGGGAGCAGAGAGGAAAAACTCTGCCGGATGGATTCCGTTATGCCAGTGATAATAATCCGATCTGGATGGATGATGAACAGATCAAAGCCATGATCAAACCGTTTGAGGAAGAAAACAGCAGCGAGGCAGTTTGATGCGGCGAGTATTGGTGACGGGCGCCAGTGGGTTGCTGGGCTTTCATTATGCCTGGATGCTTTCTCAGCAGGCAGAAGTTTTTGGCGTAAGTTTTAATACTTCTTTGGCCGCTGTTCCGTTTCAAACGGTAAAGGCTGATTTATCACAACCTGATGCTGGTAAAAAACTGCTCAGAGAATATGAACCGGATTTGGTCGTGCATTGTGCTGCGCTTGCCAATCTGGAAGCCTGTGAAAAAGATCAGGCATTGGCCAGGCAGTTGAACGCCCGTCTTCCCCATGAATTGGCTCAGACAACCAGAGAAATGGGCATTCAATTGGTACATATTTCAACGGATGCTGTTTTTGATGGTGAAAAAGGGGATTATTCTGAAGAAGATCAGCCAAACCCCCTGAGCGTTTATGCGCAAACAAAGTGGGAAGGTGAGAAACAGGTTCAGGATGCTGACCCATCTGCTTTGATTTGCCGGGTAAACTTTTTCGGATGGAGTCCCAGCGGGCAGCGGAGTTTGTCTGAGTGGTTTGTAAATCAACTGAAAGCTTCCAATTCTGTTTTTGGTTTTACCGATATTGTTTTTTGCCCCCTGGAAGTTCGTTTATTGTGTAAAACGATTCAACAGTTGATTGATCATCATGCCACCGGACTTTTTCATGTTGTCAGTCAGGATGCATTAAGTAAATACGATTTTGGCATTCGGCTGGCGCAGCGGTTTGGTTTGGACGAGAGGCTTATTCAACCCAGATCATGGAAAGATGGGGGATTAACAGCCACCAGGTCATCCCGTTTAAATTTAAATACTGCCAAATTACAGGCCTTTTTGGGCAACTCAATGCTGCCCCGTGTTGAGGATGGAATAGAACAATTTTATGCAGATTATCTGGCTGGATGGAATACCCGTATTCAGGCGGCTGTTGTCTGACAGAAAGGATGTCAAATGGAAATCACGATTGGGAAACATGTAACAGGGAAAAACCATCCCACCTATTTTATTGCTGATATTGCTGCCAATCATGACGGTGATTTGGAGCGAGCCAAAAAATTAATTTATCTGGCGGCTGAAGCGGGGGCAGATGCTGCCAAGTTTCAGAATTTTAAAGCTGCGCATATCGTTTCTGATTATGGATTTCGGCATTTGGATGGTCAGATGGGGCATCAGTCTGCCTGGAAGAAATCTGTTTTTGATGTATACCAGGATGCTTCGGTTTCTCTGGATTGGACCCCTGTTCTGAAAGAGACCTGTGAACGGGCTGGAATTGATTACTTTACTTCTCCTTATGATGCGCAAACTGCTGCAGATATTGATCCTTTTGTTCCAGCGCATAAAATTGGTTCGGGTGAAATTGACTGGTTGGAGCAATTGGCTTATATTGCCCGGTTGAATAAACCGGTTTTGCTGGCAACCGGCGCTGCATCCATTGGCGAGGTTCAGCGAGCTGTTCATGTCATTCTTCCGATCAATCCCCGGCTGATTTTGATGCAATGCAATACCAATTACACGGCCAGTCTGGAGAATTTTCGCTACATTAATCTTCGGGTTTTGCAAACCTATCAACATATGTTCCCGGATTTGATTTTAGGTTTATCAGACCATACAGCCGGCCATGCTACTGTGCTGGGAGCGGTTGCTTTAGGGGCTAAAGTTATCGAAAAGCATTTTACCGATGATAACCATCGTGAGGGGCCTGACCATGCTTTTGCGATGAACCCGGCCAGCTGGGCAGAAATGGTTAAAAATACCCGGGAACTTGAACAGGCGCTGGGAACCGGAAATAAAAAGGTGGAAGAGAACGAACAGGAAACCAGAATTATTCAGCGGCGTTGTCTGCGGGCTGGCCGGGATCTGCCGGCGGGAACCATTTTGACCAGAGATATGATTGATGTGTTGCGGCCGGCTACCCCCGGCGCTATTCACCCTGACAGAGTCTTTGAAGTTGTTGGGATGCGTACATTAATGGATATTCCTTTTGGAAAAGAGCTGTATTGGACAGATCTGGGTCTGGCATAAGAAGAAAATGAAAGTTCTCTATTTTACACGTGACTATAATGCCCATGATCAGCGGTTTTTAACGGCGCTTTCCAGAACTGATTGGGATGTATATCTTTTACGGCTGGAAAGCAACCCTTATACGCCGTTGCCGCGAGTCTACCCTGACCGTGTACGTGAAGTTTTATGGCGGGGCGGCTATGAACTGTTTGACTGGGACAGGCAGGCGGAGTATATCGAAGATTTTAAACGTGTCCTGTCGGCGCTAAAACCAGACGTGGTTCATGCCGGCCCTGTTCATACATGTGCATATCTGGCTGCGCAGGCTGGTTTTACTCCATTGGTCACGATGTCGTGGTCGTCAGATATTTTATATGAACCGCGTTTTAATTCTGCTCTGGTCGGGCGCAGTCAATTTGCTCTTGATCATACCCGTATTCTCGTCGGTGATTGTGAGGCGATGGCTGCCAAAGCAGAGAAAGAGTATGGATTTCCCCGTGACAGGATGGTTCTTTTTCCCTGGGGGGTGGATTTAAATTTGTTTCACCCTGAGGGAACGCGCTCAATTCGCCAGGCTTTGGGCTGGAGGGATAAGCGGGTGTTTCTTTGTCTCCGTTCCTGGGAGCCGGTTTATGGGGTGGATCTTGCGCTGCAGGCATTTGGAACGCTGGCTCAAAAGAACCCGGATGTGCGTTTGTTGCTGTATGGCAATGGGTCACAGAAGCCTCTTGTAGATGAATTGATTCAGCGCTATGGCCTGGAAGAAAAAGTACATATCGGAGGAAAAGTTCGGAATGCTGATTTGCCGGATATCTACCGCAGTGCGGATGTTTATTTAACGGCTGCTCATAGTGATGGCTCTTCGGTTTCGTTGATGGAAGCGATGGCCAGCGGTTTGCCTTCCATTGTGTCTGATATTCCCGGAAACCTTGAATGGATCGATGACGGCGTTGAAGGCCTGGTTTTTCCTGACGGAGAAGCTGACAGGATGTTTCAGAAAATGGAAATTATGCTGCATGATTCTTCGCGCCTGACTCACATGGGCGAGTCTGCCCGAAAGAAAGCTGAGGAGAAAGCAGACTGGAATAAGAATTTCCCTGCATTGCTGACAGCTTATCAGCGGGCTATGGAAGGCATGCATGCCTGAAATAAATGTTGTGGCGATTATTCAGGCCCGGATGGGTTCCAGCCGTTTGCCTGGAAAAGTTCTGCGGTGTTTGGCGGGTAAACCGATGCTGCAATGGGTGACCGGGCGGGTCAGCCTTGCCAGGCGGATTAATCAGGTTGTGGTCGCTACTACAGATCAGCAGGACGATGATCTGATTGCAGATTTCTGTAATGCGCATGCGATTGCAGTCTTTCGTGGAAATCAATTTGATGTGCTTGATCGATACTATCAGGCGGCGGTTCAATTTAAAGCCGATGTTGTGGTGCGGGTTACTGCTGATTGCCCGGTGATTGACCCGGAAGAAATCGATACTTTATTGGAAGAATTTACCCATCGAAAGGTTGATTTTGCGGCTAATCGTCTTCCTCCTCCCTGGCATCGGACTTATCCGATCGGGCTGGATACTGAGGTCGTGACCATGAAGGCGCTTACCAGAGCCTGGAAAGAGGCCTCTGCAAAACATGAGCGGGAACATGTGATGCCTTATTTCTATAGTGAACCCGGTCGATTTAAAATGTACTATGCCAACATGGAACCGGATTATGGAACTTATCGTTGGACGGTGGATACTCCGGAAGATTTATCGGCTTTGGAAGTCATATTTTCGGCCATACCCGATCTTAACCATTTTGGCTGGAAAGATGTTTTGCAGATCGTACAAACGCACCCTGAAATTAATGATATAAACCAGAGTGTTATGCATAAAGTTTTTAATGAAACAGACTCCCGGATGGTGGATTTGGGTTCAAAGGATGCTCATGTCTGAAACTAAGCCCTGTTTAACCATTTTCAGTGCGCCCAAGGCTTTTCAGGAGCCTCATATTACGAATATCCAGAAAAATGCCCTGACTTCATGGAAGCAACTGGGGGAAGATCTTGAAGTGATCCTGATTGGCAATGACCCTGGCATTGCTGAAGCGGCTGTCGAATTTCAGGTAAAGCATATTCCTGAAGTTGCTTTAAATGAAAAAGGTACCCCGCTGGTCAGCTCTATTTTTGATCTGGCCAGAAAAAACAGTACCAGCCCATTTTTGGCGTATATTAATGCCGATATTCTTACCTTACCGGATTTTCTGGATGGATTAAAAACCGTTAAAAATATTTTTCCCCGGTTTTTAATAGTCGGCCAGCGGTGGGATATGGAAATGAGAGAGCGGGTTAATAATGATCCTGCTTTGGGCGACATGCTGTATCAAAAAATCAGAGAACATGGCCGGTTGCATCCGCAGGGCGGCAGTGATTATTTCATTTTTCCGAGAGAATGTTTTCAGGTGATTCCATCGTTTGCCATTGGGCGGGCAGGCTGGGATAACTGGATGATTTATTGGGCCAGACATCAGGGATATGCTTTGGTGGATGGAACCGGAACGATCAATATCATTCACCAAAATCATGATTATCGTCATTTACCCGATGGGCAGCCGCATTATCGAATTCCTGAAACCTATGAAAATGTTCGTTTGGCTGGCGGCAGAAGAACCATTCTTAACCTGAAAGATACCCAATGGGATATTCGCGGAGAGGTTGCGGTAAAAAAACCTTTCACCTGGCAAAGGTTTTGGCGGGAGCTTGAATTGTTTCCATTGGTTCGTTTGCATTCCATGGTATTAGCCAATGCTGCTTTTGCTGTTTTTCACCCCAGGAAAGCGTATCGGGAATTCAGAACCTGGCTGGCAGAAATCAGAAAATCCAGAGAGCGCAAAAATAAGGAGTAGTTATGCGTGTAGGGCAAAATCCGGCAAAAAATTTGAAAGAAGTCGCGCATCCGGAACGTATCACCGTGGCAGTTCTTAACTATATTCCGGTGCTGGCCGGTTTTTACACCCAAATGTTGGATGTATTAAAAGTGTGTTTGAACAGCATCCGGGAAACGGCAGATCTTCCATATGATTTATTGGTGTTTGACAATGGCAGTTGTCCGGAAGTACTCGAATATCTCATGCAGGAACAGGCGAAAGGTCATATTCAGTATCTTTGGACAACCGAAAAAAATCTGGGTAAAGGAGGCGCCTGGAATATTATTTTCAGCGGAGCGCCGGGGGAAATTATTGTTTACACAGATAATGACTGCGTTTTTTCCAAAGGATGGTTGTCAAAATCAGTAGAGATCCTGGAAACGTACCCTCAGACAGGCATGGTTACGGCCAGACCTTACCGGACGCCGGCAGAGTTTACGACGGCAACTCTTGAATGGGCAAAAGCCAACCCGGAAGTAGAAATAAAGGAAGGTCAGATTATCCCTGCTGAAACATTGGCTGAGTTTGATCGTAGTTTGGGTCAGCCGGAGGAGCAAATTCAACGTCAGTTAAAAGAGGGGCGCGATGTTCTTTTGCATTATCGTGGAGTTTCAGCCATTGCAGGCGCTTCTCACTGGCAGTTTACCGGACGCAAGGAATTATTAAGTTCCTTTTTGCCTTTTTCTATGGATAAGCCTATGGGGCAGGTGCGGCAGTTGGATAAACGGGTCAATGAAGCAGGGTTATTAAGGCTGATGGTATCAGAGCCTTGTGCCATGAATATGAGTAATACGCTGCCAGTCAGTACGGTAATCAATACGAAACCAGAATCCAGGCAGAGACTGACAGAAAAGTTTTTCTCCCTTTCTTTTGTAAAGGGCAATTTGATCAAATTGCATGATTGGATATTTAAACAATATTTTCTTAAAAATTAAAGGATGTTTGTAAAACTTTTTAAAGGTTCTTCTTTATGAATAAAACAATATTTATCAGCGCTGATCATGGGTTGGCCATTGTCTATTTTCTCCAAAGTGATGTGGTCCCTTCGCTGTTGGACAGAGGAATTCGGGTCGTGGTTTTAACAGATGAAGGGATAAAACATCAGATTTCTGAAAAATTTCAAAGTCAGAATCTGGTCATTGAAAGCTTGCGCCTGAAAAATGCGCGTGAGTATTCAGAAAAGGTTTCTCCGACCACACAATGGTGGTTAAACTTTCTGCGCCGGGTAGGCGGATCTGATCGCATTAATACCGAAGCCATGGACAGCCATATTGAACAGGTTGCTTTTGAAGCTGCCGGCAGGCGGCGTTTGCTGATGCCCGGGATGCGGATGGCAATCTCGCTTCTTCGGCGATCTGCTTTTGCCCGGAAGACTTTGATGAACTGGCAGATGAATTTCAGCCCGGATTTGTATACGGAACTTTTTAAGCGTTATCAGCCGGATCTGGTGGTTGCTTCAACACCGGGCTGGCGGTTGGACCGTTATCTTATGCGCCAGGCCGTAAACCGGAAAATTCCTGCCGCAGCAGTGATTGTGGGATGGGATAACCCAAGCAGTTACAGTATACCGGGCGCCCCGGTCGATTGGGTTACCTGCTGGTCTGAGGTTCAGAAGCAGGAATTAATGCTTGGTTCAGACTGGAAAGAAGAGCAGGTGAATATTGGCGGTATCCCAACATATGACGGCTACTTCAGAAAACAATGGCTGATGAGCCGAGAAGAGTATTTTAAACTCCATGATCTTGATCCTGGCAGGAAGCTGTTGGGTTATGCGTGTAGTTTTATAACTTTTTCTCCCAATTATCAGAATATTGAACCCTTAGCGCGCATGGTTGCCGAGGATCGTTTTGATCAACCCTGTCAGTTGCTTATTCGTTTACATCCGAATCATTTTATGGATGAGCCTTTGTTTTCCGGCGAAAAGGAAAGAATTCAGGAGCTGGCAAGACGTTATCCGCATGTGAAAGTGGTAGAGCCGGTGCCATTAGGGGGTGAACTTGGATATTATTCAGGTGAAGATATGCCTGAAAAAACTTCGATGATGGCTTATTCAGATGTTTTCCTTACGGTGTATTCAACGATGGTAGTTGAAGCTGCGATTCATGATCGGCCGATTGTGAGTACCTGTATTGATGCTCCTGGCGGCTGGAATGCTCCCGGACGTTTTGATTTGGCTCTTTCAAAAATCGGTGAATGGCCGACACACCAGCGTTTTCGCGAATCCGGTGCGGGTAAAATTGCGTATACGGAAGAAGAAATTCAGCAGGCGGTTCAGTATTCTTTGGATCATCCGGAAGCGGAAAGAGAAAAACGCCGTGAGTTTATTGCAAAAGAAGTGACTTATACAGATGGAAAGGCTGGACAACGGACAACTGAGTATTTAATCAGCCGCCTGGGAAAAAGAGCAGGAGTATGAAATTTCTCATTGTAGGGTTTGGCTCGATTGGCCGCAGACATTTTCGCAATCTGCTGGCATTAGGGGAGCGGGATATTGTTTTGTGCCGCAGCCAAAAGAGCCTGTTGGATTTGCAGGAAATTAAAGATTTTCCGATTGAATATGATTTAACTGCTGCTCTGGCGCATCGGCCGGATGCAGTGATCATTGCCAATCCAACCGCATTGCATGTTCCGGTGGCTCACCAGGCGATTGAAGCAAACTGTGCTGTTTTTATGGAAAAACCTGTTTCTGATTCTTATGAGGACGCGCTTGGTTTATTTGAACAGTCAGGACAAAAAAACACTCGGATATTAACCGGTTTTCAGTTTCGATTTCATCCGGGATTGATCGCATTAAAAGAGCTTATCCACGGCGGTCAGTTAGGTACGATCCTGTCTGTTCAGGTAAACTGGGGAGAGTATCTTCCAGGCTGGCATCCCTGGGAAGACTATCGGCAGGGATATGCGGCTCGAAAAGATCTGGGCGGGGGGGTTGTGCGAACCCTGTCTCATCCTTTTGACTATCTGACATGGATGTTTGGACAACCGACAGCCCTGTCTGCTCAGGTAAGAGCAACCGGCATTTTGGGGATCGAAGTGGATGATCTGGCGGATGTTGATATGATTTTTTCATCAGAGGGGCTGGTTGCCCATGTGCATTTGGATTATCATCGTCAGCCAGGTTGTCATACGTTGGAAGTCGTTGGCAGCGCTGGAACAGCGATTTGGGATAATGCGGATGGTGCGCTCAGGCTTTATCTGGCGGATCAGGCTTTATGGAAGACCCTTCCGGTTCCTGACGGATTTGAGCGAAATACGCTTTTTATGGCGGAAATGAGCCATTTTATTCAGGTTGTTGATCATACGGCTGAGCCTTTGTGTACTCTTTTTGATGGGCTGATCAATATGAAAGTCATTTCTGCTGTTTTTCGTTCGAGTCAGGAGAATCGAACAATAGACTGGAGTGAGATGTGAAAAAAATTCCCCGCTGGCTCAGTTCTTTCCTGGTGACAGGTTACTATCTGGCGGTGTCTGTTGTTGTAACTTATCCGCTGGTCAAAAATATGTCTACGCATATGATTGGACAGACAGGCGATAATCTGTATTTTGTCTGGCTGATTGATTGGTTTCAGAAAGCCCTCTTTGAACTGCATGTAAACCCATTTGATATTTGGTTCTTAAACTATCCTGCCGGATGGAGTCTGGCGTATACTGAAATCACCCCTGCTCAGCTGGCTTTGGCGTTGCCTTTTTCTCTTTTGAAAAACCCGCTTTTTGGCTATAACATGTCAATGCTGCTGACATTTGTGCTTTCGGGAATTACCATGCATGCCTGGGTTCGCCATTGGACTGGAAAAACCGGCATTGCCATGATTGCCGGGACGGCTTATGCGGCTCTTCCTTATCATCTTGCTCATTTTCTGATCGGCCATTTGAATATTGCCGGCATTCAGTGGTTCCCGCTGTATTTTTGGGGGTTGCTGGAGCTCATGACCTGGACGGGGAAGGAAAAACCAACCCGATATATCTGGATGACAGGGATCAGTCTGGGGCTCATTTCTCTGACTTCTATGTATTATGTGTATATGACGCTTTTGGTGACTGTGGTTTTGCTGATCATTAACCTGTGGTTTTATAAAAAGAGTTTCTTTCAGGCGAACCATCTTCAACCTTTAATTTTAGCTTTCGCAATTGCGCTTCCTCTGATGTTGGTTGGTCTTTGGCCATATTTAAGTTTATCGGCGGCCGGGGAATTGGGAAATCGTGATCTTATTGTTATGCGGAGTATTTCAGCCGCAGCCAGCCCATTGGATTATTTTTTGCCTTCAACGGACCACTTTTTATGGGGAAAATGGGTCAATCAACACTTTAACCGCGAGTTATGGATTGAAACAACGTTATATATCGGTTTTGTAACGCTGATTCTGGCGATCATTGGCGTTTGGAAGAAACCCGCAGGGAACAAATCAAAATATACCGTTTATCTGTTGGCTGGAATTTTGTTTGCATTTGTTTTATCTCTGGGTCTTGACCTGGTTTGGAACAGAGTGAAGGTGACGGTTCCTGCTCCGGACTTCCTGCAGTCCGTTTTCCATCGGGATCAATTACCCATCCCATTGCCGGGTTATCTGTTTTTCCTTTTCGTGCCTTTCTATTCGAAATTAAGGGTTTTTTCGCGATTTGGTATTTTTGTCTTACTTTTTGTCATTGTATTAATGGGACTGGGTATAGAAAAAGTTCTTAAAACGATTAAATCTTCATCTGTCCGTGCTGTTTTTTTATGGCTGGTTATGGCTTTGGTTTGGCTGGAATTTTACCCGGGCCCATTTCCTGAAACCTGCATGCCTCCCACAAGAAGTGTGGATACCTGGCTGGCAAAGCAGCCTGGGAAAGGGGCTGTGATAGAATTGCCGATAGCGCTGTCTGAAGATCAGGAGGCGGTTTTTGCGACTGCGGTTCATGGAAAGCCTTTTACAGGCGGATTTTTTAATGCGTTTCCGCCCAGGCAATATCTTTCAATTAAGCCGGTAATGGAAGCTTTTCCAGACCTGCAATCCGTCCAGCTTCTTGAAGAACTTCATGTTGAGTTTATCCTCCTTCATGTTGATCAATATCCAAATCCGGATGGTGTTATCCGGGAGGCTGAAGCGCTGGGGTTGGACTTTGTGGGAGAATTTGAAGATATAGCGGTTCTGAGAAATAAAACCCTGCCCTAAAGCAGGAATAAAGCAGGAATGTAAAAGAAGATGAAGAAAAAAGTTTTTTTAATATTCCTTTTAATCAGTGCACTTCTCGGCGCGTTTTTTTTACTGTATGCTACTGACCCGCTCCCTGCAATTGGGGGGGATGCAACGATCTATATTACTTCTGCCCGGAACCTGCTGGAGGGAAAAGGGCTGGGTTTAATGCAGCCGGATGGCACTTTTCGGTTGATACCCTACTTTCCGCCGGGCTACTCTCTTTGCCTGGCTCTGCTGGGGTTCATGGGGGGAGATCTGGTGGGAATTGCCCGATGGCTGAATATCCTGCTGTTTGGATGCAGTATTCTGCTGTGGGGGCTGATATTGTATCAGGCCACTGCCAGGCCGGTTTTATCCTGGCTGGGGGCCAGTGTTTTAGCGGTCTCTCCTTTTTTACTCATCCTGAATTCCTGGGCCATGTCTGAACCGTTAGCCATTTTTTTGGGTTTTCTCGGTTTATATCTGCTGGGTTTTGTGTATCAGAAAAAGAAACCGTTTTTGTGGTTGACACTTTCGGCTGTGTCGGCCGGAGTGGCTATGCTGACCCGTTACAATGCAGTCGCTTTTATTCTGGCGGGTGTTCTCTACCTGATTTTTAATCGCGAATATGAATGGAAAAGCAAGTTTGTTCAACTTCTTCTTTATTGCGGGGTGTCTTTTTTGCCGAATTTGTTATGGAGTGGTTACAGCCTGACGGTAACCCACACGCTTTCGTCTCGCAGAATTGAGCTGCCGGTTTCTATGATCGGTTTTCTAAAAGAATTCTGGCTTGATGTAAGAAATTCGGTTCTTTTATGGATACTGCCGGATCGCTGGGTTTATGGGGAACTCCTCCCAGGGTTTCTTTCAGATCTGCTGGTTCCTGTTTTGGGGATTGTTCTTTTCATGGTTGTCTTGCTCTGGCAAATACTGAAGAAAAAGGACATGCAGCCTGAATTAACAACTTCGCGTTTCTGGGTTCCGGTTTTGTTTTGGTTTTCAGTTATTTTCTTTGGGTTTAACTTGCTGATTCGAGGAACAACTTATCCGCCCATCACCATTAATGGGCGAATGCTTTCTCCTCTTTACATCATAATGGTTTTAATCTTTGTGATCGCGGTTATGGAAAGTATCCGTTACCTGGGTGCTGCCAGATATTTGACCTTTCTGGTGGGCATGTGTTTGGTGGTGATTGCGGCTGTATTTGGCTGGCAGTCAAAAAATACTGCACAGACGATTCATGAGCAAGGGATGGGGTATACAGCCAAAGAATATCGCGATTCAGATCTGCTGGAAGCAATTAAGCAGCTTCCTTCAGCCGCTCAGATTGTGACCAATCAGGATATGTTGGTACTCTTTTGGACGGGACGGTTGGCTTATCCATTGAAAGAGATTTACCAGGCAGAGCCTTTGGCGGTTTTTGTCCGGTATGGCGATGGAAACCCTGACAATGATCAGGGTCAGGCGTTGTTTAAAGAGAAACAGGCGGTGCTGGTATTGTTTGACTCCATTCATGAGCAACTGCAGGGTCTCTATCGGGAGGAAACTGCACAGCGGGTTCAGATGCTGACGGATGGACTGGAAGAAACATATCAGGGAAATGATGGAGGAATTTATATTTACCCATGAAATCTGAGGCAAAAAA
>CAZEEL010000030.1:0-22261 GCA_964511135.1 uncultured Leptolinea sp. | reverse complement strand
AAAATCAGGACACTCTCAGCACAATATATGATAGACTTTTACAGATAAGCAGATCCGGAGAATCATCTCCCAATGGTCTGCAATATAATCATCTCTGCAAACAGAGCAACAGCGTCTTTTATCATTGAAACTGGAATGATTCTGCCCATCCCCTTTTCTCAAACAGGAAGGGGGAAAAAATTATGGGTGCAAACGCTCTGCCCATGCACAACTTCTTCATTCAGAAAACGTATGTGAGTGTAATCTATGAAAACATCTTCCATTGAAACAGCCATTCTGGAATTATTGCAGGAGCATTATTGTCATCTGACAGCCAACGAGGTATTTCAAAAACTGCACCCCCGTTTTCCGTCGGTTAATCCGTCTACCATCTATCGCGCCCTCGACCGTTTGGCGCAGGCTGGAAAAGTCTCGGTTTCGGATATGGGGCTGGGTGCGGCGGTCTATGAAAAAGTAAGCGATGACATGCACCACCATTTAGTCTGCCAAAAATGCCGACAGGTGCAAACGATTGAACACGAAACGGTCGGGCAGTTTTTCGAAGAAATCGAAAAGAAATTTCAGTTTACAGTCGCCACCAATCACCTGATATTATTTGGCACATGCCATCCGTGCAAAACCGCGACAATATCCCAGGATAAGAAAGAAACCTGTTTATAATTACCACGCAATCGCACAGGCTGAGAAGTCTGTGAATCATATCCATAGACATGAGTAACCATGAATAAAACTGACACTTCCTTTAACTTTCGTTTTATTGCCCGCACCATCTTTCTGACAGGGGCCGTTCTCTTACTGGTGCTGAACTTTAAAGAGGCATTGAGCACTCTCCGCTGGCTATACAAAGGTTTTTCATCCATTATTGTGGGATTTGGCATTGCCTTTATCCTGAACATACTGGTAACTTTTTATGATTCGCTTCTTTTTTCGCGAACCAAATCCCGCCTTTGGTTAAGAATACGCCGCCCGCTGACGATTATATTATCGATCCTGACCATATCGGCGATTCTTATTTTTATCATCAGTATTGTCACCCCTCAACTGGTTCAATCCATCACCATCCTGAGCAATGGTCTGCCGCGTCTGATTGACAATATGATTCACTGGCTGGCCGAAGCAGAAAAACAAATCGCCTTCTTCAACATCGACATTAATCAACTGACGCTTAACCAAAACAACATCATCACTTCCATCAGAAGTTTTCTGCAGCAACGGGGCGGAGGCATTCTGTCTGCCGTGAGCTCCTTCCTGTCTGGAACGGTCAGTTTTGTCCTTTCATTTATCTTTGCCATTTATGCCCTCTTCAGCAAAGAAGACTTTATGACCGGGTTAAAACATCTGCTTAAAGCCTTTCTGTCTGAATACCAGCAACGTGAATTTCTGGACAATATGCAGGTCGTCTACACCACTTTTACTTCATTTATTACCGGCCAGGTAAAAGAAGCTTTTATCTTAGGCACATTCTGCGGCGTTGGAATGCTGATCTTTGGTTTTCCCTATGCCGGCATGATTGGCATCGTAATTGGAGTAACATCATTGTTACCGGTGATAGGCACCTACATCGGGGGAGGTATCGGTTTCCTGCTGATCGCCATTATTAACCCCACCCGAGCGCTTTGGTTTATCCTGTATCTGGTCATCATCCAACAGATCGAAAACAGTCTGATCTATCCCAGAGTGGTAGGCGATTCCATTGGTCTCCCGGCTGTCTGGGTTTTTATTACCATCACCGTGGGCGGAGCCCTATTTGGGCTGGGCGGAATCTTCTTCGGAGTTCCCCTGGCAGCAGCAGCCTACGCCATCGGCTCCAAATATCTTGATCGCCGCATCGCCAGAATAACCGGGCAAAAAACAGAAGCCGGTTAGAGCTTTTCTGCTGTCATTCGCCGGTTTCATATGGTTGGCGTCATTCAGTTTTCGTGCAATATCAGCGTAACCGGGCAGTGATCAGAACCGGTGATATCTTTTAATACAACAACATCTTTCACTCTGGGCATCAATTCTGTGCTGACCAGAAAATAATCCAACCGCCAGCCAATATTCTTTGCGCGGGCATTCATACGATAAGACCACCAGGTATACTCAACCGTATCCGGGTACAACCGTCGGTAGGCATCCACAAAATTCTGTTCCAGATATTTATCAATCCAAACCCGCTCTTCGGGCAAAAAACCGGTATTCATGACATTGGCTTTCGGACGTGCCAGATCAATTTCAGCATGGGCAGTATTAAAATCTCCGGTGATCATGACCTTTTCGCCCCGTGCATGGTGCTCGTTACAGATTTGCAGCAGATAAGCATAAAAATCAAGTTTATATGGAACCCGCTTGTTCTGATCTCCGCCATTGGGGAAATAAATGTTATACAGATAAAAATCCGGATATTTCAGGCGAATTACACGGCCTTCATTATCAAACTGCGGATCCCCCAACCCATACTGAATTTCTTCCGGCGCCTGACCCGCCTGATAAAAAACTGCGGTTCCGCTGTATCCCGGGCGCTCAGCAGAATTCCAGACAGTTTGATACCCTTCAAACACCTTTAATTCTTCACTTAATTGCTCAGGTTTTACCTTAATTTCCTGCATACAAAGAACATCCGGCCTGTCCTGCCTGACCCAGTCCAACCCATTTTTACTCATCATGGCACGATAGCCATTCACATTCCAGGTAGTAATCTTCATCACACATCCTCCGTCCATTTCTTCGTGCTGTCATGGGTATCGTTAGCTGGTTTATGGCATCCCTTCCAGCACACAAGCCATCCATTTCATTATAAGCTTATGGACAGCCTCTTTTCAACACCACCTGCAGATAAATACATAACCAAAACCACGCGATACCCCGCGCATGAAAATATCTGACCAGATAAATGCTTGACTTACATTTGGCGCTTTCCTATAATGAATGTAGGAACAATGTAATAATTAAATACAAATAAGGATTTTTTATGGATTTTATGCGCAATTCACCTGTTCCGCTTTATCATCAACTGAAACAGATTTTTTTGGAAAAGATAGCAAAAGGCGAATGGAAACCGGGAGATCAAATTCCGACCGAGCAGGAATTCAGCCGGCAATATGGCGTCAGCCGCACAACAGTTCGGCAGGCATTACAGGAGCTGGAAAACGAAAGACAAATTTACCGCCGTGCCGGCAGAGGCACTTTTATAACCGACGTTAAATATCTGGAAGGCCCCAACCCCTATGATCTTGAAAATGCAAACCTCATGGCACAGGGGCATCAGGCCGGTTGGAAATTACTGAAAAAAGGGATCATTCCGGCGCCCTATATGGCGGCAACCCATTTGAACATCGCTGAAGGTCAACCGGTTTTTCACATTCTCCGCCTGCGTCTGGTTGATGACAAGATCATTGGCCACATTTCATCGTTTTTACTGCCGGATATCGCTCAGTTAGCCGACCAAACCCTTTTATTAAGCGGCGGCTCCATGTATTATCTTAGCAACCTGGATATGAGCGGTTGTACAACTGAACACTTTCTGGAAGTCAAAATCGCCAGCCGGCAGGATGCCAGATTATTAGAGGTAGAAACAGGATCGCCCATTGTTGAAAGTATCCGCATTTTACGGGACAAAAACTTTAAACCTTTTGAATTCTTTATTGGCACGTATCGAGGTGATAAATTCCGTTATCATATTCACCCCAAAGCTGTTCAAATTTAACCCCCGGCAACAGATAAGCAAAAAAAACCGCCCATGACGCTTTACACTCTGTCATCATAAAAAAATGAAATCGGAACCCTTATAAAACCATGCCTATTGATCGAACCTCTCCCATCCCTTTATATTTTCAGCTGAAAACTTACATTCTGGAAAAAATAAAATTAAATGAGTTGAAAGCGGGTGACAAGCTCCCGACAGCAGAAGAATTTCAAAAACAGTTTGCCGTCAGCAGCACCACCGTCAGACAGGCTTTACAGGAGCTGGAACAGGAAGGTGTTTTGGTTCGAAAAGCCGGCAAAGGAACTTTTATCACCCGACCGGTTATTCAGGAAGGCCCGGATTCTTTTGAGAAAGATTTTATCCAGCTCAGAGACCACGGCGTGCAGCTTCGCTGGAAAATCATCCAACAGGATAAAATCACCCCTTCCAAAGAAATTGCCAGTCAACTGTTATTGGATTCAACAGAAAAAGTATTTCACATGCGCCGGCTTCGAATTGCCAACGAGCAAACCATAGGCTATTCCGATTCATACCTGCGCATGGAATATCTGCCAAAAATTGACCTCAGCCTGGCAGAAATGGATGGGTCAATGAATTACCTCTCTCAGATGGAAATTCATCGCTGCACCGCTGAGCGGGTCATTGAAGCAAAACGATCCGTTACAGAAGATTCAGAACTCTTACATATTCCAATCGGCGCACCGGTTCTCAGTCTCAAACGAACATTGCTGTGCCCCGACTTAAAACCGATCGAATTCTTTTATGGCCGGTTTAACGGAGACCTGTACCGGTATCATATCCGTGGCCTTCAGGTTCAGATATAAGAAGATCCTCTTAACGCACGATCCTTCGGGATTATTCCGTACACCCAGATCATGAGTCATCGCGGGCCATCGTCCGGCCAAATCTGTCTTTTCAAAACAGACGGCTCCGCTGCGCCCGCATGACTGTTCATCAACAAACAACCTGACCCGGAATGGATATTAAATTAAATACAACAGATACCTGTCAGATCAGAGTTAAAATAACGCAAACGACACCAATATATGTTATGTCAGATATATGTTATTGACATTTGTTGTAACATTGCTATAATGTTAATTAACATCGTTCGTATTCACACTATTTTTCAGGTACAGAGATAATTAAATAACTCATGAAAACAAAAATTAAAGCACAGACAATTATTGGCTATGCGGATAACCGACATACCCTCTTTCAGGACGCCGAAATCATCTATGAAGATGATCAAATTCTTTTTGTCGGGCATGACTACCCGGGTGAAGTAGATCAGATCATTGACGCAAAAGACAGTCTGGTAAGCCCCGGGTTTATCGATTTAAACGCTTTGGGTGATATTGACCATGATTTAATTCATAACGAAAGCCCGGCTTCTCTTTCGAAAAGCCTGCTGTGGTCTGAAGAATACTATCAGAAGGGGTATCACGAAGTGATGAACCCGGAAGAAGAAGCTTTTAAATCAGAATATGCTTACACCCAGCTTATTCGGCATGGCGTTACCACGGCCATGCCCATCACGTCAGTATTCTACAAACGCTGGGCTGAAACCTATGAAGAATTGGAAGCCGCCGTTCACCATGCCGGGCGACTCGGCCTGCGCATCTATCTGGGCCCCAGCTATCAGTCAGGAATACGGGTAGTGCAGCCCGACGGAACCATCAAACTGGTATGGGATGAAGAGGAAGGCCGCCGGGGTCTGGAAAGAGCGATCCGCTTTGTTGAAACTTTTGACGGCGCTTACCAGGGAATTGTTCGCGGAATGCTGGCGCCCGAACGGATTGAGAGCCAGACTATCCAATCGCTGCAGCGCTCCAAAAAAGCCAGCGATGAACTGGGCTGCCCTGTTCGGCTGCATGCCGCGCAGGGGCTTTTTGAAGCAAAAGAAATTTATCGCACCTGTCAGAAATCACCCATTCAGCACTTAAATGACATCGGCTTTCTGGGCCCCAGAGTTTCTATTCCCCACGGAATCTACCTGAACGGTTATCATGCAATGCCATATACAACCCCGCATGATGATTATGCCGCTTTACGTGATCATCAGACAACCATTATCCATTGCCCGGTTATCATGGCACGGCATGGCAATGCGCTTGAATCATTTGCCCGTTATCGAAAAGCCGGCGTTCAACTGGCCCTGGGCAGCGATACATTTCCGCCGGATATGTTCCAAAATATTCGTATCGGCAGTTACCTTGCGCGAATCGTTGACGGAACTTCAACCGGGAACGCTTTTGCCGATCTTTTTAATGCTGCTACGCTGGGCGGCGCAGCCGCCCTCGGGCGCGACGATTTGGGTAAGCTGGCTCCCGGTGCCAAAGCCGACATGATTATCGTGAATCTGTCTGACTTCCACTTTGGGGCCCACGATGACCCATTCAGAACCATGATGATCAGCGCCAGCGGGCAGGATGTAACCACTTCTGTCATTAACGGGCGAATCGTCATGCAAAATCGGGAAATTCCCGGGGTCAACCTGGAGACGCTGCAAAACAAAGCCCAGGCATATTACAATAAAATGAAACCGGGTTATCTGGAACGGGATTTTCTGCACCATTCATCAGACGAACTGTTCCTGCCTTCTTTTCCCCTTAAAAAACGATAAGGAGGAATACCATTCAACATATACCTTACCCTTACTCAATAAAATCTGTAATAACTCAAAAAATCCAAGGAGATTTGAGATGAAAACATATCGATTGTTTGTATTCTTGTTAGTAGCAGCCATGTTACTGGCTGCCTGCGGTCCGACAGCAACACCGACCGCTGCCCCGGCCACTGCTGAAAGCAATGCCGCTGAACCAACCCAGGCCACTGAAGCGAAACCGGTTGAAGAAACAAAACCAGCCGCCAGTGACGTCAAACCGGTAGTGATCGCCAACGCTTTTGACATCATTACTTTGGACCCCCATAAACTGAGCGGCATGTGGAACCGCAGCGTCAGCTACTGGATATTTGACTGCCTGGTCATGAATGACCGCCAGGGAAAACCCATGCCCGAACTGGCCACCGAATGGAAACGGATCGATCCATTAACCTGGGAATTCAAACTGGTTCAAAATGCAAAATTCCACAACGGCGAACCGGTCAATGCTGAAGCGGTTAAATTTTCCTTTGATCGCATGGGCAATGAGGCCAATCGTTCTTACAACACCCTCCATCTGCGCGGCTTTTTGAAGGAAGTAAAAGTTATCGATGATTACACCTTACAACTGATCACCGAAAAACCTTCAGAAAACATGCTCTGGCACCTGGCTCAGGCTTTCATTGTTCCTCCCCAGTATTACACTGAACATGATGACGCTTATGTAGCCAAAAACCCGGTCGGCAGCGGCCCCTACACCTTTGTCGAATGGGAAAAAGACAACAAACTGGTTGTCACCGCCAACCCTGATTACTTCCAGGGCGCCCCGCAGATTAAAGACATTATTGCTCGGGTCATTCCTGAAGCCAGCTCACGCATTAATGAACTGACCGTTGGCAATGTGGATATGCTGCCTTCCATACCCGGCGACCTTGCCAAACAGGCCAATTCTGAAAATTCACGGCTGATCCAGTTCGAAAGCCTGCGCAAAATGTTCCTGGGCATCCAGTTGGGTGAAAGCGGCATTGCTCCGCTCAAAAAACTGGAAGTTCGCCAGGCGCTGAACTATGCCATCGACCGCCAGTCAATCATTGACGCCTACCTGCTGGGCTCTTCCTCCCCCCTGCGCGGTGTGGTCAACCCCCCCAATACCAGCCCCAACATCGTAGCCTATGATTACAATCCTGAAAAAGCCAAACAATTATTGGCTGAGGCCGGTTACCCGAACGGCTTTGACATTACCCTGCAGACTCAGGCCAGCTCCTACGGCTCTGACAAAGAAATCAATCAGGTAATCAAGCAAAACCTCGAACAAATTGGCTTAAAAGTCAACCTTGAAATTGTTGAACCTGCCAAATTCCAGGAACTGCACAAAGGGAAGAACTTCACCGGACTGCTGTACTTTGGTCTGGGCACTTATAACGTTCCTGAAATTGAATTGAATACCTTCACCTGTGGTTATGTTGACAACAGTTTCAACTACTGCAATGAAGAATTCGGTAAAGTTCTGGATGAACTGACAGTAACTTCTGACCCTGACAAACGGATGTCCTTAACCCATCAGGCTGAAGAAATCGTCTGGAATGATACCCCCTGGATTTATCTGTGGCATCTCACTTATTTCATGGGAATGAGTAACCGCCTGCAATACGAGCCTTATCTCGACAACTATGTTGACATGTGGCAGGCTACCTTAAAGTAAACACTTTGTAAGTTCTCCCCCAGGCGGAGTAAATCCGCCTGGGGCGCCTCCTTGCGGGAGGTTCGCAATAGGAAGAGGAAATATGTCCACCTATTTCATCCGTCGTATGTTTCAGGCTGTTCTGGTATTATGGGGCGCCGTTACGCTCACGTTTTTTATCACCCGCCTGACGGGTGACCCGGCCAAACTGATGTTGCCTGAAGAGGCCACTCAGGAAGCCATTGATCTCTTTCGTACACAACACGGTTTGGATAAACCCATTGTCGTTCAATATGGGAATTATCTGCTGCAACTGATGCGGGGCGATCTGGGGAATTCAATCCAACAGCAGGAGCCGGTTTCAAAACTGATTCTGGAACGTTTTCCTGCCACCCTCAGGTTATCGCTTTTTTCGATGCTGCTGGCAATTCTAATCTCATTTCCCCTGGGTATTTTTATTGCTCTGCACCGCAATACCATCTGGGATCTTATTGGTACGACCTTTGCTCTCATTGGCCAGGTCACGCCATCCTTTTGGACCGGACTGATGTTAATTCTGGTTTTTGGAGTTTATCTTAAAGTTCTGCCCATCTCCGGCAGCGAGACCTGGAGGCATCTGGTTCTCCCATCGGTTACTCTCAGCTTCTTTGTTACCGGCCGCCTGACCAGAATGGTGCGCTCAGGAATGCTTGAAGTCATGAGTACCGAATATATTCGCACTGCCCGTGCCAAAGGACTGCTGGAAAAAACTGTCATTTGGGTACATGCTCTTAAAAATGCGGCGATACCGGTGGTTACCCTGTTAGGACTTGAGTTCGCCAGCCTGTTAGGCGGAGCCCTGGTTATTGAAACCATTTTTGCCTGGCCAGGCGTTGGGCGGCTGGTGATCAATGCAGTTTTACAAAGAGATTTTCCTATTGTACAGGGGGTCGTTTTAATCAGCGCCGCCACGTTTGTGATTGCCAACCTGATTGTTGACCTTTTGTACTCTGTTCTCGACCCCAGGATATCGTATAAATGAACACGGATAACCTTCCCCCCTCTCAGACAGATTTGAACGAGGAATCCGGCGAAATTATTCGCATGATGGAACGCCGTTCTTCCTTCTCTGTATTCATGAAAAGGTTGCTGAAAAATATTCCCGGAACCGTCGGGGTATTCATCATCCTCCTGGTCATTCTGACAGCCATTTTTGCCGATGTGATCGCTCCGCGTGATCCTTATCTGATCACATTAAAAGACCGGCTGACTCCCCCGGCTTTTGTTTCCGGAGGAAACCCAAAATATATTTTGGGCACAGATTCCGTCGGCCGAGATATCCTCAGCCGCATTATTCATGGCAGCCGCATATCGTTAGCGGTAGGTTTATCTGCCCTGGGGGTCGGCGCTGTCATTGGAGTCATTATGGGTTTAATCAGCGGATATTTTGGAAAGAAAATTGACTCATTCATTTCCTGGCTGATGAATGTTCAATTATCTTTTCCTTTTATTCTGTTAGCCATTTTTATGATGTCTGTCTTTGGAGGAGGCCTGACCAGCCTGATCTTTGTGCTTGGGATTGGAGCCTGGGTTCGCTTTGCCAGAATCGTCCGCGGTCAGGTAATGTCTGCCAAAGAGGAAGTATATGTAACTTCGGCCACAGCCGCAGGGATCAAACTGCCGCGCATTCTGTTCCGTCATATCCTCCCCAACATTATCGCCCCGGTCATTGTCATTGCCAGCTTCACCATGGCCGACACCATCCTTTCTGAAGCCGCTCTCAGCTTTTTGGGGTTGGGCATCAGTCCTGAGATCCCATCATGGGGGCAAATGCTGGCAGACGGGCGCGATTACATTCAACAGGCCTGGTGGATTTCGGTCATCCCGGGTCTGGCCATTTCAATCACCGTTTTGGGAATTAACCTCTTCGGTGACTGGCTGCGAGATTATCTTGACCCACGGCTGCGGGTATAACACAGGAAAATAAAAAATGAACACAAATTATCATCAAACTCCTGTCATCCTGAAAGTCAATGATCTGGTAACCAAATTTTACACACCTGAAGGTACGATTCATGCAGTCAATGGGGTCAGTTTTGAATTACATAAAGGCGAAACCCTGGGCGTAGTAGGCGAGAGCGGCTGCGGAAAAAGTGTTACCATGAACTCACTCATTCGCATGATTCCAAACCCACCCGGGAAAATCCTGCAGGGGTCCGTACTTTTTGAGAATAAAGATTTGTTAAAAATAAGCGACCGTGAAATTCGTGACATTCGCGGAATTCATATTTCCATGATTTTCCAGGATCCGATGGTATCTCTCAACCCGGTACTGACCATTGGACATCAATTAGCAGAACCATTGATCCGGCATAAGGGTATGAGTCAGGAAACCGCTCTGAAAGAGGCCATTAAATGGCTGGATATTGTCGGCATTCCTGAATCAGCCAGCCAGATCAATAATTATCCGCATCAATTCTCAGGAGGCATGCGCCAAAGAGTCATGATCGCAATGGGATTAATCTGCAATCCTGAAATCATTATTGCGGATGAACCAACCACCGCATTGGATGTCACCATTCAGGCTCAGATCATTGATCTGGTAAAAAAGCTTCGCCAGGATCAGGACTCTTCCTTTATCTGGATCACCCATGATCTGGGCGTGGTCGCCAATCTGGCACAACGGGTGCTGGTTATGTACGCCGGTTTTATTATCGAAGACGTCCTGGTGGATGAACTCTATACCCACCCACAGCACCCCTATACCATCGGCCTGCTGAACAGCCTGCCCCGATTAGACAAATCATCGCATCAGCAGAAACTGAATCCCATACCCGGGGCGCCTCCGCTCCTGGTAAAAGAACCGGTAGCCTGCCCATTCAGGCCGCGCTGTGCTTTTGTACAGGATATCTGTTCCAAAAATCCAGGCTTAATCAGCCTGTCAGAAAACCATAAAGCCGCCTGCTGGATCGACCCTGCAACCGGGAGGTTCCGTTCATGAACAACCATCAAGCATTACTGCAAGTCACTGATCTGATTAAACACTTTCCCATCTATCGCGGCCTTCTGCAACGCCAGGCAGCCGCTGTAAAAGCAGTAGATGGTGTTACTTTTGACATCCAGCCCGGAGAAACCTTTGGGTTGGTAGGTGAATCCGGTTGCGGAAAATCTACAACCGGCCGTACCATTCTGCGATTATATGAACCCACGGCAGGCAGCGTCATTTTTGATGGAGTGAATATCGCTGACCTGGGTACAGAAGAAATGCGGCAACTGCGCCGGCGGATGCAAATGATTTTTCAGGACCCATACGCCAGTTTAAATCCACGGATGACGATTGGCGAGATCATCGCTGAACCCGCAGTCGCCCATCATATGATGAGCTGGAAAGAAGCCAATGACATGGTTGCTGAGATGCTCAAAACTGTGCAGCTTAACCCGCATTTTTCTCCCCGTTATCCGCATGAGTTTTCCGGCGGACAGCGTCAAAGAATAGGCATAGCAAGGGTACTTTCACTCAACCCCGACTTTATTATCTGTGATGAGCCCATTTCTGCATTAGATGTCTCAGTACAGGCTCAGATCGTGAATTTGCTCAGACAACTTCAGGAAAAGTTGAATTTAACCTATCTGTTCATTGCTCACGATCTGGCCATGGTACGCTACATCAGCAATCGGGCAGGCGTTATGTATTTAGGGATCATGGCCGAACTGGCAGATATTGAAGAGCTCTTCACCCACCCATTGCATCCCTATACCCAGGCGTTACTGTCAGCAATCCCCATCCCGGATGCCAGGGTTGAAAAACAGCGCCAGCGCATCATTCTGCAGGGCGACGTTCCCAGCCCGGTTAATCCGCCATCAGGCTGTCGGTTTCGTACCCGCTGCCCCAACGTCTTGCCCGTTTGTGCCGAACAACGACCTGAATGGCGTGAAGCCGCCCCCAACCATTGGGTAGCCTGCCATCTGGTTTAAAAAGATTGCCTGCTGCATATTTAATGACCGTTCGGGATAAGGATATACGCCCACATCATGGGTCATTGCAGGGCTGTTTTTTGCCGAAGCCATCCGCCTTTTCAAAAACAGGCCGTTTTGCCGTGCCCGCATGATCCTTCATTCAGAGTGAAAGATATTATCCAAAATTCACGTTCTTTAATTTATCTGATCATTGACAGGAAAAAGATACTATGAAAATTGATTTGCTTTTAACCCACGGAACCGTCATTCCAATGGACACTGAGCGCAGGATCATTGAGGATGGAGCAGTAGCCATTCAGGGCAACCGCATCCTGAAAGTCGGAAAAACGGAAGAATTAGAGTCGGTCTGTCAGGCGGCTCAGACCATCCGCTGCAATGATCATGTGATTCTGCCCGGGCTGATTGACGCCCACGGACATGGCGGTCATAGCCTGATGAAGGCATTAATCTATGAACAACCCAGTGTCTGGATGAAACACCTGACCCCCACATATCATCACTGTACCACCGATGCGTTTTGGTATATTGATGGAAAGCTTTCTGCCCTCGAAAGATTGAAGGCCGGGGTCACAACCGGTGTTTCGGTAATCGGTTCGGTGCCCCGTTCTGACACGGCCATTCCAGGCTGCAACCATGCTCAGGGCTATGCTGAGGTTGGCATCCGCGAAATTGTATGCACCGGCCCCGCCAACCCACCCTGGCCGCATGAATTCACCCGGTTTGAAAATGGAAAATGGACAACCCGTCTGGTCACCTATGAAGAAGCTCTGGAAGGCATGGAAGGTGTCATTCAAACCTGGAATCATGGCGCCCAGGACCGCATTCGAACTTATTGCGCCCCCTTTGTCATTGTAACCTCGGTCGATCCTTCGAACCCCACCCCGCCCGACATCGCCGGGCCGCTTACAGAGCATGACCGTCTGCAAATGCGCCGAATTCGCGAGATCGCCGCAAAATATAACACCCGCATTCATTCCGATGCATTCGGCAGCATGATCCAACTTTGCCATAAAGAACCATACGCCCTGCTGGGGCCGGATGTACACCTGCAACATTGCCGCGGAATTTCGTTCCATGAAGCGCAAATTCTGGCTGAAACCCATACGCGTATCAGCAGCGCGCCCGGCCCCGGCCAGGCCCGTTCAGCCCGCTGCCCGGTGCCTGAACTGTTGGGCATGGGCGCCAGGGTAGCCATTTCTACCGATGGCACCGCACCGGCCGTCACGTTTGACCTCTTTCAGGCTGCCCGAAAAACCCAATTAATTCATCAGTTTATGAGTCATGATGGATACTACCTTCCGGTTGGAAAGCTGCTGGAGATGATCACCATTGACGCCGCTGCCGTCATTGGCTGGGATGACGAAATCGGTTCACTGGAAGAAGGAAAAAAAGCTGACCTGATTACAATCAACATGAAAGCCCCGCATCTGGCGCCATTTTATTTGCCGGTTCACCGCCTGATTATGGCCGCCGTCGGGTCGGATGTAGATACGGTGATCGTAGACGGCAATATCATCATGCAGAACCGCCAGGTACGTACCGTAAACGAAACAGACATTCTGGCAGAAGCCCAGGAAGAATCTCTGAAAACCATTCACCAGGCCAACCTGGCCGGTTTTTTGAACACCCCGGAAATGATCTGGAAAAATTCACGGCTTGTTTTTAATCAATGACACATACACACGAACAAATACATTCTGGAGGAACGATGAACGACATCATCATCAAAAATGGAATTGTCATTACCATGAATTCCGAGCGCAGTGTTTTGGAAGATGGGGCCATAGTGATCCGGAATGATCGCATTGCAGCCATCGGAACCACACAGGACATTCTCAGCCGCTTTTCTGCCGCTACTGTCATTGACGCCTTTCATCACATCATCATGCCCGGGTTGATTGACGCCCATGCCCATGCCGGGCATACGCTGGTAAAAACATTGGGCGCCGATTTACCGGACAATGCCTGGAATCAGGCTTGTTTTAAGATCTATCAACAGGGCTCTGATGAAGAATTCTGGTATGCCGATGCCCTGCTCAGCGGTCTCGAACGCCTGAAATGCGGAACGACCACCAGCCTCAATATGCTGGGCGGGGGTGATATGATCATGCGCAGTGACAGCCCGGTGTATGGCGAACACCACTGTGATGCTATTGAAAAGATCGGCATCCGTGAATTTCTGGCAGTTGGCCCCTGCTACCCCCCCTTTCCCCGCACCTATTCCCGGTGGGACGGTGACAAATATCAGGAACTGGCCGTCACTTTTGAACAGCAACTGCAAACAACTGAAACCTTGATCCAAAAACGACATCGCCAGGGAAATGGCCGCCTGTCAATATGTGTCACATCCCCCACCATTCACCCGGCTCAAATGCAGCCCCGGGAGCTTGATCTTTTAAATGTACAATCGCAGGCAGCCCGTGCAATCAGCCGCCGGATGGGCGTTCTTTTTACACAGGATGGACACCGGCATGGTTCGATCGAACATGCTTTTCATAACCAGGTGACTGGACCAGATGCTTTATTTTCACACAGCATTGACCTGACTGAGCGCGAAATTGCCATTTGCCAGGAAACCAATACCCGCATTGTTCACAACCCCAGCGCCATCATGTCCATGATCGGCCGCTGCCCGGTGACTGAATTGCTGGACGCCGGCGTAACGGTACTTCTGGGTTCTGATGGAACAGCACCAGACCGCAGTTATGACATGTTCCGCCATATGTTCCAATGTATGCGATATCATCGGGCTTACTTTCATGACCCGCGCATTCTCCCGCCCGGAAAAGTTCTGGAAATGGTGACAATTGACGCCGCCCGCGGCCTGGGAATGGAGCATGAAATCGGGTCCCTGGAACCGGGAAAGAAGGCTGACATCATCCTGATTGACCTCGAAAAACCCCATTTTTATCCGCTCAATATGCCGCTGTACCGCACTCTTTACTATGCGAATGGCAGCGATGTAGATACCGTGATTGTCGATGGGCAAATTCTGATGCAAAATCGCATTGTAAATACTGTGATCGAATCGGATGTATTATCCCGCGCTCAAAAAGCCGCTGAAACAGCCATCCGCAGAGCTGGAGTTGAACATCTTACCCAACTGCCGGAAAGATTCTGGGGGCATACCCATTTTTAATCAAAACACTCCTTACCCGGCATCAAAGAGAGACTGCTCCTTTTGAACAGTCTCTCTTTGGTTCAATGAATATTTTAACCCATTTTGGCTTTTAACAACGCTGCCGGATGGTTCTTTTCAGACAGCCCCGACAACTGCATGACAGAATCCGCAGCCGGGGTTATTTTCCCATCTTTTTCATGGCCAGCCCAGCCAGCATGTACATGATGACATAGACAATCACGCGATAAGAAACCACAGATCCGGGTGGAATGCAGATAAAAGAAAACCCGGTTAGCCCGCGTCGTCCAATTTCATGGGCAATGCGAATGACTTCATAATCTGTCATCCCCAGAGGTTCTGCCAGATCCCCCAGGACATCCGCCGGGCTGGGGCCAGCGCCGCCCAACACATCCATATCAAAGTGAGCATATACGGCATCGGTTCCCTCATAAGCATAATCCAGCGCTTTCACAACCCCTTCGATTCCAAAGCCTGAACGTATCTTCCAGGTTGGAATAAAATGGGCGCCTTTTTTAATCAGCTCACGCAATACTTCTTTATCTTCATGCATCCCGCGCTCGCCAATTTCAACCAGGTGTTTCGGAGGGATGTTTTCATGGAACTGGAACATTTTATATTTCCAGCTTGATCCACCGGCCACCCGCGGATCCATGGTGACTGAATCAATCGTTTCAATATCCCAATGCGTATCCAGGCTGACAACCCCAACATTG
This sequence comes from uncultured Leptolinea sp., assembly GCA_964511135.1. Classification (GTDB taxonomy): domain Bacteria; phylum Chloroflexota; class Anaerolineae; order Anaerolineales; family Anaerolineaceae; genus UBA4782. The sequence goes on along the minus strand of CAZEEL010000030.1, from coordinate 6,478 downwards.
CCTTTGGTTCGTTCTGCAATCGGTTTGGCAATCGCATAAGAACCACAGGGTGAATTCTGACCGATTACAATCGGAATCGCACCCGCATCCAGGGCATCATTCACTTTTTTCTCAACCGCAGCCTGAGCAATCAAAACATTATCAACCGTCTGTGACTGAATGCTCTCCGGCGGAATCTCAGCATCACCATAATCAACAATTTTAATGTTCTCAAAAACATCGATATCCAGTTCCTGAATATAGCCTGAAGCATACAGAATGGATTGCTGCCTCACCCGTTTCGGAGCAGACAGCCATAATTGCTTATCAACACCGGCATATTTATCTGTCCAACTGGTGACATATGGGCTGCCGATAATTACGGCATCAGCACCCTTCAGGTCTTCAGGGGTACAGGCATGAGGGCAAGCCATAAAAGTCGGCATTTCAGCAGCCAACATCGGAAGATGCCTTCGTACAGCATATAATGAATCTTTAATTTCACTCCATTCAGGATAAGCCATTTTTTGCCTCCAAAAAAATAATGATCAACTTTCAATACCCAGATACGCTTTTCTGATCATGGGGTTTTGAATTAATTCCTGCCGGGAACCGCTTAAAATCACGTTTCCGGTTTCCAACACATACGCGCGATCGGCAATTCTTAAAGCCATGGTCGCCTTTTGTTCCACCAGGAGGATAGTAACCCCCTCCTGATTAATGCGCTTAATCGTCTGAAATATTTCTTCTACGACAATCGGAGCCAGCCCCATAGAAGGTTCATCCAGCGCCAGAAAGCGCGGTTTTTGCATCATCGCCCGGCCCATCGCCAGCATTTGCTGCTCACCGCCCGACATGGTACCGGCACGCTGATCCAACCTCTCTTTCAAACGCGGAAACAGAACAAACACTTCTTCGAGACGACGATTAAACTCCGCCTTGTCTGAAAGAGTATACGCGCCCATGCGCATATTTTCAGCAACAGTTAAACTGCCAAACACCTGGCGCCCTTCCGGAATAAGAGAAACACCCATCTTGATGATTTCATCCGTTGGCCGCCGGTGTATTTCTTTTCCATCAAAACTTATTTTTCCCACTTTGGGTTTCAGAATACCGGTCAGCGTATAAAGAGTCGTTGTCTTGCCGGCCCCATTCCCGCCAATCAGTGAAACGACTTCTCCTTCATTGACCGTAAAAGAAATTCCCTTTAATGCCCGAATAACACCATAATAGGTTTCGATGTTTTCAACACTTAACAAGGTTTTCTCTGTCATTGAACCACCTCCGGTTCCGGTCCAAGATACGCCTCGATGACACGTTCATTGTTCTGAATATCTGCCGGTTTTCCTTCTGCAATTTTCGTTCCATGATCCAATACAGTAATCTCATCAGAAATACCCATAACGACTTTCATATCATGCTCGATAAGAATAATGGTAAGACCAAAATGATCCCGCAGATCACGGATCAGACGAATGACATCTGCCGTTTCTTCCGGAGACATTCCGGCAGTCGGTTCATCCAGTAAAAGAAGTTTGACCCCGGTAGCCAGAGCTCTGGCAATTTCCAGACGGCGCTGATCTCCATAAGACAGATTAGAGGCAAAATAATAGCGCTTGTCTGCCAGACCCATATATTCCAATATTTCCAATGCATTTTCCCGCATCCGTTTTTCTTCTTTTTTCATGTGGCGGGTATGCGCTATGCACTCAATGGGGTTAACGGTCATTTGGTTGTCACAACCCAACATAACATTATCCAACACGGTCATCGTCCAGAATAATCGGATCTTTTGGAAAGTTCTGGCCATTCCCAGACGGCAAATCGCATCCGGTTTTAATCCAACCAGCTCGGCGCCATTAAATGCGACCGAACCTGACTGAGGTTCATAAAAACCAAACATGGTGTTGAAAAATGTCGATTTCCCTGCGCCATTGGGACCAATAACCGAATGAATTCCGCCGCGGGGAACCTTCAGGCTGACATCATTGACGGCAACCAACCCGCCAAATACTTTCGTCAGGTTTTTCACAACCAGTATATTATCTGCTGCAGTATCTGCAACGGGAACGCCGGCAGCAGATGGTTGTTCTTCATTGTCTGCATCAGCCTGTTGCATAAAATGAGCGTGCAGTTGTTTTGATTCTTCTTTTTCCTCTTCTGTCAGTTTTTTCTGACGGGGAGCCCCAACAACCCCATGCGGGAAAAGGATAATGGATGAAATCATAATAATCGCATAGATAATCATACGATATTGATCAGCTACACGCAAAACTTCGGGGGCCAGCGTCATCAGCACTGCTCCAATAATCGAGCCGATCATATTCCCCTCGCCGCCAATAACCACCATTGCATTCAGAATGAGCGATTGGGTAGATGTAAAATTATCCGGGTGAATATAGCGGATATAGCCTGCCAGAAAGCTGCCCGCCAGGCCGGCAAAGAAACACCCGATTACAAAAGCCAGAATCTTTATCCGGGTGGTTCGTATCCCCATTGCCAGCGAAGCATTCTCTTCATCTCTGACAGATATGAAAGCTCTCCCATATCTGGAATTGATTAACCGATAGTAGACAAAGAGAGAAAAAACCGCCAGACATAAAGCCAGATAGTAATAAGGCAATGTGCCTGAAAAAGAGTAAGAAAACAAAACCGGGCGGGGAATATCCGTCAACCCCATCGGGCCGCGTGTAAAAGAAACCCAGTTATAGATAACAATTCTGACAATTTCACCAAAAGCCAGGGTGACAACTGCCAGATACCCCCCTTTAAAACGCAGGACAATGGCGCCTAAAAAGACCGCAACACATGCCGCAATCACTCCTCCCAACAGAAAAGCAATCCAGTAGGGAACGTGAGCTTTCATCACCAGGAGGGTAAAAGCATATGCTCCCACCCCATAAAAGGCAGCATGCCCCAAAGCCAATTGCCCGGTATACCCCATAATGATGTTCAGGCTTGAAGCCAGAGTGATGTATACCAGACACATGATTAATAAATGCCGGAAATAAACTGCACTGGACAGAAAAGGTAATACCAGAATCAGTATTGCCAACAATCCATATAAATAATACCGGAAGGGGTACAGTTTATCTTGTATTTTTGCAATAATGGATGACCACTTCTTCACAAAGCACTCTCCCTTCTGGTATTTAAATATTCTCAACTTCCGGCTTACCCAGCAAACCCCAGGGTCGTACCAGAAGAATTAGAATGAGGAGAATAAAGGCAATTCCATCCCGAAAACCTGAAGAGATATAAGAGGCGCCCAAAGACTGAGCAATTCCCATCAGGAAACCGCCCAGAACAGCTCCGGGTAATGAACCAATCCCGCCAAGAATGGAAGCTGAAAAAGCATTTAACCCCAGGTTAAAGCCCATCATCGGCCAAACAGAGTTGTAATATATTCCCATCAACACCCCGCCAATGACAGCCATAATACTGCCAATCGCAAAGGTAAGAAAAACGATCGACTTTGTTTTAATACCCATCAATCGCGCCGCCAGCATATTGGCAGATGTAGCGCGCATGGCAATTCCCATTTTCGTGAACTTTACAAACAGGGTTAAAATAACCATACAAATCAGGCAGACCACAAACATGGTAATCTGAAAATCTGTAATCACTACACTTCCAAGCACATGCGATTCATGGCTGAGCTCTTTTGGAAAGGGAAAAGGCTTCACACTGGCGCCCCATACCAATTGAGCCAGATTTTCAAGTAAAAATGACGCTCCTACGCTGGTGAGTACCAGTGCATTCCGTGGGCGATCCAGCAAAGGCATATATGCAATCTGAGCCACCAGTAAAGCAACCGTCACGCCCAGAATGACCCCAACCAGTAAAGCAGCAAAAAAAGGTAACTTAAGAAGCACAAATGTAAGCGTAAGATACGTGCCAAACATCAGGATATCCCCATGGGCAAAATTCATCATCCGAATCAAGCCATACACCATACTGTAGCCCAACGCAGCCATCGCCAGAACAGCCCCCATCACAAGACCATTTAATAACTGTTGAAGGAACATGAGTATCGTTTTCTCCTTTCTTAATAAAGCAAGGCTGAATGTTTCCATTTTTGAAAGATCCTGATAACATTCAGCCTCATAGCTTCATTTATTGATACAACTTCCAATACCTGTAAAAGCTTTAATCCTATTTGGCCTTGAAATACTCATCAGGTACCTGTTCATCAGCAGGAACAAATTTTCCGTCTACAACTTTCAATACCACAATATGGCGCATGGTGTTATCGTTTTTAGCATCAAATACAATTGGGCCAGAAACTCCGACAAAGTCTTTCTGGCTGGCCAGCCATTCCTGCAATTTCACTTTATCAGGCCCGACCGCTTTAAGCGCATCCATCAAAAGCTGAGTTCCATCCAATGACAGAGCGCTGAAACCATCCAGTTCCATCCCGATTTTTTCCTGAAAATCTTTCGTAACTTCCGCTACTCTCGGGTAATCCAAACCGGATGAGAAGTAAGCCGTCACAAACACATTGTTTTCTACATCTGCACCGCCCAAATCAATGAGACCCTGATTATTCAAACCGTCCGGGCCCCAGATCGGAACATTCATTCCCAATTGATGAGATTGTTTGGCAATTAAAGCGCCTTCCGGATAATAGCCCAATTCAAAGATAATGTCAGGTTTGGCCGCTTTAATTTTTGTCAGTTGCGGGGTATAGTCTTTGGACTGACCTTCAAAATAAGATTCAGTCGCCACAATATTGATTCCCAGTTTTTGCAGTTCAGCAGAAACCACTGAATTCAACCCCACCCCAAAGTCAGACTGGGTATACAGAATAGCTGCATTTTTATATTCAGGATGATTTTTGATAGCTGCCCAAACCATTTGTTTGCCGGCCTCGGCGTCTGTTAACGAATAGCGGAAGACGTAAGGAGAAATTCCGGAAATTTTTTCATTGATAGAATCTGTCAGAAGCAGGAACTTTGATTCGTTATAAATTGGGGCAGCAGCCAAAGTACACACACTGCGATAGTGGCCAAACACGGCAATGAAACGGGGGTCTCCAACCACTCTTTGGGCAATCGTTGCTGCCTGCTGAGGATCTCCCTGATCATCAAAAACTTCATATTTGACCATTTTTCCATCAATGCCGCCCTGAGCATTGACGGTATCAATAACATACTTATGAGCGCGAACTTCAATTTCACCAAACTGGGCATTATCGCCCGTCATTGGATAGACCAACGCAATCCAGATTTCGCCGCCGTTTGCTGCACCGGCCGGCGGTTCATTTCCACCGCTGCCGGCGGCAGGCGTGGCTGCTGATCCTCCGCAGGATGCAAGCAGGAGGGAAAAAATCGACAATATCAGTATTGAAAAGAAAATTGGTTTTTTCATCTTAACCTCGTCTTTTATTTTTTTGATCCGGCGCTCATTCAACAAATGATGAAATCACGCTCAACATCAATTGGTTACAGAAAAACTAATTCAAATCACGTTCCAACTCAAAAGTTAAGCAATGAGGCCCGCCGCCACGATCAACAAATTCTGTTAAATCCGGAGTGTATACCTTCATGCCCTCGGCTCGCATCACTTCGTTTACATAGGGATTGGTCCTGAAAGATACTACCCTGTCATTCCCAAGACATAGTAAATTCAGCGCCAGCGTTCCTTCTACTTTCTCCGCAGGAATATTGATTAATTTGTAATCGCGGCCTTCCAGAAATCCAATGAACCATTCCGGAACTTCGCTTTTGATGATCAGCCCCAATCCTTTGGCGATGGGTGCAAATATCCCATCCAGATGCGTCCATTTGGTCGGCGTCATCAAACCATGTACTTTGATCCCCATCTCTGCATAGATGTCTCTCGCATTATAGATGCCAGGCATCGTGCTGCGCTCCCCCTGCCCGCACGCCAAATGCTTTTCATCTACATACCGGTTATCTCCGCCTTCCCACGCGCCCCGTTCTACTCTTCCTACAATCGGAATACCCAGCTTCCTTAATTGTTTCTCTCCCGGAATTTCTTCTCCTTTCCTTTCTGCAAATTTAAACCGACAGATCACCGCTCCTTTGGGCGAGTTCACCGCAAAATCCCGCGCATAAACGGCCCAGTGCCGCGATGGATCCGGTTCTTCAATAAAATATGTCTCGATTCCTGCATCATGCAGCACCCCCACCAATTCATTATGCTGTGCCTGCGCTTTCGCAGGATCGACCACATCCCCTCTTTCCAAAGCCGTACGTGAAAAATCACTTACCGGCACGATCTCATAATACGTTGGAGGGCACAATAAGACTTTCCTTAACACTCCGGTGCTGTTATATATCGCCATGTTTTCTTCTCCTTACTGGTTTAAACTCCTGAAGAAATGTATATCTGATCTTCTTTGACTACATGAAGCGCTGCTGTTCTTTTTTGAATTCATTCTGTAAACGGCCTGTGGTGTAACGATCAGGCAATCAAACCAACGATAAACTTCCGTTCATACAGCTCTAAACCCATAAAACTTTCAAATGAATCA
>CAZEEL010000029.1:0-22441 GCA_964511135.1 uncultured Leptolinea sp. | reverse complement strand
TTCCCGGCGAAAAGAATCATTTGCCTGTTGTAATGAACTCTGTGAAGCCTGATAATACCATCAATCATTCATAATACGATTCTGGTAAAATTAGATCAAGATCAGAGGAGGGAATTGAAGGTTTGAATATGATATGCGGTTTGTTTATTTGAGGCATTATAGACAGATAAGGAGACGTTTTCTTGAAAAATTATATAAAAAACACTTCGACATTCATGAAAAAAGTCTCTGTTGTGTGGATCAGTTTCACACTTTTATGTATCTTTCTGTCGATCGTATTTTACAATCGCGTTATTGGGCAGATTGAAACTGAGCAGCTGGAGCAGGGGGTTAAGGAGCTTTCTGCAGCTCAGGCCAGATATGTGGATAGTATTGTCGAGAATATCGCAGCGAATGGGCAGACGCTTCGGATCCGGCTGGAGGATCTGGCCGCATCAGGCGGGCAGGGGTTGGAAGAGATGTCCAAAGACGAAGCTTTCTTTTCTTACTACTTTGAAAAAGATTTGGCGAAAGAAATCGCCTTTATCGAACGTAACAAAACGATGTATTCTCTGAAAGGTCTTGCAGGAGAGGATTGGGTAACTGCGTACTGGGAGCCGGCTTTTGAAGGGCACATTGTCGTAAATTCTTATCTCAAAACGAAAGACGGCCAGCCGGTTATTCTGTTTGCTTTTCCGATACGCATTGGAGAAAGTATCCAGGGCATTATGCTTTATGCCTGCGATCTGGATTACTTTTCGAGGATTATTGATATTGACAGCTTTAATGGCCAGGGTTTTGGGCATATTATTCACTGTACCAATGGAGATTTTGTATACACGAGCAAAAACAGGAATAACTTTGCAGATGGAATCAACTACTTTGACCCGCTTCCGGGGCGGGTATTTATGGATGGCAACAGCCTTGATACTCTCAGAGACAAAATATTGTTCGGTGAGTCTTTTTATGTGCATTACCGAATAGGCGATTCCCAGCGGGTTGCTTACTACAGACCTCTGGATGTTGAGGACTGGTATCTTATTACGGTGACGGAAAAAACAGCCTTTAAATCTCAGTTTGATTCAAAAAGGACAACCGGGTATATTGTTATTGTGGTGATCATGGCTGTTTTTGGGTTACTCGCTGCATTTATCATAAAACTGGCCCGTTCATACAGTAAGGATATGGAGGTAGCCAGACAACACCTTGAAGTCGAAAATAAAAAAATGAGGCTGGCTGCTTCTCAGGTGGCTGGGTTGGTATTCGAATACAGACCAAAAGAAAGAGGCATTGAGATTCTTTCAGAAAACATCCTGAATTCAGGAAACTCAAAAACCTGGTGGAGTCTGGATGAACTGACATCAGGCGTTGTTTTCCCGGGTGATCTTTACATTTTTAACCGTTTTGTGCAATCGCTGGACAGCGGCACCCTGATGGTAAGTGAAGATCTCCGCCTCAAATTCGACGAAGACAGCTACTATAACTGGTATCGGGCGAAGTTGTTCCGAATCTCGGCAGATCCGGATGCGCCGGTTATCGGAACCTTTCAGGATATTAACTATGTTAAGGCAATTGAGGCCCAACAGGAAAAGCAGAAACGATACCAGAATGTTCTGCTGAAAAACTCTCTGTCTCTGTATCTGATCAATCTGACCACGAACAGACTGTTGATATGTTCCAACGATGGCTCGACCATCAGCCTGGATGAAAACGAATCTTTCCAGGAGTATTTTCAGGCGATGAGTGACAAAGTGATTCACCCGGAGGATAAAGCCGACTTTGTCAGTGTATTTGACCGGAACCATCTGATTTCTGAATTTGAAAAGGATGGCAAAAATGAAACTGACTTTGAGTGCAGGATGCGGGTGGACGGTGAATATCATCGTGTGCACTGTAATATGAAGTTTTCAAACGATGCGTATGATGGGGATACGCTGATGACGGTTTTTATCAATGATATTGAAGACAGGAAGCGTGAGGAAGAACAGTGGAAACAGGCGGCATGGCATGACGAGCTTACCGGGCTTTTTAATAAAAAGGCCGCGCATGAACAATTGAAGACGTATTTTTCAGCCGCTCAGGAAGACAGCCTGCATGCTCTCTTTTTTATTGATGCCGACAATTTTAAACAGGTCAATGATACGTACGGCCACGATGTGGGCGATAAAGTTCTTCAAATGATTGGTCAGATGCTGAAAAACTATTTCAGAGCGTCGGATTTTTTGTGCCGCTGGGGGGGCGATGAGTTTTTGGTGCTGCTGCGGGATGCAAGATCTGAAGAAGCGGTTGAGGACAGAGCAAGAGAGATTGTTCAGGCTTTTGCTGCGGCCCGTCTGGAAGGCTATGATGATCTCAGAGTTAGTTGCAGTATTGGCTATGTTATTGCTACCAGTTCTACCAGTGATATCGACAGCATATTCAAAGCAGCCGATCAGGCATTGTATATGGCAAAAGAAAAGGGAAAGGCCTGTTACTGCAGGGGAGAATCGAATTTCTGATACATCGGGTTGTTCGGGCATGTACAGAAAAAGGATGATGTACAAACGATGCTCACAGAGTCCCTGACCTGATTTATGGGCATCGTTTTGATGGCTTTTTGAAAATAAAACAACTCCATTTTACGCTTGCGTTTAGCAGGGATACACGTTATTATTGAAGGCACGGCTTAAAACGGATCGTTGGTTATGAAGCCAATCTTGTCCTTTAGATTGAAAGGAGATTTAACATGGATTTTGAAGGTTATTGTGTAAAATGTCGTAAGAAACAAGCTGTAAAAAATGGTGAAGTAAAAGAAACAGCCAATGGCCGAAAAATGGCTCAGGGTATATGTCCTCAATGCGGAACCAAAGTAACGCGTTTCCTGGCTGCAGACGCCAAAACGAAATAGTTTTGTGTATATCGGGGAATGTAAAAATGCAAAGCGCCTTCAGGGCGCTTTGCTTTATTAAAAGGCAGAATTGTGACATGGAAAAAAAAGATATTGCGGTCATTGGGGCCGGAGCTTCGGGGTTGATGGCGGCCTGTCAGGCTGCCGAAAAAGGCGCACGGGTGGTTCTCTATGAGCAAAATTTGATCTGTGGGCGTAAACTGGCGGTGACCGGCAGCGGGCGCTGCAACATTACCAATCGACTGGCGGCAGCTGATCGTTATCAATGTGTTGATCCTTCCTGGCTGAGCAGGGTGTTTCGCTGCTTTGGCGTGAAAGATCTTGAACATGTCTGTGATCGTTTGGGCGTTCCTCTTTATGCGACTTCTGATGGCTGGTATTATCCTTTGTCTGATTCAGGGCAGTCTGTGGCTGCTGCTTTCAGTGAGCAGGCAGTACTGGCGGGAGCAGAAGTGCGCACTTCCTGCCCGGTTACAGCTGTCAGGAAAACCAGGAAGGGTTTTCTGGTTTCCAGCGGAGCAGAATCTGCAAAGCCGGAAGAGTATGCGGCTCTGATTGTATCCAGCGGGGGGGGAGCCTGTCCGCAGCTGGGTTCCGGAACCGGGATGTTGTCAGTTCTGAACCGGCTGGGGCATACCGTATTGCCCCTGCGGCCGGCCCTGGCGCCGCTGGACATTAAGCTGAATAAGTTTAAGAAGCTTTCCGGCACCCGTTTTGATGTTGCGGCCGGGGTCTGGCGGGGTGAAACCTGTCTGGCCAGGTCAAAAGGCAATCTGATCTTTACGGACCGGGGAATGAATGGCCCGGCGGTGATGGATGTGAGTTGGGCGGTTTCAGCATATCCGGGGGAAGTTTTGGATCTGAAACTGGATTTATTGGCTGATTGTGAAACTGAATTTCGATCTCTCTGGCAGCGGCGGAAGGGCAGCCGTTCTACGTTGGGGGTGACGCTGGGCGCTTTTTTTGCGCCGAAAACTGTCTCTGTTTTGCTGCAGGCTTTTGGATTGAACCCCACGATGGTATTGGCAGATGGATCGGCTCATGATTTGAATCGGCTGGAGTCACAACTGCGCAATCTTACTTTTCAGATTGAAGGAACCCGCGGTTTTGAGTTTTCTCAGATCAGTGCGGGTGGGGTACCGGTCACTGAGGTAAACCCTGAAACGATGGAATCGCGGCTGGTTCCTGATCTGTATTTGACGGGTGAGCTGTTGGATGTAACGGGTCCCTGCGGAGGGTACAACCTGCAATTTGCCTTCAGCAGTGGCGCTGTTGCCGGGCGGGCGGCTGCCGGTTAACCTTTTTTATTTTGCGTTTGAGACGCAATTTTCATGAGGCGCTGATGGGCGGCAGCCAGTCGGCTGCGATCCATTTTCTCAATTTTGCGATCATAGGTCAGGTATCCGTTAATTTCAATTTCAACATCGCTGGTTTGGGTATATATGGCGATCGACAGACCGCGTTTTATCAGGGGTTCCAGCTCACGCTTCAGCAGTGTTTCATAGGCATGGGTCAGTTTCTCTGATGTCTTATAGAAACGATACCCAAACTTCTTTTCTGCATTCCATACGTGTTCCGGCATGAGCAGACTGTATCCGCCAAACTCAGTTACGGCCGCCGCCCGTTGTGAAGTGGCCAAAACCTGCGGCAGTTTTTTAAAATAAATATGTTTGCTGACAAAATCGCCGGCGCCCTGGTCAAACCAGCCCGAGGCTGCATCGACCAGCCGGGTTGGGTCATATTGTTTTACCCAGTCTGCTATTGGCTGAGAGTGGAACTGCCCCCAGCCCTCGTTAAAAGGAACCCAGACGGCCAGACTGGGTACATTCATCAGACAATCGATCATTTCTTTTAATTCAACTTTGAAAGCCTCCCGGTTGGAAATATCTTTCCGTCCGCTTTTCTCCAGATTTCGATCATCCCGGCGGTGAATATCAGCGGTGGTTGCCAGAAAAGCGGTGACATCATTCAGGGCTTTTCCGCCGTTTGGCATATCCTGCCATACAATCAGCCCCAACCGGTCACAGGCGGTATACCAGCGGGCGGGTTCGATTTTGATGTGTTTGCGTACCATATTGCAGCCAATGCTTTTAAGGTAGGTCAGATCAAAGCGCATGGCTTCTTCTGAAGGCGGGGTATAAAGCCCATCGGGAAAATACCCCTGGTCCAACGGGCCAAAAAGAAACAACGGTTTACCATTGAGGGCGAAATGTTGCTGACCGGCTGCATCTGGTGTCAGACTGAAAGATCGCATGGCAAAGTAGCTGATGGTTTCGTCAACGACCTGATCTTCCCGATACAGCCGGATGAGCAGCGGGTAAAGATAGGGGTCATCCGGGTGCCACAGGTGCGGGTCGGTGATGTTCAGGGTAACAGCCGCAGAAGGTCCCTGCTGAAAAGCGGTGACGGCCTGCCGGTTGTTCAGGGTTGCAGCAGCGATTTGAAGCGAATCGGTGTTTCCTGCCAGGGTGATTTCGGCTTTCAGGGTGTTTTTTTCCAGATCCGGTGTCAGACGAAAACCGGCAATGTACCCGGCTGGAACCGGTTCCAGCCAGACCGTCTGCCAGATTCCGGATACTGCGGTGTACCAGATGCCCCTGGGGCGCAGGGTTTGTTTGCCGCGTTGCTGAAAGGTCTGATCTGTGGCATCTTTAACCGCTGCCAGCAGGGTGTTTTCTCCCTGCCGCAGATAATCGGTAATGTCAAAACTGAAGGGCGTATAACCGCCGCAGTGCGAACCAACCAGATTTCCATTGACCCGGATCTGGCAGGTATGGTCAACCGCTCCAAAATGCAGCAGGGTTCGGTGCTTGCTTCCGAAACGCTTCCAGGCTTCCGGTATGGAAAAATTCCGGCGATACCATAAGGTTTGGTCAGGCTGGAGCGGTTTTTGGACACCTGACAGCCATGATTCAACCGGGTACGGAACCAGAATTTGCCCATCGAATATGGCGGGGGCTTCCTGCTGAGAGGCGGTAATGGCATATTCCCATCTTCCGTTTAAATTCAGCCAGTCGGGGCGCACCATTTGCGGCCGGGGGTATTCGGGCAGCGGTATGGGCTGATCGGGCGTCCAGGATGTGCGAAGCGTTGCGGGGTTTGGCATGGGTTTCTCTCCGGTCGAAAAGGCTAAAAAGGTTGTTTTTCAGGATGGTTGTGTGTTTTGCAGCGGCTGCGGTTTTTTGGCACAGGGTTTTAAAAATGTCAGCGGAATCAGAGCCAGCAGGGTGATGGCTGCTCCTGCCTGAAAAATGATTGGAACTGGAATAAACCCCGCCTGACCGTTGGTGACGGTAGGAATTCCAAACTGATGAATCAGTGAGGAGCCAATGGCCGGCCCGACCACCATGGGAATGGCGATCCAGAAAATCATGCGCACCCCAAGGAACTTGCCGCGCTTATCTTCAGGGAGCAGGTCTTTCAGCCAGGCAACGGATGCGATCGTAACAGACAGGGCGAAGGCCTGCCAGATGAACCCTCCCAGAGACAGAAGCGGAATGCTTCGGGCCAATGAAAAAAAGACGGCTCCCAGGCTGGTCAGCAGGGTACCGCCGGCTAACAGCCATTTTTTATTCCATCGATCGGTCAACAGGCCGAATGGAATGGCCAGGATGGCGCTGCCGATCAATACGCCGGCTCCAACAATGCTGAATTGGGTTTTGCTCAGTCCGATAAAGTTTTGCAGATAAACAATCATGTAGGGAAACGCCACATTCATGCCAATGCTGCTGAGCATGATGAACAGCATGAGGATGAATAACGATTTGTTTTGGCGCAGCGTATCAAGGTTGAAGAGTTCTGCGAATTCCTGCCAAAAAGGCAGGCGGGGCTGGTCTTCATCTGCAGGGGCAGGCGGTTCCTGCAGCAGAGAACCGGCAATCCAGCCGATGATGAGTACCAGACCGCCCAGGGTGTAGAAGAAGACAAAATAGCCGAATTTTTCAATCAGGATGCCTGAGGCGGCCAGCGCAATCATTTGGGCGATAAATACGCTCAGATTCAACGCCCCTTCAACCCGTCCGCGATTTTGGCTGGCGGCTACATCCGCCGTCCAGGCGTTAAAGGCGGCGTCGTTGGCGGTTGAGCCGAAAAAGGTCATGATCGAATCAGCTGCTACAACCATGAAAATTGCTAAACCGGCTGGTTTCACAAAGGAAATGGTGGGGAAAAGGATGGTGGACAGTCCCCAAAAAACATATCCAAACAGGATATAGGGGCGCCTTCTTCCCCAGCGCGATTGGGTACGGTCGCTCAGGGTGCCCATGATTAAAGTGGTTAATGTAGCTGTGATGGCGCTGGCGGCTACCATCCAGGCGATGGGGCGCGGGTCTGGGGTCAGGGTGTCGTACACAAAAGTGTTGAACCATGAATTTTCAACGGCCCAGGCCATCTGACCGGTTAAAGACAGGGCGATTAAAACAAACCAGGTGCGTTTTGATAAATGAGTTGAAGGGGATGGGTTCATGACATCTCACAGAAAGAAAGGATAGTTTTATTGTACCGGAAAGGGTGTTTGTTCGCACATACTTGTCAGGTATCCGGAGCAATGGCAGTTTCTTTATAATAACGACCGTTGTTTTTTGGTCAAAGTCATCCACTTTTCCAAACCGTGGATATGCCCGGAGGGTGACAGCAGCTTCTGATTCTTTTAACAGCAGAGTATTGTCGGTGGTTTCATGCGGAGAAGATAAAGGCCGTCCTGGATAAGACGGCCTGATTAACTGAAAAACCCTGAAATTCCTGGTTTTATGCAGATTTTGCCATCACTTCTTCAATCGGCACATAATCGAAATCGAAGTTCCAGAAGCGCGGGCCGAAATGGCGAATAGCTTTTTCTGTGCGGAAAGCTTGATTGACTTTGGTTCCCAGGATTACGACCGGGTCGCCGGCTTTCAGTTCGGTATTGGTATAGCCTTCACAGGTTTCAGGATGTGCCTGGATCAGCAGGTCGGGGCTGAAGACATAGGGCTGGCCATCCAGCCAGGCGATGTGGTTTTCGTTCAGGAACCAGATATCCATCGTATGGCCTTCAAAGGCGCCGCTGCCCTGAATTCGGGTTGTGCCGGTCATGGCGCCGTCTACATCTTCCCAGTCTTTCGAAATGACGGTGCCGGTAAACAGGTGCCAGCCATCCAGAATTTTCAGCGCTGCTTTGACCGGGTCATTTCCGGCGGCTGTAGCCTGATGAATGGCCTGACCCAGTTCCAGACTGAGGGTCAGTGTTCCGGGAACGACCGTTTCACGGGTTTGTTTGGCTGACAGAAGTACTGAGGCAAAATAGACGGCCCCGTAACTGCCGAGCGCCATATATTTTCCAATTCGTTCAATCATGGCAGGAGAAGAACCCTGTTTCATAATGACGATATCGCCCCAGTAGTTTACAATGGCGGCCGGGGTGATGCTCAAATCATTCAGGAAATAGGTAGTCTGCATTTCCTGGGGAACGGCCCGCCCGCTGTAGTCGCCGTCGACCAATGCCAGGCCCATGCGTGCAGCGGTTACCAGCGGGGCCGGGGTATTGGATGCGCCCAGTTCAACAGGAACGATTGCGCCAATTTTTACACCGGAGTACTTTTCCAGCTCTCTGACGGCTACTTCAGGAGCTCTGAGGCCGAATTGATTGGTCAGGCCGTATTGTTTGCCGAATTCGGTGATTCCGGCATCGTCTTCCGGTCGGCCTTCTGAAATGGAGCCGGATGCAAAAGCGGTGCAACTGTACACATCTTCCGGCAGTTCAGAGACGTCTACCCAGCTCATGTTGAGGCCTTCAGCCAGGGCTTTGGTCAGCAGTTCCATGCCGGTTTTTGGGGCTCCTCCGCCGCCGGTTCCCAGCAGTTTTAATCCTGAAAGAAAATCCTTACAATCCTGTTCGGTTTTAATGGTGCGGTTAGGCATATGAATGAGTTCCTCCTGTTTGTTTTTTTAATTACTTTTTTGCATTTCCTGTGCAATTTCTAAGAGCAGTTGAGCCAGATGTGCCTGCTGACTTTCATTATCCATGTTTCCTTCCCGTTCCTGATCAAGTTCGGCCAGCAGATGGTCGAGAAAAGGATCTGTCCAGCCCCGGGTTTTCATCAGCGCCAGCAGCCGCCCGGCAGAATCGATCAGGCGAAAAGTACCATAATCGGCTGGTTCATCGGCCAGCCCCTGGGCGCTGGCAATCATATAGGTTACCAGATTTAAAAGGTCTGATTGAAGATGGTCGGTGTCAGTCGTCATTGAATATCTCTGTTAACCCAGGTTTCTGATAAAGGTTTTTTATGGGGGGCGGAGGGAATCATCTTTGGATGCCCCAGACAAATTAACAAACATAATTCCCAGCTGTCAGGCAGTTGCAAAAAAACGCGGATGGGTTTTTCCTGAAAAGAGCCGCTTGCACAGGCGCCCAGACCCAAATCATGGGCTGCCAGCAGAATGTTTTGCATGGCTCCGCCGATATCGTAGTAAGGCATCCGGTTGAGTTTTCCTTCCGGCCTGAGAACGGCAAGGCTGTGGTCGAGGCAAAGAAGAATCAGCGCGGCAGGCATGCCAATGATTCCGGGGCTGAAAGCGCGCAGAGAGGCAATTTTTTGCGGATTTTGCAGGGTGACGAACTTCCAGTTTTGGGCATTGCTGGCGCTGGGGGCGTCTGCGGCGGCCTGCAGAATGGTTTGCATATCCTGATCAGAGAGTGGTTCAGCGGTATAGCTGCGGATGCTGCGGCGGGAGCGGATGGTATCAAGCGTTTGCATGCAGATCAGATCTTTCAGTATTCCAGTTCAGGGTAGCCATGCAATGTTTTGTGGGGCGGCAGCGGGTAAGTCATTTTGCTCTGGGTTAAACCCAGGTCGCTTAATAATTCTGCCATTTTGACAGCCGCCGCCGGGGCTTCGATGACGGGCACGGGTATGCCGCGGGATGCCAGCGTTTCCTGTACCTGAGCGGCAAGGCCGATCATGCCGGTACAGCCAGGAATCAGGAAATGAGCTCCGTCTTTTTCAACAGCCTGCTGTCCGGCGTCGGCGAGGGCTTTTACCAGACCAAGCTGATTGGTTTCAACTTCTTCCACACTGAGGCCGGTTGTGCGCACCGAGGCCAGCTTACTGTTAATGCCATATTCAATAATCTGATTTGTAAATTTGTGCCCCATATCTGCCCGGGTGCCCAGGATGCTGAAGCGGTGTGACAGCGAAGCGGCAATAAAAGCGCAGGTCTGGGTAGGCCCGACTACCGGAATCTGAAGGGCTTCACGGGCGGCGTCAAGGCTGGGGTCGCTCATACAGTCAATAATCACGGCTGTTGCTCCTTCTTTTTCTGCTTTACGGGCAATACGCAGCATCTCAGGCAGGCACATGGATTTTAAATAATGAGTTTCAATGGTTTCAGGCCCTTTTTGGATCGCTTCAATACTGACCTGGGTGCCTAGCAGGGCATGGCGGGCGTAACCTTCAAAGGTGCCGTCCAGCCAGTTGTCGGGCCGATAGCCCTGAACAACCGGAACCATGATTTTCAGACTGGCATGGAAAGATCTCTGGCCGGGGTATGAAGCGGGTTGTTCCTGTCTCAGGTTCTGATGACCAGGCAGGATCAGGTCTTTTCCGTTGGGGTAGGTTACCCGGCTTTGGCTGAGCCTGAGATCAACCAGCATTTCAGCCCATCGCAGAGATGCGCCGGAAGGCTCAATAATGACCGGTTCGAGCCCGCGTTTCTTTAACCCTTCCCTGAGGGCAGGCCCCATATCGCGCATCAGCGTGCAGCCAAAAACCAGGCCGTGGGCGCCATCCGTCAGGATGGCTTTTTCAGATTCGGCAATCATTGCGGCCAGCAGTGTTTCTGATTTTTCATGCAGATCCAATACGGGTATCTCAACCGCGCGTGTGGATGCATATTTGGCTGTTAACCCATACCGGCGGATTAATGTTTCAATTGGATAGCTGTCGCGCAACGCAGTGGAAATGACGGAGAAACGGTTGCAAAGAATGGAAGCCAGCATAAAGGAAGCCTGTGCTGCCCCGACTACGGGAATATTAACTGCTTCACGGCAGGCTTCCAGCGCCGGGTCGTTCATGCAATCAATGATGACGGCGTCCATGCCATCGCGCTCTGCCTCTAAGGCCCGTTGAATGACCTGAGGGGCCGCAATGACATCTTCATAGATTGATTCTATGGAGGCCGGGCCGTTTTCCAGATTGACAATGCTGATTTCAACATCTGTGCGGGCATTTGCCATGTAAAAGGGAAGCGCGTCCTTCATAAAAGCAGTAGTTGTAACGGGAGCAATAATTCTGATTTTCATAAAATTCCTCTGTTGGTTAGAACGTTCGATCTGTGTTTGATTGGATGCTTAAATCATTTGATATTCTTTCAACCCGGCCGGTTTTTTTGTGCCGGGGCGGTCAGACCAAAAAATTTTTAAGAAAATAAAACTACTCTGTTTTTTTGAGAAAAATCATGCAATACGACGGATAAATTGCTGACGAGAGCCTGCAATGCTCACTATAAAAATAATTTTGACAACAATTTGCTTGATTATAATCCATTGATGTTATAATCCAAGATTAATATTATGGTATTCAGTGATCGTACTGATACATATTAGTGTTTAATTTTCAGCATTGTATGATCCAGCTTAGTCATTAAAGACGTATTTTTTAATTTATTTTTGTTATTGAACCTTTTGCTGCGCCAGGCAGAAGGGCATTACAGGAGGAGATCAATGAAAAAAGTAGTATCTATGGTGTTGGTGCTGGTCATTTTCAGCACATTGCTGGCTGCATGCGGTGGTTCTGCAGCCAATACCCCAAAAAAGTATGCGGTTTATGCCATGAACAGCGAACCGATTACCAATTGGGACCCGGCGATTGAATTTTCCAATGGTATTCTTGTGCATAACAACATGTACGAGCAGTTGCTGCGCTATGATGCGTTGGAAAAGAAAGTGCTGCCTTTGCTGGCTGAGTCTTACTCTGTTTCAGAAGATGGCAAGACCTGGACTTTCAAACTGCGTCAGGGCGTAAAATTCCAGAATGGTGACGATTTTACCGCAGAAGATGTAAAGTTCTCCATCGATCGCACAAAGGCTTTGAATGCCGGCGCTTCTTACATTTGGAGCGCTGTTGAAGAAATTAAAGTTGTGGATCCTTACACGGTCGAGTTTGATCTGGCCTATAAAAACCCGTTGGATCTGGTTGCTACTACCGGTTATGCCGCTTTTATTTACTCGAAAAAGTGCGTTAAAGAAGACAATAGCTGGATTGAGGAAGCCAAAGGCTGCGGAACCGGCCCTTATATTCTCAAAAGCGCCAAATGGGGCGATGAGATCATCGTCGACAAATTTGCAGACTACTGGGGCGGCTGGAAAGAAAACAGCTTTGAGACCGTGGTCTTCAAAAAGGTGGCTGAACCGGCTACCCGTCGTCAGATGATTGAGAAAGGTGAAGCCACCATTACCGTTGAATTGCCCTTCTCTGACGTTAATGCCCTGAAAGAAAACAAAGACGTCGTAGTTTCTGTCAATCCTTCTCTGCAGAACTTATGGGCCATGTTGAATGCTCAGAAAGCTCCGTTGAATGATGTGCGTGTGCGCCAGGCGCTGGCTTATGCGTTCCCCTATCAGGAGGTCATTGATACGGTTGTGGGCGGGTATGGAAAACAGTCTTATGGAGCGGTTCCCTATGGCTTATGGGGTTGGAGCGATAAGCTGTCACAGTATAGCTATGATCTGGATAAAGCCAAAGCACTGCTTAAGGAAGCCGGCGTTGCTGATCAGAACATCAAACTGCTTTTGACCTATACCGCAGGCAATGAATCTGAAAAGACCATGGCTGAACTGTACAAAGCTGAACTGGCAAAACTGAACATTGAGCTTGAAATCCGCGGTATGCCGTGGGACAGTCAATGGGAGCTGGCCAAGGGTGATCCTGCCAACCGTCAGGATATTTTTGTGATGTACTGGTGGCCGGATCTGCCAAGCCCGTACTCTTTCCTTTACAGCACTTTCCATACTGACGAAGAACCCCTGTTCAATCTGGGTTATTACTACAACGCTGAATTTGATAAACTGATTGATGATGCGAATGAAATCACCGTTTCTGACATTGCCAAAGCCGAAACGATGTTTGTTGATGCGCAGGAAATGTTGTTGAAGGATGCTGCTACGATCTTTGTTTATGACCGTCAGGATATCTGGGTAACTGTAAAGAATCTGCAGGGTTTTAAGTTTAATCCTGCTTACCCGACGGTTGTCTTCTTCCATGAATTGACCATGGAATAGGTTTCGGAACCTTAATTTTTCAGGAACTGCAAAAACGCAGGATTGGCGGGGTTCTAAACACTTGCTGATCCTGCGTTTCATAATTTACAGGCAAAAGGAGAAGGATGAAAAAATTCATTCTCCGGCGTTTATTGCTGGGCATTGTTGTCATGTTTGGCGTCGCCCTGATTACATTTTTTATTGCGCGGGTGGTTCCATCCAACCCGGCTGCAAAATGGGCAGGGCCGCGGGCTACTCCTGAACAGATTGCAAAGGCAACTGTTGAGCTGGGGCTGGATAAGCCGTTGGTTGTACAGTTTGGCCGCTATCTGGGTGATCTGTTACAGGGTAATCTCAGCTATTCTTTGCGCACCCGAAGGCCGGTAACCGACGAGCTAAAAGAGTGTCTTCCGGCTACGATTGAACTGGTGTTGATTTCTACCCTGGCGGCCATTTTTATTGGCATTCCCCTGGGGGTGATTTCAGCCAAGCGCAAAGATCAATGGCTTGATCATTTCAGTCGGCTCTTTTCGATTGGGGTGGTTTCTTTGCCAACTTTCTGGATTGGTTTAATCCTGCAGTTGGTGTTTTTCAGAGTGTTGGGTTGGTTTCCTATGGGCGGCCAGTTAAGTACTGAGCTTCAGATTACCATGGATATTCCGCATATCACCGGGTTTCTTACGTTTGATTCGCTGGTTACCGGAAATTTCCGGCTTTTCTTTGACGCTCTCTGGCATATGGTTTTACCGGGGATTACGATTGCGCTCTACCCGATCGGTCTGGTAGCCAGAATGACCCGTTCGGCGATGTTGGAAATATTAAGTGAAGACTATATCACGGCTGCCCGGTCATATGGCCTGGGCGAAAGAATTGTGCTTTGGTCTTATGCGCTGAAAAATTCAATTGGTTCCACGTCAACGGTGGTTGCCCTTTCGATTGGGTATACCCTGGTGAATACCTTTTTAACCGAGTCTATTTTTACCTGGCCAGGGATTGGCAATTATATTTCTACCGCGGTGATTGGGTTGGATTACCCTGCAATTATGGGCGTAACCATATTTTCTGCCTTTTCGTATGTGATCCTGAATTTGATTGCTGATGTCATCATTGCGATGGATCCGCGGGTAAGGACGTAAAGGACGATTGACATGAGCCATTTTAAAATATACCTGAAATCTTTACAGCCTTCAATCCGTGAGTTTAAACTTTCGTTTTACCTGTTGAACCGTAATGCTTTACAGCGGATTGCATTGATCATTATTGCTCTTTTAATTCTGGTGGCTGTTTTTGCTCCCGTCATTGCTCCCTATCCGGAACACGCTACCGGGGGAACCAATCCGTCAGATAAACTGTTGGCGCCTTCTCTGAAATATCTGATGGGTACGGATGAACTGGGGCGTGATATCTTCTCGCGGATTATTTATGGAACCCGTATTTCTCTGCGAACCGCGTTATTGGCGGTTGGCCTGGCTATGCTGATTGGGATTCCGTTGGGTGCCTTGGCCGGAGGGTTGGGCGGAATTGCTGATGAAATCATCATGCGGATTACCGATGTGTTTCTGTCGTTTCCGCCGCTGCTGCTGGCGATTGCGATTGCATCTTTTATGGGGCCGTCACTGCGGAATGCGACATTGGCAATTGCGATTTCCTGGTGGCCGTGGTATACGCGCATTATTCGGGGGCAGGCAGTGTCTGTTCGTGAACGTCAGTTTGTGCGGGCTGCCCGCTCCATTGGTACTCCGACCCTTCAAATTATCTTTAATCATATTCTGCCGAATACGATGGCGCCTGTTATTGTGCAGGCTTCAATGGATATTGGCGGTGTGATTCTGACAGTGGCTTCTTTGAGCTTCCTGGGCCTGGGCGCACAGCCGCCAACCCCTGAATGGGGTCTGATGATTTCTACCAGCCGAACCTATTTCTTAAATGCCTGGTGGTACAGTGCCTTTCCCGGCATTGCAATTTTTATTACCGTTTTGGTCTTTAACCTGATCGGTGACGGAATCCGTGAGGTAATGGATCCGCGTACCCGGAAATTTTAAGGAGAGCTCCGTGACCGCTTATTTCGAAATAAAGAATTTATCTGTAGGTTTTCACACTTTTGATGGGATCAAAGATGTTTTGCATATTGAAACCCTTAAAATGAACAAAGGCGAGACCTATGGTTTGGTCGGTGAAAGCGGAGCCGGCAAAACGGTTCTGGCTTTAACCATTCTGGGGTTGCTGCCCAGACCAGCCGGCATCATTCAGAGCGGTGAAATCTGGCTGGATGGGGTTAACCTGCTTGCCCTGCCGGAGAAGCAAATGGCCAGTGATTACCGCGGCAAGCGCCTGTCTATGATTTTTCAGGATCCTATGTCAACGCTTAACCCGGTTTTTACGGTTGGGCAACAGTTGGAACGCGTAATTCAGCGCCATCAAAACCTTAAGGGTGAAGATCTGTCAAAACGGGTGTTGGAAGTATTGGACTGGGTGAAACTGCCTGATACGCGAAGCCTTGTCCAAAAATATCCGCATGAGCTTAGCGGCGGTCAACGCCAGCGGGTGATTATTGCGATTGCTCTTTCCTGCGGCGCTGAGTTTATGATTGCGGATGAACCAACCCGTAATCTGGATGTTACTATTCAGGCGGGTATTTTAAAACTGATCAAAGAACTGCAGAATGAATTTAAAATCAGTGTCCTTTTCATTGCCAATAATGTTGGGCTGGTCAATGTGGTTTGCCGGGAAGCAGGTATTCTTTACCGCGGCAAGCTGGTAGAAGAAGGTCCCAGCGGTCAGGTGGTGCGTTCTCCAAAACACCCCTATACTCAGTCATTAATTTCTGCTATTCCTCAGGATAAGAACGAAAAATTAAAATTTGCCAATGTGATTGTTCACGAAGAAACAGGAAAGGGTTGTCCTTATCACTCACGCTGTTTTTTGTCAAAAGAACGTTGTGTGCAACAGGAACCCATGCTGGTGGGTGCAGAGGGTGAACAAAGGGTGGCATGTTTTGAGACAGGAGGCAACCATGCCTGATCCATTGGTAAAAATTGAAGGGTTAAAAAAATACTTTCCGGTAAGGTCAGACGCTTTTATTTCCAAAGAAAAGAAATGGGTTAAAGCGGTAGATGATGTCAGTCTGGATATTTTCCCGGGTGAGGTGATCGGCCTGGTGGGAGAATCAGGCTGCGGAAAAACGACTCTGGTCAATGTGTTGCTGCGGCTGGAGGACCCCACTGCAGGAAAGATTTTTTTTGATGGGGTAGATATTACCGCCCTGTCACAGAATGACCTCAGACAAAAAATTCGAAAAAATATTCAAATTGTGTTTCAGGATCCTTTTTGGTCGTTGAATCCGCGTATGCTGGTCAGAGATGTGATCGGTGAACCGCTCAGTGTGCATGCTCCTTTGGGGCGTGATGAACTGCTCGGGCGGGAAGCGGAACTGTTGGACATGGTTGGTTTGCCGAAAGACAGTTTATATAAATACCCGCACGAATTTTCCGGCGGGCAACGACAAAGGATTGCGATTGCACGTGCTCTGGCATTGGAGCCTAAACTGGTAGTTTTAGATGAACCCACTTCGTCCATTGATATTCTTTCTCAGGCTCAAATTCTGGATCTTTTGATTCAGTTGAAAGAGAAATTGGGGTTAACCTATGTTCTGATTTCACATGATTTGAGTGTGGTGCATTACATGGCAGATCGAATCATTGTTATGTATCTGGGAAAAATTGTAGAAGAAGGGCCTGCGGAAGATATCTTTAATCATCCGGTTCATCCTTATACTCAGGCTTTGTTTAATGCCATCCCTTCCATACATATGGCTGATCTCAGCGAGCTGCAAACTTTGGAAGGGAATGTTCCCAGTGCGATTAACCCGCCCAGCGGCTGCCGTTTTCATACCCGCTGCTCACGGGCAATACCGTTTTGCAGTCAGCAGGAACCTGCATTATTGTCGCTGGATGGAAGCCGAAAAGCGGCCTGTCACTTGCTGAATGAAAAGATATCTCAGGTTTCCTGAAAGAAAACAATGATCTGAAAAGAAATTAATAAGGAGATATTATGAACAATTTATATGATTTCGAACTTTTTAAGGCGGCCAGTATCATGGCTAATGATATGTTTGCATTACAGCCTGGTGAAACTTTTATTATCACTGCTGATACGCAGACTGATATGCGGGTGGTGAATGCGGTTGCTGCTGCGGCTCATACCGCCGGGGCGAAACCGATGGTTATCTATCTTGCCGCTCCCCTGGGAGTAGGAAAAGCTGCCGATCCTATGTTGCCGGTCGAATCTCTGACAGCGGCCTTATGCCAGGCGGATGCCTGGGTGGAATTTAATGAACAATGGCTGTTGTATTCTACGCCTTTTGAGACGGCTTTGCGTGAGAATAAGAAATTGCGCTACAGTTGTATGGTTGGTACAACGGTGGATATGATGGTGCGGCTGGTTGGGCGGGTTGACGCCAAAAAATTATCGGTATTTCTGCATAAGGTCAGTGATATGACCCAAAAAACCAAACATATGCGAATTACGACTCCGGCTGGCAATGATGTTGAATTTGATTTTGTCGAAGGAAGGGCGCTTACCTGTGATGATGGACTGGCCCGAACGCCTGGAATGCACTTCCTGAGCGGTCAAATTGCTTTCTACCCGGATTTTGAAACAATCGAAGGAAAGATTGTTTTTGATGGAACCATCGCCCCTCCATGCGGTTTTCTGAAAGAGCCGGTGGTGTTGGATATTGTAAAGGGACGGGTTCAAAAGATCAGCGGCGGACGACAGGCGGCTGAGCTGCAAGCCTGGCTGGAAAGCTTTGATGACCCCAATATGTTCCGTGTTGCGCATGGCTGTTATGGGTTTAACCCTGGCGCCCGGTTGTGCGGCAATGTGCTGGAAGATGAACGTATTTGGGGTTGCACTGAGTGGGGGTTGGGTTATCTCAGCCCGGTGGATGCCCCGCCCGATGGCATTATGGCTAAATCTCATTGTGATGGTATCTGTCTTAACTCTTCTGTCTGGCTGGATGGTGTTCAGCTTCTGGATACCGGCGTAGTGGTTCATCCGGAACTTAAAGATATGGCCGCTGAATTGATCAAAGCCTGATCTGTTTGAAGGGATGTTGACATGATTACTTTGACTCATCAGGATTTAGTAGATATTCTTTATGGCTGCGCTATTCTGGGTACCGGCGGGGGCGGGTCGCTTAAAAAAGGCCTCCAAATGGTAGAAGAGATCACCGCAAAAGGGAAACAAATCCGGCTGGTAGATTTTTCTGAAGTGCCGGATGACGCCTGGATTGCAACGCCTTACATGTGCGGGAGTATTTCTCCGACTACTCCGGAATTGGACGCCAAATATGCCGATTTGCAGGTGTTGCCGGAACCGGAAGCCTATCTGGCCTATCAGGCGCTTGAAAAATATTTTGGGAAGACGTTTTATGGTGTAACCTCTACCGAGCTGGGAGCCGGGAATGTCGCCGAGGCTTTGTATACGGCTGCTTTGCTGGATCGTTATGTGCTGGACGCGGACCCTGCGGGGCGTTCGGTGCCTGAATTGCAGCATTCCACTTTTTATATTTATGATTTACCGATCTATCCGCTGGCCTGTGCCAATATGTTTGGCGATGTAGCGATTCTGCCCAAAGTGGTTAATGATGAGCGGGCTGAAGCGTTGGTACGGGCAATGGCGGTTGCCAGTAAGAATCGCATCGGTGTTGCAGATCATCCGGCTCAGGCTAAAGATTTACGCAATGCGATTATTCAGGGCGCTATTTCCAACGCCTGGAAAGCCGGAAAACTCTATCGCCAGGCCAAAGAAGAAGGCAAACTGGCCGGGCCGGTGGTGGCTGCCGGAATGGATGGCTACCTTCTCTTTCAGGGAACGGTCAGCAAACATGGCTATCAGACGGTAGATGGCTTTACCGTAGGCGATGTTTATCTGGACGGCACAGGTGATTTTGCCGGAAGCGAATATCATATCTGGTATAAAAACGAGCATATGGCTTCCTGGAAGGATGGTCAGATCGATGTGACCGTTCCGGATCTGATTTGTCTGTTCAATGATGATACGAATGAGCCTAACCTGAACCCTTATTATGAAGAAGGGATGAAAGCTACCGTGATTGGATTAAAGGCGCCGGACCAGTGGCGAACGCCGCGCGGTTTGGATATCTTTGGCCCCAGGCATTTTAATCTGGGAGTGGAATACATTCCCATTGAACAGAAGCATACAAAAGCATAAGAGGATCTATGGCAACTTTGGATGAATTAAAAATTGCAGCTTTAAATATGTTGAAGGTGAACCTTGATCTCCAGGATGGAGAAAAGGCTGTCTTTGTTACAGATATTGCAATACCGGCTGACTGGGATCGTTATGATGCGGATGCTTTGGAAGATATCTGTCAGCGGGCTTTGATGACCCGCCGGATGTATGAACAGGTTAAACAGGAGCTGAAAAACAATCAGGTTGATTTCTTTGCCTATCCCATTACTCCTCAGTCAGGCAGTGAACCGCCGGCGGATGTTGCGGCCCGTTTTAAACTTTATGATGTTGTGGTGCTGATGACCACGAATTCGCTTACCCATACTCATGCCCGTGAAGAGGCTTGTCTGGCGGGTGCAAAAGTGGCGAGTATGCCTGGAATTGAAGCAGGAATGTTTGCGGCGAATGGTCCAATGACTGCCGATTATCAGAAGATTGCTCTTGAAACGGAGAAATGGGCGGATGTGATTACAAAAGGCCGTCAGGTGAGAGTGACTACGCCGGCCGGAACCGATCTGCGTTTCAGTATTGAAGGACGACCGGGAGGAATCGATTCGGGGCTGATCAAAAAAGGGCAGTTTGGAAACCTGCCGGCGGGTGAAGCGTATACCGCGCCGGTGGAAGGAACGGCCGAAGGGGTTCTGGTTGCACAGGTGGGTTGGTTCCCGGGTTTAAAAGAGGATATGAAACTTACTTTTGAAGCCGGTTATGTTTCCAAAGTCGAAGGCGGGTGTGAAGTGGGCGATCAGTTTCGTGCCCTGTTCGCTTTTGGAGATGAAAGTAAAAAACACCGCCGCAACTGTGCCGAACTGGGCATTGGAACCAATCCCAATGCAAAAAAAGCGGACAATGTGCTGGAAGCTGAAAAAATATATGGAACCGTGCATATTGCCGTTGGCGACAGCTCTCATTTGGGCGGGGTGACTGAATCTGATCTGCATGAAGATTTTGTTCAGCCGCAGGTTAGCCTGTATATTGATAACCAAAAAGTAATGGGCTAAGTAAGCCCTGGAAAATGAACTCCCTCTGTTTTTCGCTTTCTTTCCTGCAAAGCGGTCAGAAGGGGTTAAATAAAAAAACGGAAGCGCCGATGTAAATGGCCGCTTCCGTTTTTTGTGTTTCCGGTGTGTTTTATGGCTGCTGAGCCTGATGATTTTGGCCGCTTTTGGGGTCAAACTCGTTCCAGGCTAACAGAAAGTCATGCAACTGGCCCTGTTTTTCAGCATTTTCCATATTCTCAATGCCATTTGGATCAAGATGGATCATCATGATCAGCTCGCCCTGTGCATTAAGCCCGGTAATAGCTTCGCCATCTTCTGAACCGGCCCATTGCCGTTTTACCTCAGCGCAGTATTGAGAAAAAACCGCAGCTGCTTTTTTGGCATAGTCCTCCCGTTTTTGAATGTAGAGGGGGGCATCTTCTTTGGGAATCATATACGCATCGACTTTTACCATATATGGGTTTTTATGACGCCGTTTTTTTTGTGTCATTTGTTTTACCTGTCTGTTTTAACGCTTTTGTGCCCGGGAGGGATCGGGTACATCGAAAATATCGGGTTGGTGTTCTGAAAAGAAAACGCTCCTGCTGTTCTCACGGCTGAGCATAAGGGTGAGAATTTTGGGTATGCCGGAACCACGCCTGTACTTTGGGTTCATTGTAGACAACGAGGGCGGTAATTCCAGACGCCAGAGAAATAACGTTTCCGCATAAGATGCCAATGATTTCCAGAATGGCCAGGGTGTTATTGGGTTTCAGGGGTTTGGGAGAGGATGAAAGCAGATTAATCGCGTAAAGTATCTCGAAAATTCCCAGCACGGCCGGCAGAATGGTGATGGGCAGGCAAAGCAATCCAATGCCAAGAGTTCCAATGACGACAGCTAATGAAGAAGCGGCAGAGGCACCAATATTTGAAATTCCGCTGATTAACGTGAGGACACTCAAAACCGTTACCTGAATCGGTTTTTCACAGGCGGTTTGCAGGGATGGGCCGCTGTATGCAGCCGGCCGGACGGGCGGCCTGGGGCTTTGGTATGCAGGCGGCGTTTGGCCTGGGGCTGCGGCGGGAGGTATTCCTTCCGGCTGATACCCGGCCGGGACAGCGCTTCGGGTTGGCTCATTGTTTGTGTAGAAAGGTGAGGCGCTTTGGGGCAGTTTAACGGTCTCCAGAACATTGGCAGCGGGTTCACTCCCTGCAGGTTTTACAGTCTGCAGTGCATGGATCGTATCGCTGTTTTCGTCGAGTTTGATGGTTTCGAGCGCATCTTTCAGGGGCTCTTCCAGCCGTATTGTTTTATGTTCGTCATTTTCACTTGCGCCTGTTTCCAACCTGATGGTATTGAAAGAATCACTCGGAGAACTTATCGGTCTTTCAGACCAGGGTGTTTCTAACGGGGTTGTCGGGTTGCTGAGCGCAGCATTATTTTCCTGAGCTGAAATATGTGAAGATTCAGCGTTTTCGGGAGAAAAAAATTCTGAACCGTGTTCCTGTTCTTCGGGGCGGGCTGGGTCATTCATATGGACAATCTCCTTTGTTTGTGCCGATCAAACGATCATTTCATGCACTAATTCTACTCTGTATACGCAAACAGGGCCGTTTGGTCTCAAAAACAAAGAACTCTTCCTGGATCGCGGGAGAGTTCTTTGTTGCAGTCATCCATTATTGTAAACGCAGATATTATGCGACGGTATGATCTCCTTCCAGCATGTCTCCCAGCATAATTTCCAGCGCCATCGTATGGCAGCAGCGGCCGCGGCTCTTGAAAAAGTCGCAGTCACAACCAAACTCCTGATTGGAATAGGTTACTGTATGGGGATTGTTTTCTCCGCTGACGACTACGCAGAAGTCAGAAAAGCGAAACCGCTCTTTCTCCTGGGCATAGCGTTTGGCTTTTTCGATCTTTCCAATCATTCCGTAATCCATGGCATATCTCCTTATCGGTATTGTTTTATTAAAGCGAAAGGCACGCTTTCAGCGCACCTTTCGTCATTGTTTAAGAAAAAAACGTAAAATCTCGCATAAAGTATGGGTCTCCCTTATTATCTTATACTTTCTTTGCGAGAAAGTCAATCAGTAATCAGGTTCTGGTGT